>NZ_CP048272.1:319100-638201 GCF_019469425.1 Bifidobacterium asteroides | reverse complement strand
CCAGCATCCGCTCCTCCGCCTCGACCGCGTCCTGGACCTTGGCATTGGTGCGGGCTGCGTTCTTGTCCACCCCGGACACGTTGATCAGCCGCTGGGGCAGCTGTGGGAAGTCGGCGGCCAGCTCCTTGAGACTCTTGCCCGAACGCACAACCTCCTTGGCCAAGGTCAGGGCTGTCAGGGTCCCGTCGCCTGTGGTAGCAAACTCCCTGTTGATGACATGCCCGGACTGCTCGCCGCCCAGGGTGTAGCCGCCGCGCAGCATCTCTTCAAGAACGTAACGGTCGCCCACGGCCGTCTGAACGGTGACGATGCCCATCTGCTTCAGTGCCAGCTTGAGTCCCAGGTTGCTCATGACGGTGACCACCAGGGTGTCGTTGGCCAGCTTGCCCTCACGCTGCTTAGCGCGGGCCAGAATGCCCATGATCTGGTCACCGTTGACCATGTGTCCCTCTTCGTCCACGGCCAGGCAACGGTCGGCATCCCCGTCAAAAGCCACGCCCATGACCGCGTCCGAGGCCTTGACCATGGCCCGCAGCTGCTCGGGATGGGTGGACCCGGCATGCTTGTTGATGTTGTAGCCATCGGGAGAGGCGTTGATGACCACCACATCCGCCCCAGCCCGGCGCAGAGCCTCGGGAGCTACCACCGAAGTCGCCCCGTTGGCGCAGTCGGCCACGATCCGCAGACCGTCCAAAGGCTTGGGCTGGGTCTTGTCGGGGGCGACAGGGGCCACAGCCTCCACCAGGTGGTCGATGTACATGTTGGTGGCGGTGACCGTGTCATGGGAGACGCGGCCCACGCCCTCGCCCACTGGACGCTCCCAGTCCTGGCCCAGGACCGATTCAATGTCGTCCTCCTTGGAATCCTGGAGCTTGAACCCGCCCCGGGCGAAGAACTTGATACCGTTGTCGGGCATGGGGTTGTGGGAGGCGGAGATGACCGCCCCCATCTCTACGTTGAGCACGCTGGTCAGGTAGGCGATGCCTGGAGTGGGAATGATGCCCACGTCGATCACGTCGAAGCCGCCCGATGACATGCCGGCGGCCAGGGCCGAGGCCAGAAAATCGCCGGAGACCCGTGTGTCGCGGCCGATCAGCGCACGTCGACGGCCAGCGGACCGATCCGCGCCACGACCCAGGACCCGGACCGCGGCATCGCCTAGATCCAGGGCCAGCTGTGCAGTTAGGTCTTTATTGGCCAAACCACGTACACCATCGGTACCGAATAATCTGGGCATTGCTCTCCTCCGAACCCGGCTGCCAGGCCGCTGAAGGCCCCGCCGATCCTCACGTACCATCCTGCATGCAGGCGACAGGTTCATTATGGACCCGCCCCTGACCCGTCGCCACTCGGGGCGGGGCGGGCAGGGTGCTAGCGCAGCCGCTCGTTGTATTCGCGAACCTTGAGGATGCGCCTGGATGACTCCGTATTCTGGATGATCATTCCCCGCAGGGCCTTGGGAGCCTCGGCATGGTCGGCCAGCCAGGCATCGCCCGCCTTGACCAGGGCGGCCGGGTCGGCCTTGGACGGGTAGAGCCCGCCTGCCGACAGCGGGTTGAGCAGGGTCTCCGCGATATGGAAGGTTTTCTGGGCCCAGACCTGGTCCACGGCAGCGAAGAAGCGGTCCACGTAAGGCGCAAAGAGCTCCTGATCCCCCGAGCCGGAGAAGCCGTCTGCCAGGGCCTCGATCTGTGAGTTGGTCAGATCCTCGTTATGCAGGGCCTGATCCCAGGCCCAGGCCTTGGCCTCGACCGTCGGACGGGCAGCCCGGGAGCCCATGGCGAACTCACGATTTTCAGTAGTGTCTCGCGCGGCCAGCTCCCGGTCGATCTCCCCGTCAGCCAGCAGATCGTGGGCGGACAGGGCGTGGATGATCAGCCAACGGGTGTTGTTGTCGACGGTCAGCCCCTCCAGCTTCAGGTCACCGCTCAGCAGCCCACGGGCGTGTTCCTCGAAGTCAGTATCGTCCCCGTAGCCCAGGTAAGCGCGGACCAATTGGAACTGCTCGTCCGAGCCGGGCTGGGCCTTCACGGCAAGGTCCCAGAGCGTTCCTGCCACCAGCTGCAGCATGGGTTGGCGACGACGGGATGCGGTGAAATGGTGGGCGGCCGTGGAAATCTGGGACAGCGCGTAGCGGAAGGTGGTGGATTGGTGCTCAGTGGCCAAGGCCTTCAGGCTCAGGCTGATGAAGCGTTCGGCAGGGAATTGCGCGTCCCGGGTCATGTCCCATAGGCTGAGCCAGACCACGGCCCGGGCCAGACGGTCCTCGATCCGGTACAGGTTCTGCGCAGCATACTCCAGGGAGTCCCGGTCCAGACGCAGCTTGGCGTAGGTAAGATCGTCGTCGTTGATCATGACCAATGCCGGACGCTTCCTGCCGACGACCTGGGGCACCTCAGCTCCTTGGCCGTCCAGGTCCAGCTCGAACTGGTCCGTGCGCACCACCTTGCCGGACTTGTCTTCGTCGTAGAAGCCCACGGCCAGTCGGTGCGGACGCAGGACCGGATGCTCCTCGGGAGCAGTCTGATCAATCCTCATGGCGGTGATGGCCCCCTGCTCGTCGGTCTGCACCTGGCTGGTCAGGGTGGTGATGCCGGCCTCTTCGAGCCAGAGCCGAGACCAGCTACCCAGGTCGCGGCCGCTGGTCTTCTCCAGCTCGGTCAGCAGATCCTTCAGTGTGGCGTTGCCATGGGCATGAGCCGTCAGATAGTTGTGAATGCCCTGGAAGAAGCGCTCACGGCCCACATAGGCGACCAGCTGCTTCAACACGGAACCGCCCTTGGCGTAGGTGATGCCGTCGAAATTGACCTCGGTGTCGTGCAGGTCGCGGATGGGGGCCACCACCGGATGGGTGGTGGGCAGCTGATCCTCGGTCAGAGCCCAACTCTTTTCGCCGGAGCAGAAGGTAGCCCAGTCGTCGGTCCACTCGGTGGCCTCGGCAGTGGCCAGGGTCGACATGAACTCCGCGAAGGATTCATTCAGCCACAGATCATTCCACCACTTCATGGTCACCAGGTCGCCGAACCACATGTGGGCCAGTTCGTGCAGGACAGTCTCCACGCGGCGGTTGATCTGCGCCCCAGTGGCCTTGGACTCGAAGACGTAGGAGTCGCGGAAAGTGACCAGGCCGATGTTCTCCATGGCGCCTGCATTGTATTCGGGCACGAAGATCTGGTCGTACTTGGCCCAGGGGAAGGGCAGGTCCCAGGTCTTGGCATAGAAGGCGAAGCCTTTCTTGGTGATGTCGAAGAGGTATTCGGCATCACCGGCCAGGGAGTCCTTCAGCGCCTGCCGGCAGTACAGGCCCATGGGGATGGTCCGTCCGTCCTCGTTCCGATACTCGCTGGTCCATCGTGCGTAGGGCCCGGCGGCGAAGGCGGTCAGATAGGAACTCATGACCGGGGTCGTCTGGAAGGTCCAGCGGGTCACGTCCTCGGCGCGGCCGCCCTCCAAGGTCCCTTCGGCGGTTCGGCTGTCCAGGTCCTGGTGGGAGGCGGGAGGCATATTGGAAAGAACCGTCCAGGATGCCGGAGCATCCACAGTGAAGTCGAAGACGGCTTTGATGTCCGGCTGGTCGAAGACGGCATAGACTCTGCGCGCGTCGGGCACCTCAAACTGGGAGTAGAGGTAGACGTTGCCATCCGAAGGGTCCACACTGCGGTGCAGCCCCTCTCCAGTGCGCGAATAACGGCATAGGGCCTCCACCCGAAGCTGGTTATGCCCCAGCAGGTCGTCGAGCTCTATCCGGTCGTCCCGGAAGGCCAGGGCCGGATCCAGACGCCGGCCGTTCAGCTCGATCAGGCTGACCTGGTCGGCTATCAGATCAACAAAGGTGGACTCCCCAGGCCGGGCATCAAAATCGATCAAGGCCGTGGAGGGGAAAGTGGCAGGCCCCTTGGTCAGGTCCAGATTGACCTTATAGCTGACATTGGATACGACGAGGGCTCGTTCTTCGGCTTCCACACGAGTCAGATTGGCTCCGGGCATAATTTCCTTTCACGCATGGATGCCGGTGCCCCCACCGGCATCAGCATAGGTCCTGTACGGATATGGCATTCCAAGTCTAATGCGGACACCCGCCGACGGGCCAGAAGGACAATTCACCTCTTTCCTTACGGCGCAGTCCGGACGGGAATAACCGCGCATCCAGGCGGTTGATCAAGGCCGATGGCTTACCAGCCGGGCAGAGAGGGGGCGCCATGCAGGTCCGGACCGGATTCACCACGCAGCAGCTCAACATGCTCTGCCAATACTCTTATGGGATCGGCAGAGGGGACATCAAGACCCGGCCGGGCCTGCACTGGTTCGAGGATCCAGCTCTGGGCATCTACTGGGTGCTGCGCTCCCGCTACTGCCCCGAGAACGGCTTCGAGGGCATGATCGCCGCCCAGGACCTGGATGGCGGTCCGGACTATGCCCATATGGCCGTGGTCTATGCAGGCACCAATCTGCGCGACGACCCCCGGCACGACATCCATGCCGCGCTGACCTGCTTCCTGCCGCCGCTGAACGGGGAGCCAGGACAGACGCAGCAGGCAGGCATCCTGGCTCAGCAGGCACTTGACCTGGCCCGACGCAAGGCGGGAGCCGTGCGCGGGGTCCTCTTTACCGGACATAGCTTGGGCGGAGGTCTGGCACTGATCCAGGCGGCGGAGCAGGACCTGCCCGCCAGGGTCTTCTGCGCCGCCGACCCCTGGCGGGTGCTTGACCAGGAGCAGCGTCAGCGGGTGACCAGCCACTACGGGGACGGCAAGTTCCTGGATTACCGCCTGGGCAACGACAGGGTGACCGGAACCGCCAACCGCCTGCTGAGCGGACAGGCTGACCGCAGCGCCTGTGTGGTCTGGTGCGGCAAGGGGCCCAGCAGGTTCGGACACTGGCTGGGCGACTTCGACTTCGGCCAGGACGGTGAGGTCCTGGCCGAAAGCCCTCTTATGCCAGCTGCATGTACGCGTTAGTATATAGATGGGATGGTCCCCAAAGAAGGGGCGCCACCCATTCGCGAGGACGGGAAGCTGGGTTGTCAACTCCGTCCATACCGTACCGGCATGCATGTCAGAAAGGGTTTACGCCATGAAAGCACTTATGTACTACGGCAAGGAAGATGTACGTCTGGAGGACGTGCCCGAGCCTGAGCTCAAACCGGGAACCATCAAGATCCATCCCGCCTTCACCGGCATCTGCGGTTCCGACCTTCACCTCTACTACGACGGCGAACAAAACGGCGGCAACTCCAAAAACACCCCGCACCCTCTTTCCGGGGAGACCCTGCCGGTGGTCTTTGGCCATGAAATCTCGGGCACAATCGAGGCAATCGCCGATGACGTGCACACCGACATGAAGGTGGGCGACTCCGTGGTAGTCGAGGCCGAAATGGCCTGCGGAGAATGCCCGGCCTGCAAGGCCGGCAACTACAACGACTGCTCCAAGCTGGGCTTCATCGGCATCAACGGCTGGGGCGGCGGCATGAGCGAACACATGGTGGTGGCCGCCGAGCGTGTCTTCCCTGTGGGCGATCTGCCCCTGGATCAGGCAGCCCTGATCGAACCCTTCTCAGTGGCCTACCACGCCGTGCGTCTGATCCACACCGAGCCCGGGCAGACCGCCCTGGTCGGCGGGGCGGGGCCAGTCGGCCTGCTGCTTGGAACCGTGCTCAAGGCCAAGGGACTCAAGGTCATCATGTCCGAGCTCTCCCAGGCCCGCAAGGACAAGGCCCTGCAGTCCGGTGCCGCTGACCTGGTCATCGACCCCAGCAAGGAGGATCTGCTGGAGCGGGTCAATGCCGAGACTGACGGCCGTGGCGCCGATGTGGCCTTCGACGCAGCCGGCGCGGAACCGGTGGTCCACCAGCTTCTGTCGGCGCTCAAGGCCCAAGGCAGCCTGGTCGTCGTGGCCATCCACGTCAAGCCCATCAACTTGAACGTGACCATGGAGATGGGCTTCGGCGAGAAGCTGATGTCGGGGTCCATGGGATACGCCAACGATCATGCCGACGCCATCAAGCTGATCCATGACCGGAACATCGACCTGTCCACCTTCATCACCGACCGGATCAGAGTCGAAGACATCGTGGACAAGGGCTTCCGTCCGCTGCGTGAGGACGCGGAAAACCACGTCAAGATCATCGTGAGCATGTAAGCACTGCTGCCTACTGATAACGCCAAAGGCTCCGGCCGTCCATCTGGGCGGCCGGAGCCTTTGGAATCAGCATACAGGCAGTGGCGATCAATCCTGCGGTTGCACGTCGGTGGCGATGTCTGCCACTACGGGCACGATCATGGGCCTGCGGTGCAGCTTGCGGGAGATCCATCCGCCCAGAGTGCGGCGCATCATCTGCTGCAGCTGGTAGGTGCCTATGGTCCCCTTGGCCATAGCATCCTCAAGCTGATCGACTATCTGGGCGTTGATGGACTTGAATTCGCTCTCGTCCTCGGCCACAGCGTTCAGGTAGAGCTTGGGGCCGGAGACGACCTTGCTGGTCTCGGTGTCGACCACGGCAAAGGCGGAGACGAAGCCCTCGGTGCCCAGAATCCGGCGTTGCTCCAGCTCGTCGTCGGTCAGCTGGCCCACCGAATCGCCGTCCACATAGACGTATCCGCAGGGCACGGATCCAACCACGGCGGCCTGTCCATGGTAGAGGTCCACCACGTCGCCGTCCTCGGCCAGGACCACGTTCTGCGGATCCACGCCGGTCTTTACGGCAATCAGGCCATTGGCCACCAAATGCCGGTTCTCGCCGTGGATGGGCATGGCGCACTTGGGCTGCACGATGTTGTAGAAGTGCAAGAGCTCGCCCTCGTCGGAGTGGCCGGAAACGTGGATGGCTGCGTTGTCGCGGTTGACCACCTTGGCCCCCAGGCGCACCAGTTTGTTGATGACCTTGTAGACCTCGTGCTCATTGCCGGGGATCAGCGAGCTGGCCAGGATGACCGTGTCGAACTCGTTGATGGTGATATCGCGGTGGGTCCCGTCGGCGATGCGGCCCAGAGCCGCCATGGGCTCGCCCTGGGATCCGGTGCACATGTAGACGATCTTCTCGTCGGGGATGCTGTGGGCATCCTTGAGATCGACCACGGTATCCTCAGGCAGGTGCAGGTAGCCCAGGTCGGAGGCAATGGACATGTTGCGGACCATGGACCGGCCGGCGAAGACCACCTTGCGGCCGAACTTGTGGGCGGCATCGACCACCTGCTGCACCCGGTGGACATGGCTAGAGAAAGAGGCCACGATGATCTTGCGCTGGGCCTCGGCGAAGGCCTTGTCCAGGGCGGGGGCGATGGAGATTTCGGGCTTGACGAAGCCGGGGACTTCGGCATTGGTGGAGTCCACCATGAGCAGGTCCACGCCGGACTCGCCAAGCTTGGCGAACTCGCGCAGGTCGGTCAGGCGATGGTCCAGTGGCAGCGGGTCGATCTTCATGTCGCCGGTGTCGATGATATGGCCTGCCGGAGTGCGCACGGAGACGGCCAGGGCATCGGGGATGGAGTGGGTGACCGCCACAAACTCCAGGTTGAAGGGGCCTACCTTGAGCTTGTCGCGGCCCTTGACCTCAACCTCGGTGGGCTTGAGATGGTGCTCCTCGCACTTGGCGTCGACGAATCCCAGGGTCAGTTTGGAACCAATCAGGGGGATGTCCGGACGCAACTTGAGTAGGTAGGGCACACCACCGATATGGTCCTCATGCCCATGGGTCAGCACCAGGGCATCCACCTGGTCCAGCTTGTCCTTGATGTAGCTGAAGTCAGGCAGAATCAAATCCACGCCCGGCTGCTCCTCCTCGGGGAAGAGCACACCGCAGTCGATCAGCAGGATGTGGCCGTTGTACTCGATCACATTCATGTTGCGGCCGATCTCGCCCAGGCCACCCAGAGGGACGATGCGCATAGAGCCCTTGCGGTATTTAGGAGGCGCAACCAGATGCTGTTCGGTCTGGGTGCCTTTTCCACGTGCGATGGAGCCGTTGCGGCGTCCGCGTGATTCACCACGCGCCTTTCCGGTCCCTTTCTTGCCGGAACCGGATGCACGATTGCGGCCCCTGACGGCGGATTGCCTCTTCCCGCCCTTACTCGTCGACTTCTCTTCTTGTGTTTTTCTTGCCATTTTCACTTGTGTTTCCATTATCTGTACCCCTGCTCAGTGCAGGGGCGACGCTTTGGTTTTCGCTTCCGTTCAGATCAACCCCGCAGCCTTCATGCCCTTCCTGGCCTTGGCCAGTTGGGCATTGCCGGGCCCCAGGTTGGGCAGCCTCATCGTAGTCTCGTCAATGACACCGGCGACCTTCAGCGCAGCCTTGGCCATGACCGCCTGCTGGCCGTCGCCGTTCAGGGCCTGAACCAGCGGTGCCAAAGCGGTGGCCAGATGCTGGGCGCCTTCCAGATCGCCCGAGTCGAACCTGGTTGCCAGCGCCTGCATCGGGGCGCTGGCAACGTGGGCCATGACCGATATGATTCCTGCTGCCCCCAGAGCCAGGAACGGAAGGTAAAGCCCATCATCGCCCGAATACCAGGTCAGCCCCGTCTCCTGCCGCTTCCGTGGCACCGCGGCCAGATCACCCGTGGCATCCTTGACGGCCGCCACATGTTTGAGCTCGCTCAGACGACGGTAGGTTTCCAACTCCACATGCAGACCGGTACGGCCGGGCACATCGTACAGGATGAGCGGGCGCTCGGCGGATTGGCTGACCGACCTGAAGTGGGCCACCACACCATCCTGAGAGGGCCTGGAATAGTAGGGCATCACCACCAGCAGGGCATCCGCCCCGGCCTCTTGGATTTTCTCGACCATACGCACCGTATGGGCCGTATCATTGGAACCGGCACCCGAGATGACCGGGACATCCACCGACTCCTTGATCTCTTTTACCAGATCGACTTTTTCCTGCATGTGAGTCACAGGGGACTCGCCGGTGGTGCCGTTCACCAGAATCCCATCCGCCCCATCGGCGACCAGCCTGCGCGCCAGATTGCCGGCAGTCTCGAAATCCACGGACCCCTCCTGGGTCATAGGCGTGACCATGGCCGGAACAACCCGTCCGAAAGGGGCATCAGGCAACAGATGGGTGTGAAGCTCAGACATACTTCAACGCTACTTGCAGATAGGGACGCATTGCCTTCACGACACCCTCCTCCATCCCGTCAGGGCAGCCCCGATGCCAGACCAAGCGTAACCCTAGCAATGCCGTAAACGCCACTACCATGAATGCCCAGATGATCGACCGACTTCTATCAGCCAAAACCGGAGGAAAGATGGAACAGACGGAGCATCACATCATCAGAGTGGTTCTGGCATGGATGACCATCCTGGCTGCCCTCGCCGTATTGGGGCTCACCCCTGCCAGGGGGCAGGCTCAGACATTTCCCGGGTATCCCGATCCCGCCCAGGTCGGGTTCCACCATGCAGCCCTGGTATATGCGGAGTCCAGCTTGAATCCCGACTCTGTCCAGCCGCTCTTCAACCGCCAGGACACCATGAGCAGGGCGGTGTCGGGCGATTCCCTCTTCGACGCAGTGGTCCTTCTTCGATTTTCCATCAACGGCATACAGACGGACTATGGAGGCACCAAGCTGGACGACTGGGTGAACATATTGGATCAGTGGTTCATGGACGGCGGTCCGATCGACGCGCTGGAGAATGCCTCGGCCGCGGCCCAGGAACCGGGAAGCCCCGTTCGGCAACGTTCGGTCATCATCATGATGCCTTGGATGAACCCTGCAATCACATCGTTCGGCATGGTTGCAGGCCAAGACCGAAACCTCTCAAATGGCGATGACCGCCGTGCCGTGACCCGCTGGTTCGCCACGGAGGTCAGCAATCGATTCAGACGCAAGCAGGCCGACCATCTGAAGCTCTGGGGACTATACAGAATGAGGGAGGACATAACCCCCTTCGAAAACCATCTGATCACCAGCGACACCGACGGGATCCACGATGCAGGTCTGCGATGCCTGTTCATTCCGTATTTTAAAGCGGCGGGATGGAATCATTGGAAGGAGGATGGTTTCGATCTGGCCATCATGCAACCCTCCTACGCCTTTCGCTCATCGCTTGACGGTGGCGACGTCAACGCATCCCGACTCGAAGCCGCAGCCTTGGCGGCACGAACGCACGGACTCGGCATCGAGCTGGAATTCAGGGGGTGTGCTCGTCTGAGGAGCGAGCAGGCAATGGCTGATCAGTACCTGGCCTACGGCATCTCTACAGGATACCGGGAAGGGGCCTCAGCCGCCTTCCTAGGGGAAGGATTCGGCTCCTGCGGAATAGTCACCAGCCGAAACCCGCTCCAGCGCGCAGTGTATGACCATCTTGCCGACTACCTCGCTGGACGTGATGTCCCCTCACCTGACCGGAACCTGCATATGCAGGCCGAGCCCGGCAAGGTCGGGGAGACAGCTCAAGGGCTTGTTCTGCAAACTTCGCAAATCATTCCAAGCACTCTGGGCGCGATTCGCATCGAGATGCTGGAGGGGGAACGCCACTGGACAGGCAAGGCCACCCTGGAGACCAGGACCACAGGCGGACCATGGAATCAACTCGGGTGGGCCTATCGGACGGCGCCCGATGCTCTGGCCGACGGATACCAGGGGTTCATAATGCGGCTAGACCAATCGAAGGCGCCAACTGCTCCTGCACAGATGCGCCTGGTGCTGCAATCCAGCCCCGATTCCGCCGTATCAAAGCCCAGGGTCCAGGCCGTCCTGGCGGACGCCTCCCAAGAAGCCACTACAGTCAACGGTTTGGCCAACGCCTTCACGACCGTCGAGTCGCCTGCCCCGCAGACCGGCCCATACCCCGACAAGAATGCACAGGAACTCCATGACGGCCGCATCTCCCGTGGAGGATGGAGTTCAGGATTGAACGTGGGGTGGAACTCGGACCCGGGTACGGTGGGCATCATACTGGACCTGGGCGCACCCAGGGAAGTCGCCAAGGTCCGCGTGCACACGCAGGGCGGATCGGATGCCGCCGTCAACTGGCCGTTGAATGGTCACGTCGGGTTCTCCGACAGTCCGGTGCTGGTGGATCAGGCCGCTGGAGATGCGGCTTCGATCAGCCGCGGCTGGGCTTTTTCCCCGCCCGTGGTCACGGGACGGCATGCGCCCGCCTATGACGATGGCCTGCCCATCCAGGCCGGCGCCACCTGTCAGTCAGAACTTGAAGTCATGCACACCAATCAGGATGGATATTTGGATGCTGCGGGCCTCCCTGCCACGGCAAGGTACCTGGATATACGCCTTGGCACGAATGCCTGGACCATGATATCGGAGATAGAGGTTTTCAATCGGCAGGGCGGCCAGCTGGGCTTTGCATACCGGTCGGTCAGGAATCCCGGACCGGAGGATGGGTATTCCGATGACGGTCTGAAGCTGACCGATGGCATCCATACCGGATCCTTCGTGCCGAAGCTGCTGACCGGCTGGCCGTCGGACACACCGGTCAGCCTTCGTTTCGACACGCCAAGGTCTATTGATGTCTCCAGGGTTTCATTGTGGACCCTTGACGATGCCTCAACAGGAATACGGAGCCCGGCCGGCTTCGCCGCCGAAGCGCGGATAGGCGGGTCATGGCTGCCGCTTACCGGTCATATGTCCAGGACGGAATTGGGCGACGACGGGATACGGCTGAGCCTCGAGTGCGGCCCCCACAAGGGCATCGATGCGGTGAGAATCAGGCTCCCGGGGCTGGGATCAGCCCAGACGTGGACCATGCTTTCCGAAGTATCCACGGAATGGGACGGCTGAGAACCCAGCCGCACGGCTTGAGACTGGTCATGGAGGTCATCAGAGGTCGAGAAAATGGTCCAGCCCGACGATAAGACCTCGCTGGCCGCCGGCAGCGATGGCCCGGACGGCCAGAAGCACGCCAGGCATGAAGGAGGAACGGTCGAAACTGTCTGCGCGGATGGTCAGCTGCTCACCGGTGTTGCCGAGGAGGACCTCTTCATGGGCGTTCAACCCCTGGAGACGGACCGCATGGACGTGCACCCCGTCGATGACCTGGCCTCGGGAATCGGACACGCCCTTGGTGCCGTCCGGCATAGGTTCCATTCCCGCCTGTCGTCTGGCCTGGCCGATGGCTTGGGCGGTATGGATGGCGGTCCCGGATGGGGCATCCACCTTGTCAGGATGGTGAAGTTCGACCACTTCTGCCGAGGTGAAATATTTTGCAGCCTTGGCTGCGAAATAATCGGCCAGAACCGCAGAGATGGCAAAGTTGGGTGCGATAAGGACCGCCTGGTCCTTCCGAGGGGCTTCTCTGAGAGACTGTCGAACAAGCTCCAGCCGGTCATCGGTCCAGCCGGTCGTACCTACCACCAGATCAATCCCACGCCCGATCAAGGCCACGACGTTGCCGACAGAAGCCTGGGGCACAGTGAATTCAACGGCCACATCGGTGTTGTCAGGGGTGATCCCCTCCAGACCATCATGATTATCGACAGCAACCGAGAGGGTCATGTCGTCCGCCTCGCTCAGGGCCCGGACAACGCTGGACCCCATGCGACCCGCGGCCCCTATGACTGCAACCCTGATCATACCCACCTCCGTGATTCATCCTGACTTGTGTCTTCATCTTCATTCTAGGGTGACAGACACATCCCCTTCCACCCGCCGGAAAGGGGAGCTTCGCGAAAGGCATCCATGTTCGAGTCAGGGACGGGGCTGGAACCAGCTGGCCTAATTCATCTACGCCCGTTCGCCGGATCCACGGACCCCCAGCTCTTGGCCCATCCCAGAAGCGCCAAGGGTATGGCGCAACAGGTAACGATGGCCGGGATGGTCATGCCGCCATGGGGGCCGAACCTGTCCAGGGCAATGCCAGCCAGGGTCGAGCCCAGAGAGGTTCCGACGGATCCGCCAGTGGAGAGCCAGGAAAGGCCTTCGGTCAGAGCATGGGGGTCTACGCTCTCCCGGACGATCAGATTGCCTGTGGCGAAGATGGGAGAGACGCACAGGCCCGAGAAGACCTCGGCCACACCCAGAAGGACCAGGTTGTCCATGACCAGCCTGAAGACCACATAGCCGACGGTCAGAAGAGCCAGGAAAAACGCCAGATACCGCCACCGGGACCCTTTGAGCTTGACCGATCCGAAGATCATAGCGCCACAGAGGGATCCCAAGGCGAAGAGGGCCAGCTGGATGCCGACAGCTCCTTCCCTGCCCATGGCCTTGGTCAGGGCAGTCACCGACACGTCCACGGCTGAGAAGCTCATGTTGAAGACGATGAAAATCACGAAAAGCAGGAGGATGCCGGGGTATGCCAGGGCCGACAGGGACCCTCGCCTTCCGTTCGAATCCTCGGGGCGGACGCTGCCGCCATCATCGACCGGTGAGTGGTCGGCGGCCCTGGTGGTGGCGGATACCGCTTTGACGATGGCGGGAGGCTCGGTGGATCGCATGGAGAAGAAGGCCAATCCGCCGACGAGCAGGGCTGCAGCAGGCAGAAAGAGCTGGGATACAGGGCTGACCGAGGTGGCCAGATAGGCGGAGAGGATGGGCCCCAGAATGAAGACGCATTCATCCAGGCCTGACTCCAAGGCATAGGCCGTGTTGAGCAGATTGGTCCTGTCGTCGCGCAGAACCCAGGCCCAGCGTGTGCGGACCAGGGCCCCGAAGGCGAACTGGGTCAGCCCCATCAGGGCCGCAAGAACGAAGAGGACGCCCAGAGGGACCTTCCACATGGCCGCGAAGGCGAATCCCAGGATGGCCAGAGTCTGGACCAGGAGGGCGACCAGACCGACCCGGCGCTGGCCGAACCGGTCGAAGAGTCGGGCATAGACCGGAGTGACCAGGGCGGCGCTGAGGGTGTAGACCGCGCTCATCAGGCCGGCAGAGGTCCAGTTGTCATAGATGTTGTTCAGAGCCAGTACGATACCCAGACCCATCATCCCCAGGGGGAGGCGGGCCAGGACCGCCGCCAGGCAGAAGCCCGCCGCATCAGGGTAGGCGAAGAGCCGGAGGAAGGGCGAACGGGATTCCTTCATGACCGCCTGCTCCTCTCCAGCTGTTCACGAACCCTGCCGCCGTAGACGAAAATGTCGTCGATCCCTTCGAAGAAAGTCGCATCGCCCCCCTGGCAACCAATCCGCGAATCGACACCGGCCTGCTGGGAAAAGGCCGCATAGTCCTCGCCCCTGAGCTCGGCCAGGCGGGTCATGCCCTGATGGTCGTAGTAGCCCACATCGCAGGAGGAGTCGGTATGGAGGTAGAAATCAGCGATCCCTTCCCGGTCGAGATGGTTCAGGGTGTCCTGCCAGAGCAACCGCCCGATGCCATGACCACGTGCCTTGTCGCTGACCAGGAAGAGCTTCAGCTCGGCCTGGGGCGGAGTGGCCAGTCCGGTCTCCTCTTCCAGGCACACCTCGGTGGCCTGCCAGTGCCGCGCACTGGCCAAGGTCTTCCTGCCCAGAGGAGTCGAATGCAGGGTGGCATCAACGGAATCCAGGCAGGCCTGGGCCTTGGGAAAGCTGAGCGGCCCACGTCCCTCCCGGAGCAGGGTGACTCCCATGAACCGCCCGCCCACGCAGGCGATGCGGGCCCGCGTGGTCTGGGTCAGATAGTCCAGGACGAAGTGCTCGGCACTCAGTTGTGAGATCCTGCCCTCCTTGTCCTCCTTCACTTTCCATGTCCTGTCGAACTCCTTGACCAGATCGGGCATATCGCCCCAGATCATGGGTCGTATCGAGGGAATCTGCCGGTTGGACTGGCCTCTGTCGACCAGGTCGAACTGTGTCATCTCGTGTTGCTCCGTCTAACGATGACTCGAGGCAGGGGCGAACCAGACCGCCCCGGCTTCTCCGGTCACCGTATACCTGTTCAAGGGCGCCCATCGCCACCTAAGGGAGCGGGGTCTGCCAGGGACCATACCGACCCATGCATGGCATGTCGGTCTGTGTCCCGTTCCTGTCATTCCGTCTGCTGGGCCCGCTCTGCCGGTTCAGTCGTCATCCGACTCCTGCGGAGCACCCCGACGCAGCCCCTGGAGGATCTCCTCCTGGGTCCTGGGCCTCGCCCTGATGAGCCGCCGGGATGGCTGGGCCTCACTTACATAGTAAAGGCAGGCGTCGATGGTCGACAGGCCGATTCCCTCCAAGCGCGACAGGAGAACCCGATAGAGGTCGAGCTGGGCCAGTTTCTCTCCGGTCTCCTCTGCGGTCCTGGGCCTGGCGCCGGTCTTCCAGTCCACGATGGTGTAGAGCTTGGAACCGTCATTCTGGTCCAATCCCCCGCGGAAGACGGCATCAAGCTTGCCTTTGATGATGGTGCCGCCCAGGACGGCCACAATGGGACGCTCCACCCAGGCCGGGATCCGCTGGGCCCAATCGGATTCGGCCAGACGGCGCTCCCAGGTCCTGAGGCGATGGGCCGTCTTTTCATCCTGGTCCATCCCGTTCCCTTCCGACTCCAGGGCCGCTATCATCCGGCGACGTTCAGCCAGGGCCTCCGGGCCCAAGGGGCCGACCGACCCTACAAGGCAGCCGTCCGGACTGGATGGGACCGACGATTCATCGGGAGATCCTCCCCCGGCCTGGTCCGCCACATCAAGAAGACCCGAGGAGTCCCGGAGGTCCGGCAGAATGAACCGCTGCGCCCAGTCATGGAAGAGGGTGCCGGCCTGAGCCAAGGGCGAGGCCACACGAGGAACGGGCCTGACCAGCCCCTCCCAATAGTCCCGCTCCCTGGCGGCATCCATCACTCCGGACCTCGCCTGGATGGATGTGACGCTTTGGGCGCCATGGCTGATGATTCCCCGGCCCGCCCGGCGCAGGACATCCAGGTCTGTAACCAGACGGTCCCCGGCGACCCCCAGGCGGCCGGTGCCCACCTGCAGCACCCGGACCGCAGCGGAGTAAAGACTGTCCTCTCCATGTCTGGTCCCGGTTGGATCGGCGTCGGGGCCAACCCAATCGGCGCTGCGGCGAAGGGCCCTGCCGACCCGGGATCCCAGGCCGGTCGGCCAGAAGGACCGGTCGGATTGCTCCTGTCTGCCTGCCAGTTGGTCCACTTGATCCAGGGGCGCCTGAACCAGGACATCCCGGTAGGCACCGGCATCGCGGCCGAGCAGAAGGCCCACGGGAGGGGTCGGCGGGCAGACAGCCCCCTCGTCGGACTCCTGGTCCCTGGCGATGGGCTCCAGCCTGATGGCTTCCGGATCGCCGCGCAGACCATCGACCAGTTCCAGCCAGAAGTTCGAGGCTTTGGCATCGGCATCGACCTGGGGGGTGTTGAGGGCGGGATTGGTGTCGTTGGCCTTCTCGCTGAAGGTCATGAGAAGGTCGTGCCGGGCCCTGGTCACGGCCACATAGGCCAGCCTTCGCTCGTCGTTGTGGTAGCGGTTTCCGTATTCCTCTTTCTGAGGCAAGTATCCCCTGCTTCCCATGAAGTCGCAGGGCTCCCCATCCTCGTCCACGCCGGTGGCCCTTATCCCGCCTATCGCCTCGTCCTCCAAGGCGGGCAGATCCAGACCGCCAAGGTCGTCCCCAGGATCGGACCCGAGCCGGGCGTCATGGGGGAACCTGGGCAGAATCATGGCATCCGCCCTGACCGGAACGGGTACTGCCTGGGGATTCTCCAGCCAGGTGCGAGCCGTGTTCAGGTAATTGGACGGCACACCGTCCCGCCCCACATCCGATGTCCCGCCCTTGCGCTTCTCGATCTTCAGGTTGTCTCCCTGATTGCTGGGGAAGGCCCTCTGGGCCAGCCCCACTACGGCCACGGCATCCCACTCCAGGCCTTTGGCCTGGTGGATGGTCATCAGGGCCACATCGGCATGGTTGTCGATCCCGGTATCAGGCAGGTCGGGGCTCTGGACCATGGCATCCACCCAGGCCACGAACCCGGGCAGGCTGGGCCCCAGACCGGCAGGAAGCTCGGAGACATAGGTGTCCACCTGGTCCAGGAGGGACTCGATGCCGGTCTTGGCCTGGCTGGGTTGCAGGGGCTGGTCAGGCTGGTCCATGGCCCTGGAAAGGACCAGGTCGATGTCCAGGTCCAGGGCATGGATGGCGGCGATGACGACCTGCCTGAGCGGGGCGGATGACTGGGACTGTACCTCCTGTATGACCTCGGCGGCATGGGTTGCCAGATTGCGGCCACGGGGACTGAGCCTGGAGGTCCGCAGCAGGTCTGCCAGGTCGTCGCGCAGGAGGAGGTCGATCAGGAAGAGTGAGTTGGGCACCTGGTCCCGGTGCTCACGGACCAGATCGCTTCTGGCCTCCCCCTCTTCGGTCTCGGGGACCAACCCTGCCTGGAGGAGGGCCCGGTACTGACTGTCCGCATTGATGGCCTCAGCCAAGGAGGCCAGGGCGCTCAGATCCGCCGGATTCATGCCGAACCGAGCGGAAGCCAGGAGACGCATCAGGGATCTGCTGTCGGTATGGTCGCAGATCACCCTCAGGAGGGCCAGGAGGTCCATGATCTCGGGAAGATCGAAGAGGGCCGAATATCCCACCACCTGACAGGTCAGCCCAGCCGCTTCCAAGGCCTGGCGGTACTGGGGCATTCTGGACTTGGAACGAAAGAGGACGGCCACGTGGGGGGCATCAGGGTCTTCGCCCCGGCCATCGGCGCCCGGCTTGCCGTATCGGGAACGGGCATGGAGGGCGAACCTGACCACCGCATCGATCTCCTGGCCGATGGTGCTGTACCCGAGCAGGCCGATGGTCCCCTGGTCGGCATCTTCCCTGGCCTTCAGGCGGGCCACATCGACCTCGGCCATCCGGGCACTGGAGAACCGATTCGTCTCCTGCCTGAGCGGGGCCGTCAGAAGGTTGGCCGCCCGCAGGACCACCTTGGAATTCCTGAAGGTGCGGGAGAGAGTCAGAGGCTCCTGGTCCTCGGGTCTGCCGAAGGTGGCCAGCCCGCCCATCCGGCCGCCCTGGACCGAGGGCCTCTCGGACAGCATCCCGAACTGGGACTGGAAGGTCCGGAAGGCGCCGGGGCTGGCTCCGCGCCAAGCGTATATGGACTGGAAGGGATCCCCTACGGCGGTCACGGCCGACCTGGATGGATGCGAGCGAGCCTGATTTCGGTCGTCGCCACCATGGATGGGTGCATAATCATCGGGATGGGCCTGGTCACCGGGCTGATCCCACCCGCCTGGACGGTCCTGGCTGACCGGGTGTGCTTCGTCCGGCTCCCCTGCCCGGTCTTCAGGATGGAAGATGGCAGCCAGGAGGAGGGCCTGGGTGGTGGAGGTGTCCTGGTATTCGTCCAGGAACACGTGGGTGAACCTGCGTCGGTAGTGGGCGCCGATGGAGGGGAAGCGGTCAACCAGCTGGAAGGCGGCCAGGGTGAAATCCCCGAACTCGGCCATGTTGGCCTGGCGCTTGGCCTTCTGGTAGTAGTCGGCCAGGGTCAGGAGCTTCTCCCGGGTCCGGGCCGTGCGGAGCAGACGGTTGGCCTGGTAGAGCCGGAAGTCAAGACGCCTCTCCCTCATCTTCCCCAGCTTGAGGGCATAGTCCGCATCGCTGTCCTTCTTCGCCCTTTTGGGGCGTTCCATGGACTTGTCAGAGGGCTCGGCATCCGGTATGGGACGGCCATCGATCAGAGCCTCCGTCCGGTCGATGAAAGCCCGATCCCAGGCCCGCACCCGGGCCAGCGCCCGGTCGAAGTCCGGGCAGTCCCTGCTGATCATGGAGGAGGTCAGCGCACGGGTGATGCCCAGAACCTGGTTGACTGTGGTCTCGAAGGTGCCGGACCCCACGTCATCCTGATCCCCCGCCCTGATCCGGGCCAACCGTGCCGCCTGGTCCGGCCCGCCGATGGTGGCCGCCGAAAACCCGGACAGGGGGTCATCCACGTCCAGACCGCTCTCGGCCTGATCCATGACCTCCCGACGGTCGGGGAAGACCAGGTCGATGTGGTCGGCCACGACCCCGGCAGCCAGCTGGAAGGCCCCCGGTGCGCTCAGGGGCTGGGTGTCCTGGTCCATGCCGACCAGGAGTCCATACTGGCGGACGATGGACTGGAAGAAGGCGTCGTAGGTGAAGACCGAAGGCTTGAGGAAGTTCCTCTCAGGGTCCACCCGCCCGGATTGCGAGCCGGGACGGCTCCTGATGACGGCGGCGGAGACCCTGGAGAGAAGCTCGGAGGCCGCCTTCCGGGTGAAGGTCAGCCCCAGGATCTGTTCCGGGGGGACCCCCTTCCCGATCAGTGCGATGATGCGCCGGGTCATGGTCATGGTCTTGCCCGATCCCGCCCCTGCCACGACCAGGAGGTCCTCGCCAACCCCGGCATTGACAATGGCCGACTGCTCTGCTGTCTGTCTCATTCCTGATCCTCCAGAAGGTTGGGGGCCAGCCGCTCCCATGCCGGGCAGACCCCGTCCCTGCCACGGTTGTGACAGCGGGAGGGGTCGAAGAGGGCATCGGGGAGGCTGGCCGAAAGCCTGACCCCGGCGGCGAAGAAGACCCGGGCCACCATGGTCAGGTCCCAGACGATCTGAGCCCCGCCGGTATGGTTGCGGACCATCTCCCAGATCTCCCGGTCAACCCCCTGGGGGGGTTCGGCCGGCAGGTCATCCAGGTCCGCCAACCTGGAGGGATCCGGCACTCCGGTCCTGGCCTGATAGTCGGGGGTGAAGGCTCCGTTGCGGAAGATGGGCGGCTGATAGCGGGCCTCTTCGGGTCTGGTCCCCTTGTCGGGGTCCTTGGGAGGCTTTGCCACATCGAAGAGAATGGACTGGCTGACAGGAAGGCCGCCTAACTGGCCGGGATCGGGGGCGCCGGGCAGGGACCAGCCGGCCTCGGCACTCGCCTGGCCCTCTTCCTCGGAGGTCTGGAAGGCCAGTCCGAGCTGGTAACAGACCAGCTGAAGGTCGTTGAAAAGCTGAATGCCTTTGTGAATGCGTCCGGTCTTGTAATCCACCAGCCGCAGATAGTGCCGACCATCTATGCACCGGGATTCCAGCCTGTCTATCCTGCCGGTCAGTCTGACGGCCGTTCCCGGGGTGAGCGCCTCGGGGAATCCCCCGACCAGACCGGAGAGGAGGTTGAAGAGCTGCTCCGGGCCCAATGGCCTATCGGGGAAGGTGGCACCCCAGACCTGGCAGAGGCCGTCCATGGTGATGATCGCATTGAAGGAACGCTCGCTCTGGACGCCCTCCAGGCTCCCCGCAGGAACCGGTTTGCTCCCGCCGCACCCGTACCCTTCGGCCGACCCGTGGACGAAGTAGGAGGCCAGGTTGTCGATGATCCCCTCGACCTGGCGCTCCCGGCTGTGGATGTCATAGAGCCTCTTGGGGTCCCGGCCGTCAGGAGGATTGCGGGCGAACTCATGGTATATATCCAGCAATTCGGCTGATGCCCTGGCCTGGCGGTCCGCCAGGGATCGGGCATCCCGACCCAGCCTTCCCTGGTCCGGCTTGTCCAGCCCGCGATTGGTGCCCTCCTGGGCGACCTGGTGGATCAGGGAACCGAAATCAGTGGCCACCCTACTTGGCTGGGGACCGGAGTATCGGTAATTCAGGACCCATTCCAGCGGGCACTGCCAGATCCTGTCTACGGCGGATGGAGAGAGTGAGACCGCCTGGGGCCCGACTCGATTCGAGACCTCCGGCTTTTGGTCAGGAGACTTCCCTATGGTCGGCCCCGGAATCCCGACCTCCTTCGAAAGGGATGGCCCTGTTTCGGACTGGTCTGGTCCGGACTGATCCGCATGTTCCGCTGCTCCAAAATCTGCATACAGGAAGGGCCAGTTTCTAGGATCGGCCTCCCGCAGACCCGACTTTGAGAGCAGGCGCAGGGCATCGACGGCATCATCGACCCTGGCCTGGTCGACGCCATCCTCCCGGAGGGCCTGCCTGGCCAGAAGGGAGCGGGCGGCGGCGGTCAGGCCTCTGGGCGAGACCTCCAATCCACCGTATTCACGGCTCTCGTCGGCGCCGGCCCCCACCTGGGTAAAATCCGCCTGGGCCATGTCGGAGGTTCGCTCATAGCACTCGGGAAGATACCCGTAGAGAAAGTCCGAGGGTACCATGTCATCGTTCCAGACGGCGCTGACCCGCACTTGTTTCTCTGCCCGGGTCACCGCTTCCAGGAACCCCTTCTTCTCGGCGTAGAGGATCGACTGGAGCCTGGGATCATGGCTGAAAGAGGACCGGTCGGGGTCCCCGATGCAGTTGTGGAGGACCAGGTCGGCCAGATCCTCGGCCCCGAACATGGTGTCACGGGGGGTCAGGTTGGGCCAGACCCCATCCTGAACGGCCGGGAGCCAAACCAAAGGCCAGACCCTGGCCAGGGCGGCGGCGCCGGCAGGGGTGGTCAGGGTGACCGCGTGCTCGATGGGGCCGATATGAGCCAGGGAGTCCGCCTCGATCTGCATGCTGCGCACCTGGTCCATAAAGGTTTGCACGGTGCGGAACCGCTGGGAACCAGACGCATACTGGAACAGACGCATCAGGGCATCCAGACGGTCGTTGATCTCCTCGCCCTCCTGGGTGGCCACCAGGGCGCGCCGCTGCCAGTCATCGGCCAGACCCAGACTGCGCCAGGCCTCCCAGAGCACGTATTGAGGTTGGGGATCAGGCAGGGCGGCGATCCTGCCGGCTGCGACCCTGGCCACCTTCAGGGCATGGCGGAGGGCGTGAACATCCGGATCCTCCCGGCGGCCGCCCGCGATGGCAGCCATGGCGGTCAGGATCACCGGCGAGGAATCCTGCTGATTCAGCAGGAGCATGGTCTGGAGGGCATCCACACTCAGTCCGGCCGTAGAGGCCGACGCAGTCCCGGCCCCGGAAATCAGCGAGTCATCGACCCTGATGCCTCTCTGATGGGCGGCATCGGCCTCCTGGTCCTGGATGGCCCGGGACCAATCCCTCCAGGTCGCAACCAGATCGGGCAGGACCGACAGGGTTTGTTCGGCGGCATCCGTTGCTTCCGCATTCTCAGCCAAGTCCGGGATGGAGGGGGCTTCTTCGGAGGTTCGGATCCTCGACAGGACAGCCAGGGAATCCATCAGTGATTCCAGGTGCTCCATGCGTACGGGGCGTTCACGTCGGCCCTCCCCCACTTGGGCGCTGATCAGGGGGCTGACCATCAGCGTGCGCAGATGCCGCCTGACCCAGGAGGCGACTGCGGCGGGGCCGTTCTCTTCTGCCGGCAGGGTGGACGGGTCCTGCACGACCCGGGCCAGCTCGACCAAGGCGAAGAGCCCCTGGATTGTCGGCTCCTCGCTGAGCGGCCTGGTGACCGACGAGTATCGGACCGGGACCCCCTGGACTCTGAGTTTGCGGCCCAGGGCGCGAATCGTCGCGTTGTCGTGGGCAATGACGGCCATCTCGTTCCAGTCCCTGCCCTGAGTCAGGAACTCATGCTTGATCTGCCAGACCAGGTCGTCCTCTTCCTGGGCCGGGGTGTGGAAGAGCCTGGCTGTTACCGAACCATCGCCAAGGAGGGGGTTGGCGTGCGTCAAGAGTGCCACAGGCCCGGCGCCTGGCCAGGCGGGCAATTTGCCCGGCCTGTCAGGAAGGGCCCTGTCGTCCTCTTCTAGGCTGGCAATGCCTAGGGAGATACGGGCAGCCACCAGATCCGCATAGGAGCCAGGGCCATCATGTTTCTCCTTATCGGACGAATGCATGGATGGATTCTGATACGTATCCGCGTCTACTGCGGAATCGTCGCCCGGCTGGCGGATGGAGGCTGCCAATGACCGATCCGGGCCGGATCCACCCGCTTGACCGTCCTTCCGGCCGTCCATGCGGGGGGCCACGATACGACGCGGTTTCAGGACCATCCGCCTCGCATTGAGACAGGCGAAGTCATCAGCCAGCATAGGGACCGCATCCCCATGGGTCTGCGCGCTGAGGCAGGTCAGCCGGGCAGCGAGGAATTCCGGATAGGAGCCGCGGAAGGACTGGACCGACTGGTCGCAGTTACCGACAAGGAGCAAACGGCATCCGGACCGGTTCAGGGTCTGGAGGAATCCCATCCCCGCCAGGGTGACATCCTGCCAATCGTCCACGACCAGGAACCGTGGCAGGGCCAGTCCGGCGACCCTGCCAGCTTCCTCGGCTGCCCTGACCATCAGCTGGGACGGATCCAGACGGAATTCGTCGGGGTATGTCCTGTCAATGCATTTCAGGTATTCGTCGTTCAGAGCGAAGGCCAATCGCCATTGCAAGCCAAGACGCTCTTTCCGGTCAAGGTCGATGGATTGGGCGTTTAGGGCGGAAAGGAGCTGATCCCTGTCGCCGGAGGTGACTCCCAGCTCGGTCATCCGGGCGAACATATCGCGCAGCTGGGCGATGAACCGGTTGCTGACCCCTTCAGCCTGGCCGTCCGACTGGGTAACCAGAACCGAGGACCAGCCAGACTCGCTTTGGAAGTAACGCTCCAGCAGCCTGCATACCGCGCAATCGTCGCCCGCCCGGACGTGTTCGATGTGATCGGCCATGACTTGGCGGAGAAGAGCATCCTGTTCGGCCCCGTTGAGGAGCCGGGGAAGCAGGGATCTTCGGGCGTCGGAAAAAGAGACGGCTTGGCTCAGCACCTGGAAGGCCAGGGCCTGAAGGGTGCCCACGGGCCGCGTCCTGCCCGTACTTCCCCGTTCCAGTATGACCCTGCGGCTGACCATGTCCGCAGCAACGCGACCTGAGACCGCCATAAAGGCGTCCCGATCGCCGAAGACCTCCATGCCTGCCAGGAGGGCCCGAGTAGCCACGGCGGTCTTCCCACTGCGGGGCGGACCATCGACGACCAAGACCGACGTGCTCTTCCCATCGGGCCCTTTGAGCCTGTCTGCAGCCAATTCCTGAACCGCTGCTGGGATCTGATCCGCATCCACCGGTCTGTGTTCGTCCATGCCCTCAGGGTAGGCCCTAGGCTGGTCCGTAAGGTTGACGGTCGTCACCGCCCCATCCGTCATAAACATGCCTCTGAATCAATCAGCCAGGGGACAAACGCTCACATTCCACGCCACGCTGCGCTTTCGGCCCCTGTCTGTCCATCACTTCGCGCTACCCAGCCATAAAAAGTCCACATCCTGGGGCATGCTCATTGTCCTTGTGCGGCGCTGCTGCCGCGTGCCAGGGCGGCCACCAGGGTCATCAGGTCGAAGATCAGTGCCCAGGCCGCCAGCCATTCGAAAGCGGCATCACGGTTGTCGCCCGCACAATAGTCGATCGCCCACAAGTCCTGCAGAAACCACAAAGCGCCCACCGCGCCCACCGCCATGCACCAAGGCAGGCACGACAAGGGAGAACCCCCGAACAACAAGCACAGCATCCACGACGGCACCACGCACGACGAAGCCGCAGCCGCCCACGCCGCCACACGGTTACGCACCCGATCCGACACAAACCGCAGCCAGGTCACCCCAGCCACCACCAGCACAGCCACCGACACAAACACCCAACGCATCACCCCCGGACTCTCACCGGTCATCGCGCCGAACATCACCCCCCAGCAGGGCATCATCGGCATCGTCAAAGCCAGGCACCAGAACCCCGGACGCCCCCCACGGTCCTCGAACCGGCCCAAAAACCACCACATCGCAAAACCCGAAAACAGGCCAGCCACGCAAAACTGGATGAAACGGTCGCGCATCCACTGCTCATCCCCATACAGGAACGCCCAGCCCGGCACGAACCCCGCCAGGAAAGCCGTCCCGTACACCGCCAGCTTGCGCACCACGCCAGCACGCGAAAAGGCACGCTCCCCCGCAGCCGCATGACGCGCGCACCCCGCCACCCGCGACATGATCGAAGACGCGCTCTCCAGCCAGGACTTCCCCACAGGAAGCCGCAAAGAACCAGAAACACCACCAGCCATCACACACCACCCCCGGGCAACATCACACAAGGAAAGAGCAGCTGCCGACCACTCGGACCGTCACTGCCTCCACCAGAATAAAGCATCCGACATCCCCTGGCACCGGCACGCCCGCCGCTCGACTCAGACATCATTATCTCCTAGGCCAGAGGGAGAAGAAGAACCGCTCCACGGCCCCGTCGCCCCGTCGTGGTCAAGCTCTTCGATCACGAAGTCGGAATCAGCAAGTGAGAAGGCGCCCGAAGGGCCGATAGGCGCAGTTTCACCAGGCGCGAGCAGACGGCCGGACACCCTGGTCCCATTGGAGGAATGCCGGTCTGTTATCTCGAACCCGCCACCAGGCAGACGGCTGATTTGGGCATGTATCCTGCTGACGTTCGTATTGCCGCCCATATGGATGTCAGCCCGGGCCGATCTCCCTATGGTGGCCGTATCCTGGTTGCAATCCACCTGGTATCCATCCCGGATCCTGGTGACACGGAAGCGGGGCCACCTGCTCATGTTGGGGCTGGCCGGCCCCTCATCGCCGGAAAGGCCGGAGGCCTCGCCCGCCCTGCGTATGTCCTGGTCGGGATGAGGGGACATGTCCAGAACGGTGTCCCCGTCATTGCCCTCATCCGAAAGTCGAATTCCCGGATGGTCATCGGGTTCCAGAGCCCGATCCCCAGAGGGAGCCCCCGCGGCAGCTCCCTCCTCCGGCAGCTTGAGAATCGTTTCCGAGTAGTATTCATCTTCCTCGCCATGGGATTCACCCGCATGATCCCCGGTCGGATCCGTGCCGGATGAGCCCGTCCCGGCATCGTTCTGGCTCCGGGTTTCAAAGCCCGAGGATGCGGCGCTGGCGCCATCGCCTCCCGGCAGGGTCCGGGGCCTGCCTGCCGGAAGGATCGATGCCAGCATGGCATGGTAGGCATCCGTACTGAACTCCTTGCTTGTTCGCGTGAACGCCTCAACCGACCGCGACCACTCCGGGTGCCCGAAAGCGCCAGTGTCGACCTTGCTGAGTCTGAAAAGCAGGGAAAGGGGACTGGCATCGAAGTAAGGACCATTGACGATGGGAACCTGCATCATTCGCGGAACCGTGTCATCACCGGCAAAGTAGAGGTAATCCTGATGCCAGAGCACGGTCTGCAGGACCGCGCGCTCCTCCGCGCACACCCGAGCCACATCCCCTATGGCCTGCAAAACCCCGGCATACCGGTCCGCGGTCATGCCATGCCGCAGAACACGGCCCAGGGATGTGGCTCCGGTCAAATCATAGTAGAACCTGGCATCTCGCAGATCCCCTTCGTAGGTGAAAGGAAGCAGGTAATCCGCATACCTTCCCGAAAGCAGAACCTGAGCCAGCGCCAGGTCAGGTATTTCACCCCGGGTCGGTTTTACCGCCAGCGTGCGAGCTCCGGAAGCACGGTCACGCCTGACCCTGCACTTCACCCTAGCTCATCCTTATCTTCGACAGCTGCCCCTGGGCGAAACCAAGGAAACCGTCCGAACCCGCCATGGCATACTTCATCAGGCGATCGAACTGATCGTCGTCCATGCCGCCCTGGCAGTTCACCACCAAAAGCGTGCGGAAGACCAGGCCTTCCTCGGAACTCTGCAGATAGGCAGCCGGCCCCTCATAGCCCCGGTTCCAGGCATTGCAACAGTCCTCAAGCAACTCGAGCTGATCATTCGGATGACTGCCCTGTTCAGTCCCGCGAACCACCAGATACTCATCATGCTCGCCACGTACGCTGAAATCGAGCAGAATATTCCCCCATAAACCGACCCAGGACTGCTCATAATACTCGACACGATATCCTTGGGCATCCAACCACTGCTGTATTCTCTTCCCGTCAACCACGGATTTCATCGGCTGTTCCAATTATTCATGCCCTTCTTCCGTATGGTGCATTCGGTATGCGTATGGGATCCGGGCATTGCTCATTCACCCAAGCATAAAAATTCTGTATGAGATAGATGGAATCATCGAGACGCTGTCCAAGCACCTCTTCCCGCTCGTCGCACACGATCTGCCCGGCTCCCGCTATCCTGACGGCCTGGTTCTGCTCTAAGGAGGGTTCGGTGGCATAGGCCTTGAGATATCCAACCGATCGGTTCCATTCAGCGCAGATATTCACTGCATCCCGATACCTTGCGGAGCTGAATCCCCGGCTCCACAGACTTCTGAAACCAATGGAATCCAGACTTCTGCTCATTACAAAATTAATGCCGCACTCAACCAGCGGCACCAGTACAGGGCCGCCGCTGGCATCGACGAACGAGGGTATCCCCCGCTGAGCGAGCAGTCGTATTATGCGGACAACGGGAGTCGGAAGGCCTTGCAATAATTGCTCATCCACACTCACCCCAGCGGTTCCCTGTCCTTCCACGTCCGCAGCAGTATCAGTCATCCCAGTCTCCTTATATAAATCCACACGTGCGGTTCCTCACCGGCCATTGATCCTTGCCGTACAGGCTAGTCAGTCCGAGGTCGAGTCATACCCGGCTGGTTCACTCCCGCCCCTATTGCCCCATTGTCAAAGGACGGACGGTGACGACGCCGGGAAGGCGAGCACATGATGACCAGCTGAATCACCATCGACACAAGCAACGGGATGACAGCCAAGAGCAAAGGACCGCCACCTATAGTCAGCATTCGAGATTTCACCAGCCCAATCGTAGCTATAACCATAAGACCGTACGGAATCAAAGTCAGCCATCCCGGCAGCAATAAATCATGCAGACGCCGCACCTCCACTGCATACTCCGGCACCGCCATGATCAGGTCGAAGACCAGGGGGATGAAGGTTCCCCTGCCGCATATCTTACTCAGGGACGACTCTATAATTGAGAGAAAGATGAAGAACACCCATATCTCCTTGCGGCACGATCTTCCCCGCCCCCGGGCAAACAGGTAGAACGGCCGCTGCAGGCATTCTCGCAATGTCGCGTCATACATGGGTTCGAAACCCTTCATCTCTGCCACACGAGGCGGCCTAACTTCAAACAAGGCAACAGCCATGGTTCCTTTTCCTTCTATGCAACTCGAGCGGTCAGCCAGAACGGATCCCGCCGCAACCAACTTCATCGTCGACAGCCAGCGTAGATCGCATTCCGGCTGTAGACATCGTTCACGCAAGGCCTGAAGCCCAGCAAAGTCCAGGACGATTCCCTATATTGCAGGCTTCACTTGCTGCCGCGCAGCAGCAAACGAAACAGCCGGCATCCAACCCGACCGCGGCCAAGCAGACCACATGCACGACGGACACGTCAAAAGTCCAAAAGCTTCCTCACCAGCAACGCCCTCATTGTCCTTGTGCGGCGCTGCTGCCGCGTGCCAGGGCGGCCACCAGGGTAATCAGGTCGAAGATCAGCGCCCAGGCCGCCAGCCATTCGAAAGCGGCATCACGGTTGTCGCCCGCACAATAGTCGATCGCCCACAAGTCCTGCAGAAACCACAAGGCGCCCACCGCGCCCACCGCCATGCACCAAGGCAGGCACGACAAGGGAGAACCCCCGAACAACAAGCACAGCATCCACGACGGCACCACGCACGACGAAGCCGCAGCCGCCCACGCCGCCACACGGTTACGCACCCGATCCGACACAAACCGCAGCCAGGTCACCCCAGCCACCACCAGCACAGCCACCGACACAAACACCCAACGCATCACCCCCGGACTCTCACCGGTCATCGCGCCGAACATCACCCCCCAGCAGGGCATCATCGGCATCGTCAAAGCCAGGCACCAGAACCCCGGACGCCCCCCACGGTCCTCGAACCGGCCCAAAAACCACCACATCGCAAAACCCGAAAACAGGCCAGCCACGCAAAACTGGATGAAACGGTCGCGCATCCACTGCTCATCCCCATACAGGAACGCCCAGCCCGGCACGAACCCCGCCAGGAAAGCCGTCCCGTACACCGCCAGCTTGCGCACCACGCCAGCACGCGAAAAGGCACGCTCCCCCGCAGCCGCATGACGCGCGCACCCCGCCACCCGCGACATGATCGAAGACGCGCTCTCCAGCCAGGACTTCCCCACAGGAAGCCGCAAAGAACCAGAAACACCACCAGCCATCACACACCACCCCCCTTGCTCAAAGCCTCGAATCCGCCACTTCACCCGCCAGGCCAAGGACCGGCGCAGCCGGGGCAAGCAGGCCGGCCCACTCCGTCAAGCCGGCCCCAAGCCCACTCTTGCCCTCAGCTTTATGGTCTTCGACACGCTTTTCTGCATCCACCATATCCTTGATCACATTCTTCATTGCGTCTTGGCGCAAAGCCTCGCGGCTTGCATCCAGCCCATACCGCTTTATCGTCGCAACGTCCGCCGGGTTGAAGACCCCGTACAGATCGCTTTTCCCCAGTATCCATTTCCAATCATGCGGCAATAAGCCGCTTATCTGATAATCATTGAATATCCGGGTCGCTTCCTTTTTTCTTCCGAGGCCAAGATCCACAATGACCCCCATAGCATTCCCTTTCTTAACGAGGCCAGTTTCATCAAACAATTTAAAATTGCTTGCCCAGAATGCGGTCTCGACATCCGTGACCATGCCGGAGTTGCGGCCATACGAATTCAGCCCGCCGATCACCCGCTGATACATCGGCAATTCCTTTGAATTGGCGAAAAACCGCAAACCAGCTGCGCCCTCTTTCGCTGCACCACCCGGAAAAGACATAATCATTGAAAGAGCACCAAGCCCTAATTGCTTCCTATTTTCATCTCCATGGGCATAAGCCAGCAGATCATTTGCGAAGCCTACGGCGGCCAGCGCGAAAGCAAGCAGGCCGAGTATGCCTCCAGGCCCTAACAATATCATCGCTGCGCTAACAACATAGCCGGCTATCTCTGCGACTTTGACGATCGTCCGCCAGGTATCGCTGTAATAGATACGATCGAACATTGAGACAGGCGGCAAATCGTCCAGGGCCCCGTTCAGCCCGCGAACAGCGGTGTCGGCACCGTTATTGTACTCATCGCCAGCCTTGAGAACATCGCGCCGAGCTGCATCATACGATCCCTGCGCGCTTTCCAGCTGTCTACGGAAAGAAGCCACCTGCCCCTCGGCCGCGTCGGCACGGCGCTGCGCCCGTCGCATATCCGCATCATCGACATCCGCGCCCAGCGTACGCTTGACCTGTAGCAGATCCTTGTCGGCATTGGCCTTCAATGCGTCGCCGCTAGCGCCATCCAGATTTGACCGCGCACTGGCAATGCTGTTCTTGGCCGTCACCGCCCGATGATAGGCATTGCCGGCCCTGCGCTGGCAATCCTCCATGCAGGCGGACCATGAATCCAGGGTCTTATACGTCGCGCTCAATCCATTCGATAAGCTGGAAAGGTTGCTGGGAAAATCGTCCAGCTTGGAGATAAACTTGTTCGCCGCTTTGCCGACGAACACGGAGCCATTGTCGTGATCGGACCTGATTCGGCTCACATCATCTTTAAGTGAATCCACTGTTGAAGACTTCGACCTTGCCTTGGCGGCACACTGCCTGACCCCGGCCGGATCCCCGGGTACAGGATCCATGGATAACTCGATCACGGACCAGTCAAGACCCAAACTCATCTGTCAACGCCCCTCTCAAGCCATACCGACAATGTACCGGTGATCAAATCGAACAATTCAAATAACTGATCCTCTACATCAGAGGAAAAAGTGGAACCCATCACCATGACCACACGACCTCCAAAAGGGATAAAAGTCTGCAAGATCGAATACTTGAGGGATGAGGAGCCTTCGCCCGGGTGCAGGGTACGATGCCCCAAAACCCGCACCGCCCTCCCCGCCCGGGGCAGATTGATCATCGAAACATCCGACTCGTCATCACCATCCGAATCTTCATCATTCTCATGGACGGTGGCGGATATCGCCTCGAAAACAGACTCTTCGTCGTGATGAGGAGGCTCAGGAAGGATCGAGACAGTTATCGAAGCGTCCAGAAACCCATCGGCAGTGGGCTGCGCCATTGCGGCCCCATACCTCACGCCCTTTGCCCAAGAAGATGTGAGCTCATGGTAGAGGCTGTTCTCTATCACCTTCCTTTTGCTCGCCAAAGCCGGTATCTGCTCCGCCACTCTTTGGGCCTGAATGCAGGCGTAATCCCGCCTCCCCCTTCCGGTAAGATCCATTCGTTCCCAGTCATCGGGGATCGCCATACTGAAATGGATGTCCTGATCAGTCATGATGCACCGCCTGTGAATTTGAGCTGGGGCTGAGTATCTGGCTAGCCTGATCCCCTATCCTGTTGTCCGCATTGCGGAACTCCGTGACCACACTGTCAAGCATCGACCCAAGATCACCCGCCTTCCTGGAGTATTTACGGCTCAGCGTATGCAAACGGGTTATGCAATCACCATATGCCTGACTCACTCTGGGATGGCCCATGCAATCCAAATCGGCTTCGGCGCCCGTAAAATCGCCAATTATCTTTTCTATATTCTTCAGAACCCTGGAAGCACTGCTGAGTTCACCATATGAGATTTTAAGATCGTCAGCCATGATCAATTGCTCCTTTCGACTTTTGCGCTGAGACTACCGAACCTGATCACATCATTTTCAGACAAAACGGTTCGCTGCTTTGCCTGTAATTGCATATACGCCTCACCGGAACGGACGAAAGTACCATTCGCCGACCCAAGATCCATGACCCAGACCTGACCAATGGGTGTCGTCCCAAATTCAAAGTGCCTTCGGGAAGTCTGATGCGAAGAATCTTCGACAACTATGTAAGCAGTATATTTTTCGCCTGGCTGTTCCGGCATCCGCCCCACGACGCCATGTCCTTGACATGGCACCCGTTGCCCATCGGAAAAGACCAACTGATACGATTCCGCTCGGCGGTCGGCATCTTCACCAACTGATCGCGGTTTCAATGTCTTATCATGCAAATCCCATCCGTCGACGACGGAGGGCTGCAGAATCGGCGGAAGCACAGGAATCTCCGCAAACACCTTTGCCGACTGCAGGGATTGCGCCAGCCCCGGTTTCTTGCTATGCCCGCTCATTTGTTCAAACCTCCGGCATTGTCGAAACTATAGGGGACACTGAACTGTCCGCTCAGCTTCGGGAACTGAACAGAAACAGTTTGCATGCCCAGCTTCGCAATTCCACGCCCTTGAGGCATATCGGACTTGAAAAGAGACCGTTTTACCCTTGCGCCTATCAAATCCGCATATATCATATCCTCAGGCCTGATCAGGACTCCCTGCTTGATCTTCTTCATTGAAGCCCCCCAGTTCCCGAAGCCCTGGGGGAAATCGATGATATCTCCAGCAAAGATGCATGAGGCGTCACTGTTCGATAATGATCCAACCAGGTTCTGCATCCACCCGCTGGCGGGAATCTCCTTGAGCAGCTGACAGTCGTCAAACACCAGGAGATTGCCTTTGAACCCCGTTTCGGTTCTGCTTTCCACGGCCTTCTCGTCGTCATTGCGGGCGTATGGTTCAAGATTCTCCTGCGTCAGGTCCGCAGGGGTCGTGAACAAGCGCACAACCCCGGGCACCCCGTCGAAACGCCTCAGGGCATTGTCCTTGGGGGCCGCGATGACCAGATGGTATCCAGCAGACAGCGCCATGTTGGACAGCCAGACCAGCAACGTCGTCTTGCCGCTCTGCATGCCGCCGAAAATCGGAAGGATCGGCGTTGCGCCCGGGTCGTAGGCAATGAGATCGTTGTCCTCACCGCCAATGCCCAGAGGCAGCAGACCACTGGCCAGAGGCTTGGATTCCTCGACCAAGGCGTATAGCTGGTCGAAGGACACCTCATCGGGCAGCTGTTCGACGTTGAAGGGCAGACGGGACCGCGAGAGGCCGGCGTCCCTGCCGGAAGCCAGAGCGACACCGGCGGCGCGGATGGCCTCGGATTCCTGTTGGCCCACCACACCCTGGCGAATCTGCGCAATCTGAATCTCAGCATCGTCAACGGATTGGTAACCTCGACCGTCCGCCATCTTGTCAGGTACTTCCTTGGCGGGGATCCCGATTTCCGAATAGTCGGTCTTGTCGACCAGCCGCAGCATGATCTTGCTGTCTGCCAGCAGGGTCATTCGACCTGACAGGAGGGAGCGGTCGCCGGTGAGGATGAAATGCACGCCGACCGACGGCCCCTCCCGCATCAGATTCTGCATGCGACTGATCAGGGAACCGCCGTCATAGGATTCGAAGGTGGAGCTGTACCCGTCCCAGGAATCCAGCATGACCAGCATATGCGGCAGGGTCTGGTCCTCATGATCCTGGTCAAGCCCCCGATTGAACTCGTCGATATTGCTGTATCCGCCCTTGGAGAGCGTGGCCGACCTGGCCTTGAGCACCCTTTCGATCTTGTTCAGGAGCCGTTCGATCTTCTGCGTTTCGCTGCGCAGGGCCACAACCCCAACATTGGGGAAGGCCGTGAGAGGGGCGAGGCCGCCATTGCCGCCATCGATGCAATAGACCTGGACCTTCGTGGGTGCATACCTTTCGCAGGCGGAGAAAGCTATGGTCCGAAGGGCCGTGGTCTTGCCGCTGCGCGACGTGCCGATGACAAAGAGGTTGCCGAAAGTCGACATATCGAGGAAAACCGTGTTCTGCTTCTGCAGTTTGGGGTAATCCCCCATGGCGAAGGGGACTTGAAGGCTTAACTGGGCATCGCCATCTTCGCTGTCGGGCAGATCATCCAGACCAATCTCATCGGTCAAGGCAGGCAGCCAGGGCTGCCGCTGCTGGGGAATGCCCTCATCCTTGGCAACCTCGCAGATGCTCCCGACCAACTTCATAAGGTCGGTCACGCTTACATCGCCCTTGTCCTCTTTCGACTTGGGACGCGCAGGAGCAGGCTGGCCGATCTGAGGGAAGGAGAGCACACGGACGAAAGGCTTCTCTGTTTTTTTCTCAGCCTTGTCATTCGGGTCGATATACCTGCCTCCTACCCTGGCGGACTGGAAGGGGACCAAGGAATTCGACCCGAGCCTCACAACGGCCCTGCCCGGTGTGGACTTGCTGATCAGCGACGCATCCTTGGCGTCGATCACATCCTGGCTTTCGCTGTCGTCCGTCATGCGCAGGGCTATACGAAGGTTGGTGTTCGCCCTGATCTCCGGAGAGACCACACCTCCGGGCCGCTGAGTCGCCAGGAGAAGGTGGATACCCAGTGACCTGCCCCTTTGCGCAATATTCACGAGTCCGGTGACAAAGTCGGGAAGCTCCCTGGCCAGGGAGGCGAACTCGTCGATGACGATCAGCAGACGGGGAATCTCCGTCAGATCAGGGTGGAGCTCACGCAAATCCATGTAATCGTCAAGGTCCTTGGCACCGGCGAGTGCCAGAAGATGCTCGCGGTAGTTCAGTTCCGCGCCGAGCGAGACCAAGGCCCTGGTAACCAGGTGGTTGTCAAGGTCCGTGACCATTCCGACCGTATGGGGAAGCTTGACGCAATCCTTGAACGCTGCGCCTCCCTTGTAATCGACAAGCACGAAGTTCAGCGATTCCGGTCTATTCGCCACGGCCAGCGAAGCCACTAGTGACTGGAGCAGCTCCGACTTGCCCGAGCCGGTTGTGCCGGCAATCAACCCATGGGGGCCGTCTTTGGCGATGTCAAGGCCGAAGGGTCCGTCGACCGATTCGCCGATCACGCAGTAGGTCGAGCGGGGTTGCAGAGCCCACCGGGCTTCGATCTCTTCTGAGGTCGGCGTCAGCTTCAGCAGATCCAGGAGTTTGCTTTGCGAAGGAATGGCGGACTGGCTCTCATCTGGGCTGCCGTCCTCCACAGGTGCCAAGGCCAAGGCCAGGGAGTCCAGCCATTGCCTCGAGACCAGGTCCGGCATGACCTCATTGAGGTCATCGGCAACATTGCTGCGGACCTTCAGCTCGCCGGCCTCGCCGGTCACCACGGTCTGGCATTCCTCAGGCAGGAGCCGCTCGTCGATCTCCACGCAGAGCATGTACATGCCGACCTGCGGGCCCTCCTTGAGCAGTCTGATGGTGCCTGGCATGGATCTGAGCACATGGGCATGCTCCATGACCACAACCACGGAGGGACCGGCCCACTTCTGCATGGACTGGGAATGCATCATTTCCTTGCGGTCGTCCAGCATGGCGACAAGTTCCGAAATCCTCATGGCTATGTCTTCCGCACCCGTTGCCAGGGTGCGAACCGTATTCTGCCCCTCTTGGGGAACCAACTGGGGAAGCCATTGAGCAAAGCTCCAATCAATCTGCGCCTGAACGTAGGAAGACCGATTTTTTTCGCTCTGCTTCCGAGATCCGGGGGAAAGCAAGTATACCGACAGGTCACGGGCCGAATGGAGGGCCGCCATCTGAGCGACCATCCACTGCACCGTTGGGAATATGACCGATTGCTCGCCGGTGCAACCCAGACATCCGGCTTCCGGCAGGCTCACCACGACAGGGAACTGATGAAGGTCCCAGGTCTTGACTCGTTCGAATTCGAGATTGTCCGGCGTCTCCAGGGATATGTGCGATTTCACGGTTCCTGTGCCTATGCGCAGTCCAAGCCAGGAATCATCCGAGGCCCTTCTGTTCCATAGCTGGGCAGTATGCCTGGTGCCTATATCGAGCAAAGCGGCGGGATCGGGATACTCCGTCCGGACATCATGAATCTCCTGCTTCAGCGCTTGATTGGCCTTCTTCGTTATCAGGTCCCGGCTCTTCTCATACCGCTTGACCTGTGCCTTGTACCTCTTCTTCATGCTGCTGTTGCCGGAGAAGTACGAGGCCACCATCATCACCGGAGACATGATGCCGAAGGCGAGGTAGGAATAATTCTTCAGGATGACGGCCATGCCCACTGACATGGCCAAAGGCAAGAGAGTCGATATGATCGGAATCGGAGCCTTTTCCGGACGGGTGGGGGCAGCCGGCAAAGTGAATCGCCTGGTCTTTACTTCGTTCCGAATCTTCGGCGGGCGGGTATACAGCCAATGCCCGGGGCTGTCCTCCACATTGACCGGGACGGAATCGTCATGACCTTTGGTCACACTGACGATGAACTCGGGGAGCACCAGCTCCTGGCCATATTCGAGCTTGGTCGGTTCCACCAGCTCATGGCCTTCCATCCATATATCGGAGTGGAGCTCCCTCTTCGTCCTATGGAAGAAGAGGCCTGTCTTGGTCCGAGCGCCTTCCCTCACATTGGGTATGACCATCAGACCGCCATCAGGATGCACGTCAAGAAGGAAATCCGCACTGACCGATACCTGTTCCGGATCCATTAGGGAACTCATCTTCAGGATTCCTGGAAGAACGTCATATATGGCACCGGCGTTGACTCCACTCAGAAAACGCAACTGCACCGCCGCAGGGTCGTCGATCGAACATGCGAGAGGGTTGACGATCCGCGCGCCCTCACACAGGAGGGAGATCCATGACCCTTCATGCAGACCGATTCTGTTGAGCGTCTGACGAGGATCCACCTGGCGGCCGTCGACATTGACACCCGTGACGCTGCCGCCCGTCTCTTTGGCGATGCCGGCCAGCGAGGGGACGACATCCGCCAAGGTCGACTCCCCGGGGACGTCCAGGTAAGCCGTAAAACGGGTATCCGACTTGGAATCATGAATATTGACCAATCCCTGCATGATCTACCGTCCTGATTTGCCGAAGGGATTGCGCCTGTAGGCGAGTTCCGAGCGCCGACGAACAATCAGGACGGCAGCCACCAGAATCATCAGGACAAAAAGGATCCCCGTACAGACGACCAGGACGAAAAGCAAACCGTTCTCGCGTATGTATTGCCACAAGTTCGAGGCCACAATAACACCATGGTATGTGGCTGTCGACACGTTGCCGGCCGCATCCTCAGTCCTGACAGTCACCGTATGGTTATGCGCATCGGCCGGCAAGTCGATGTACTGCATGCCCTTCAGGAGGTCATTCTCAGGCCATTCGCCGCGCTTTACGCCATCGACATAGACTTTCGCCAAGCGGATCTTCATGTTGTCCTTGGCATCGATTCCGACGTCACGTCGTTGCCCGTAATATACACGGTTGGAGTCGATGCCGAGCGCAGAGACGGTAGGAGCCTGCGAATCCAGGGCGAAGTTCACGGATGCATCGCCCTTCCGCTTGGCATCCTTGTGCTGCATCGAGTTCTCCGACAAATTACCTGCTTTGTCGGTCGATGTGAACATCAGGCGATAATACCCGTCACCCTTAAACACATTTGCCGGTATCTCATATGTCTGCTTGCTCCAGCCCTTGTCAGTAGACTTGATGACCTGGTAGCCGGATTCGGGTACAGTGCCTATGCGCCCGTCCTTTGCCAAGTCGATTCTCGAATTCCTCTGGTCGATGCCGCTGACGTTCAGCTCGGTGACAGTGACCGGCACCGCCTTTTTCAGATAGGCGCCTCTGATCGACGCCGTCCCCGCAGAGAACAGGTATGTGGAACCGAATCTGTTGACTGAGAATGTTTTGGTGACGGTGGCCGAATTCCCCGCCATGTCCTCGCTCTTGGCGGTCAGGGTGTACACGTCGTCGTTCTCAGCCTTGCGCTTGAAATCGGGGATATCGACAGTGAGTGAATTATCGTCCCCGCCCTCTTGGGCATCGAGGTCGATCGACTTGATCCTGCCCCGTCGGTCTCCCGCAAGCTCGTAGGTCGTCTTCCCCTGATCCATGTTGGCATCGACGGCCATGATCCGAGGAGCAACGGTGCCGGCGTACGCAGTCTTGTCCTCCACTTTGTCGATATGGAGATCAGGCTTGGTCATGTCGACGACGAACTCTGGTTCCTTGGCCGCATCGGCGACGTTCCCTGCCAAATCGGTCGCCCTAGCTTCTAGGGTATAATGATGCTCCCCTGAGAAGGGGACATGCTGGACAAACGTGTACTTGCCGGCATCACCGATCTGCGACCAACCGTCGCCCGAAGGCGCGGGAACATCCTGGTTGGCATCGTTCTTGGCTGTGGTCGTTACCGTCGATTCTTTGTCGCTCATGTTGCGCTCGACCAGTTTGACGGTCGCCACCCTCGGAGCCTTGTAATACATGCCGTTCTTGCTGTCATTGTTGTCAAAGGCAAGGGAAAGGACGGGTCTGGTCGTATCGATGACGAATTCGTCATGTACCGGATTGCCCTGATGATCCCCCGGATCGGTAAAGGCCGCATCCATCACCCAGTCGCCGTCGGTTTCACAACTGAGGCTCGCCACGTAGGTGTGCTTGTCGCCGCTGGGGTTGGAGAAATCCTCGGCCCTGAGTTGCGACTTTCGACCATCCACCGCGGAGGTGACGATGACGCGCTTGCTATCGTGCCCGGCTACGAAGTCGAAATTCGACTCGTCGATGGTCACGGTCGCCACCCTCTTGGCCTTGTAGTATTTCCCGTTCCTGACATCGTTGTTGTCATACTTCAGGGATAGCTTGGGCGAAGCAAAGTCCAAAGCCGCCCCGGTAAGTCCTCTGGCGTCATTGACGATGCCGCTCTGCTTATCGCCGTAGGCGTCCAGAGCATGCGTCGATGAAGGATTCCCGGCCTTGTCCTTGACGGCAATCGACGTGCCGTCGAACCTCAGGCGCTGGCTGTCGGTGTTCATGTCGAAGCCCACCACATCATCCGATTCGAACCGCAGAGTCGATTCAGGCGTATCCGCGCCTTGTGGTGCCAGCCATGGGTCATAACCGAGCATTGGTGTGGGGTCAGGGCCCCTGAAATCAGCGAAGGCCAATGTCTGGGCATCAATCCCTGACACGGCATCATTGACGCCGTCCAGGGAGACATGCAAGGGGGAGGTGGGGAAGACCCACTGCCAATGCTGAGGAGCGGTCGTCGACAGATGCAAACCGCCCAGCTTGGGCCCTGTATAGTCGATGACGAACTCAGAATGCGCAGAGGCGAAATATTGGCTGTCGGACTGCAGACCCGCATAGGAGACATCCAGTTTGTATGTCCCTTCATGAGGGAGATCAGAGTTGACAACCGAGCGGGGAACTTGATATCCGCGATATATCCAGGTGTCCGACTCCGACTTGACACGCTCCCAGGCTTTTTGCCCGAACGGGACCGCTGGGAAATCAGTCGGTGAAGATGGCGCCACTGTTGGATTCAAGAAGTGCTTGTGCGTGGTTTCATCCAATTTCTGATAAAGGGGGAACCATCTATCGGTCACTGAGAAATCGACAATGGCATCCCCTCTGAAGTAGTATCCAGGCTTTGTCGAGGGCGGGTTCCCCTCCGCCTGACTCAGGGATATCCGGGCTTCCCTCTTTCCCCTTGGATTATCGATCACCAAGGCATCATAGGGCTCGCCAAAACTGTTGGTTTGCTCATGCTGTTTGACCAAGTCTGCAAGATTGGTCGTAAGACCATTCCCCGTCGCGCTTCCAGCCCCATCATTGCTGGCCTTGGGATAGTCCGCCCGGTCATGGACGGTAAGTTTGACTTCAGACAGATCGTACAGCCCCTCGTCATCGAAGCGTATGGTAAACCGACCATCATTGTTGATCGGCAGAGTCTGCAGCTTGTTGGCTGTGCCGTTGCTTATGAGCTTGCGGTTCAGATCCTTCGGAGCGGGCATTTCGACCACGACACTGCCGAAACGGTTATTTTTGTCGCCTCCGTCGGAGATCCCGGACGTACCCTGCTGGGCAGCAGTGTCGATTCGCTCGTTCCCCCGCTGCTCCTTGGGGAGAAGATCCTGGACCCGAACCCTCACACTGTTCCCCGAGGGGCTGGTAACAATGGTCTGGCCATTGAATTTGACCAGCTTCAGATCGTGGCCACCGGTAGGTCCTTCGAATTCACTGACCACAGGCGGGTTCGTATCGATGCCGAACTTGACGGTAGCCCCTAGGAAGCTCGGCAGAAAACTATCGTTGAGCTTGAAGGTATATGCACCGTTGGCGGGATTCGACCCGTCCGATAGGTGATCGATTCCTCCACCACATGGAAGGCTCCACCTCCATTGGGCGCTGCTGCTCTTCAAACTGGTCGGGTCAATGGTACAGGTCGTTTCTGTGTCGTTGGTGCCTGCAGGAGGCGCCAGATTGTATTTCAGCAACTTGATTTTTTGTTGGCTCTGTCCCGGCTGATTGGCAATCAGCAGCAGATAATCCTTCAGAAGCGCACTTTTGACTTGTAGCGTCAGATCCACATCGGAGTTGTAATAATACAGGTCGCTGCCTGATGGGGCAGGGGGAACCGCATCCGGCGCCTGAGAGGCATGGTCATGATGGCTGGTTACTGCAATTCTCAGTTGATCGCCGGAGTCCTGATAGCTCAGGTCTATCAGTAGCTTGCCGATCATATGGCTCGTGTCTGGGGCTTTGCCGTCTTCAGTGGCTCCTTTCAAAGCAAAAGCCTGGTCTTCATTCCCTGCCTTATCGACCACTTTTGCCGTGATGGAAGTCAAATCGTAATAGCCGGTTGAGCTGAAATTCACGTCAAAAAACCGGGAGCTGGGGGAAGTAGGGTCAGTCCCAGTGCTCACTGTATAGTCGCAGCCTTTGCTGGTTGGGGTTGTGCCGCCCGAGGGACACTCCACAAGTTGAGCCCCATGCTGCTTGCTGGTGTCCGAATATCGACTTCCAGTCAGGATGAGAGTATCCGCGCCGGAGGCATTGGAATCAGATGCTTGATCAGTCCTGTCCAGCTGTCTGTCCTGCGGGTTGCCCTCTTTGTCCACCGCTGGTCTAAGGGGAAGCTTATCCTTGACCCTCAGTCTGACAGTGCGATCCTTGAAGGCCATGACCCCGTCACCGGGAAACGCGTAATCCCGATCATCAGAGTTACTGTCATGACCGGGCTGAATATATGATACGGAAGTCAGCATCGGAATTTGCGTATCATAGACGAATGAGAGGAACTCAGCATTCCGCGCGGGATCCTCCGGACGCAGATACTTTGCTATCTCGTCCTGCACTTTTGCTGTATACCTGGCATTCGAGTTGTATGAACTCAAGTCTTTAATATTGACCAGCCTGCACGAGGGAGTGAGCACATTCCATGATCCCTGATGATCCTTCGGGCCTTTCGTTATCCGTCGGCTATCCGCACTATAAGTGCCTGTAGGGCAGGCGAGCTTAAACGGCTCTTCATGCCTGGGATCATCGGCCTGGTTCTGCCTGGGTTCCTGATCCAGCGTCATCAGGCTGAAGGGGGCATCGGGATGGTCCCGTTTATGGTTGGCATAGGCGATATTGACTACACGATCTATCCAGGGATCCTTTGATGAGAGCGATACGGAATCAGCCTTTCTGAAGTTGCCACGTAGTGGGTCACCCTCAGGCTGCCCTTCCACCCATAGCCGAACACTCCTGTCCGGAGTGGAATCCACAATCAACGAATGCACAGTACTTGCGAAAGGTACGGATTCTCCTCGGGCGTCGAGAGTGGTCATTCCTATTTCGTCCAGCGACTTTTTGAAGGTCATCTTGGAGACTGAAGCATTCCCGTTGCCGTCTGTTGGTTTCAGAGAGTAGTTGACTGCTAACTGGCATTTGCTCAAGCCATACTCTTGACCACTCTGCTCCCCAGCCGGGTCTTGATAGGTGAGCGTGTAGGCATCCGCTTCTTTTTTCAAGACAGGACATGCCGAATCGGTTGAGCTGCTGGTTATCCTGGCATCCGTAACAGTGAGTTCGCCCTGGTCTGCAGGAACCTGCCGAATGGTCATGGTGATGGTTCTGTCGCCATATGCCACCCACGTTTTACCGTCGGTTATATCATCATCAGGTTTTGTCTGCTGATAGTGCATGGACACATCTACATGGCTCCCACCACCTTCAGCGGGGGCGGCCATGGCTTGTAAGGGAACGAACATCTGTGCCAGCAAACAAAGGCAGAAAGCCAGTGCCGGCAAGCCGATCAAGCAAATGATGCTGCAAAGCAGTCCACTCCGTCCACTGTGTTTTTCCATTGTTTAGGACCTTCCTGCAAGCGTGGTCTTGGCTTCATCATCAGCATCGCCGGATTGGACATGCCCGTCGCCCATCAATGAAGTCGCCCCTTCGTCATCCCAGTCCTTGGCGCCGCTCGCCTGCGAAACCGGTTCAGACGGGGTATCCACGGAGTGCACCTTGAATTCAACGGATTGAGTTGAGGGAGATGCCGGTTTTCGCCAGTTGGATTCGTCAGATTCCTTGCGGCCGGCAGCACCGAACTTCTGGAAGTCGGCCATTCCCCATGTTCCGGCTCTGGCTGAGCGCATCCGCTCAATCTCCTCAGCCTCACTGCGGCCGGTAAGCACATCCCGCACCTGACGTATGTGCAGTATCCTGAACAGCACGATCGCAACAATGGCCAGGACAAAGGCGATCGCCAGAAATACAAGGGCCAGCATTCTCCAGGTCTGGGTGCTCACCGTTTATCTCCTTTGATGTCTACAAAGGCGTTGTCGATCTCCGAGTGGACAACCCGTGCCGACTCATTAGCCTCCTGCTTTTTCTCATCGAGTACAGTGGTTGTGGGCGTGACCGTACCAGCCAAGGAAATGGCCTTGTCGGCCAGGGAATCCATCGCTTCCTTGGTCACACCATCCGCTCTGAACTTCCTGGGGAATATGCGCAGGGCATCCAAGGTCATGTTGGACACCTCGAGACGAATGACATCATTGCTTTCCCCATGAGAAGCATCCATCAGCTGCTGCAACCGCTTTGCGTAAGGCTTGTATCTGCCTGCATCCGACCCTTCATTGATAAGAGGAACGATCTGTGTGTTGAAATCCGCCATGCCAGCGTATATATCCGCAAGACCGGCGCTCTTGAATTTCTTGTTTCCAGCAGCGTCGTGCATCCACGGCGACGCAGCCCGGATCCTGTCCATTCTGGCCGACTCCTGATTCGATGCGGCCGTGGTCGGCACCGACTTGTCATTTTCAGGAGCGTCGTAGTAGTACCAATACAACTTCCCGGTTTCGAAGCAGAGACGGGACCAGTCGTCGGCATGCCTGCGAAGGGCGTCGGCATGTTCGGTAATCGTTGCGTTGTAGACGTGCTCCTCTTTGCTGTCAAAACTTCCATCGGCGGTATACATGCTGATAAGGCTCAGATAAGGTTCTATTGAGTCGGGCTTGATGGAAGCTGCCCGAACATAATCGCTTTCAGCCCTGGCATCTACCGTGGTCTGAGTGGCCTGCTCCATCCAATACCGAAAATCTCCGTTGCGCGTCCGATATGCCATTCCCAGGGAACAGGCGGACAGGGCGAGGCAAACCACTGAGGCAATTGCCGTGCCGAGGAAAGTGCGCCACTTCCTGGACAAAGCCTGACGATGAACCTCGTCGACTTCCTTATAATGCCGAAGCGCAAAGGCCATTTCAGCGCAATTCTGGAAACGGTCGTCAGGATTGCTCTGTGTCGCCGTGGCCACGACGCTTTCCAACCCCGGAGACAGGGTGGATACAAGCTCACGAATGGGTTTGAACGACCCTGGACGAGGATGTTCGCCTGTCAAGAGATTATAAAGCGTGGCACCCAAGGCATAGATATCGGTCCTCTGATCGATACGTCCTTTTTCGGAGAACTGCTCCGGAGCACCATAGCCGGGAGTGCCCAATTGCCTGTCGTCGCCGATGAGCGAACCACGATTCTCGTCTGCGCCCATCTCTATGGCGATGCCGAAGTCTATCAGCTTGATAGCTCCATCCGGAGTAACCATCACGTTTGAGGGCTTCATATCCCTATACACGACCGGAGGATGGCGACGATGAAGATAATCAAGGGCATCGCAAAGCTGTATCCCCCAATCTACGACCGTATCCTCAGGCTGGGGACCCTCGTTCTTAAGAATATCGGCAAGCGTACGCCCTTCAACGTAATCCATGACGACGTAAAGAGTGCCATGGTCGTCAATCAAATCGACAATCCGGGGAATGGAGGGATGGTCAAAGCGTTTGATCATGTTAGCTTCAACGGTGATGCTCTTGATGAGCATGTCGCGTTTGACGGGATCCGTCACTTGCTTGATCTCTTTGACGGCCCACTGTTTATTCAGCGAAGTATCGAGCGCGAGATAGACGGTGGACATTCCGCCCTTGCCTATCTGCGTCAGGATACGATATCGTCCCCCGACTACCGTATTCTCAGCAACCACTTCTCTCCCCAGATATCTCAGTCTGATTATCCACAATCCAAATATGCTCAAAGCCCTATAGCCGCTGGACAGGGCAAGGCATCAGGTACCGCAGGAAGGACCGCCATAACGGAGCATAAACAGCTAAACCCTTCTGGCCGCCACGACATATGCCCAGAACTCTGAAGACATGCAGCATCGAAAATACCGAGAAGGGCATAACGAATCAAACTCTGACAGTTATGCCCCGATTGCATATAGGCAATGCTCGACACATAGACAAGATGCGGGAACCGCGAAGAGAAGCATCCTCCCTGCCGAGCTCAGGAGACTGCACTCAGCTAATCCGCGAAACCTGCACCTGTCAGCGCGCTATTACAGCACTTCTGCAAAACCAAGCTCAATAACAACTGCCCTTTGCACTCGATCACCGAAGTGCTTCAAAACAAGCGCATCCTGATTCCCGATGCCGTTCCATTCACTGCAAGGAGCTGGCCAACTGAGTGTCCAAATCAGTCATCGACTGCTTGGTCTTGTTCAAGAAGTCTTCCATGCCATTCAGTCCGTCAACCGTCTGAGTCGCACCTTTGGTAAACTCCTCGTAAGACTGCTGAAAAGCACCAGAAGCACGATCAGTGACGAACCCGCCGCTGACGAGAGCATCAATTTTGCTCTTCAATGTGTTCAATTCGGAAACCAGCGTATCGTGGCCATTCCTCAAGTCACTGACAGCAGTGTCAAGATCACCATAACTGACTGATACGTTTGCCATAACTACATCCTCTCCATCGCGGACAACAACGATCATGGGCTACGAAAAGCGATAACTTTTCTGCAGCCAGCTTGATAATACCACGCAACACGTATGCATTCCAACAGGGACCCCATCAGGCCTAGTTAAGTGCGGCTATTATATTGTTGTCCTATGACGAACCAGCCTGCCGAAGTCCAACCGAGCGGCATCCCGAATCTGACGGGTTACCGGTATGTCGGCTTTTTGGGTGAAGGCGGCACCTCATGGGTCTATCTATATGAGCAGGAATTCCCAGCCCGCCTTGTGGCTGTCAAAGAAAGCATGTACCGCCGCACTGCTCACGACAGCTTTCTCAATGAGGCCGACTACCTGGCCAAGCTCTCTACACATCCCTACATCCTCACCATCCACCAGGCTATGGTCAGCCAAGAAGGACGGGAGTGCCTCATCCTTGAATATGCCCCCGGAGGCAACTGCCGAACCATCATGCGCTCAGGAGGACTTGATGAGGAACAGACGCTTGACCTCGGTGTGAGAATGGCAAGCGCACTCTACAGCGCCCATGCCAAGGGAATCGTCCATCGCGACGTCAAGCCGGGCAATTTCCTGATCACCGACCAGGGTCTGCCCGTTCTTGCGGACTTCGGCATCTCGGCTTCCACCTATGGAACCGACCGGGCCGAAGGCCTCTCGATACCATGGTCCGCGCCCGAGGTCCTTGCCGGCCATTCAGGCGGGTCTGAGGCCAGCGACATTTATTCCCTCGGGGCCTCACTTTTCGGAATGCTGACCGGCCTGTCACCATTCGAATACGGCTACTCGGTGGCAAACGAGGACCAGCTGGCACAGGCCATCATGCACAGGGACCTGCCGACCCTGCGCAATGGCGAGGCGGCACCGGAATTCGAACATATTTTAGACAGGGCCATGGCTTACGACCGGGATGACCGCTACTTTTCGGCGCTGGACTTCGGACGGGCCATGCAAATCGTTCAGCAGGATGCTTACGGCCACATGACCCCCTTTGTCGGAAAGGGCATCGCGCCATTCCCGGAGAATGGCCATGCCGGTTCGGCCGGCGACCCGAGCAGCGGCCGGCGACCCGAGCAGCGGAGCGAAGGGATCCAGACGGGCGGACGGGGCCTTCGAGCCGGACAGGAATCGGTGCTGTCGCTGCCTGGCCGAAACGGTACCGGCAAATCGAGGGCGAGCCGGTCATCCTTGAGCAAACGATTCCATACAGGCCTTTTAACGGGTATCGCACTCTTGGTCCTGGCGGTCATCGCCCTGGCAGTGGGACTGGTCGTCATTACCGGCCACGACAGCCTCGAGACAGGTTCGGCGATATCTGCACCTGGGCGGGACGGTTCGGCTGCAACCCAGGAGAGCACCGATCCGGAGGAGCACGATGACGAAAAAGCGCCAGTGCCTTCGGTCACCGACGGCAAGGGCACCTATCAGAAATCTGCGGTCATCTTCACTTGGAGCAATCCCGATCCCAGGCCAGGAGACATTTATACATGGCATTTACTGGACGGGCAGGGAGGAGGCAACCGCGGGGCGAGCGTCCAGACCAAGGATCCAAGGGCCATGATTGACCCTGCCCAAGGGCCCCAGACCTGCATCTCTGTCAGCCTGGTACGGGCCGACAGACGGATATCCCAGGAGCCTACGACTATTTGCGCCGCTCAGCAGCAGGGATGACCGGACCCCTGCTGGATTCTCGGACGGGCACAGTTGACCACATTGTTCTCTTGGCCTATTTTCACAAGGCAGGAAGTTAGACTCGAATTACCGAGAGGCCCGAATAGGCGGCGGCGACAATCCAGTCTGCTCCGCCGAGACGGAAAAGCTCGGAATGGCACCATGAATGCATATCGGAAACTTCACCACAAGGCAGGGGGCAATGATGAGTAACGGGAGCGGTCCCTCGTGGCAGCGCCGGGCCAGGCGACGCGTCCGCTCCCTAATATCCAGGGCATGCACCCCCTGGACCATGCCGATCATGGTTCTTCTGGCCTTGATGCTTGTTGCTGTCGGGGCCGTTCTGCTGAACACGGTCAACCGGCGACAGGTACAGGTTGATGACGGCAGCGTCTGGGTCGCCTCCCAGGATCAGGGCAAGGTGGCCCGGTTCAAGCCGGGGATTGACGAGGCCGATGTGGCCCTGTCAACCAATACGCACAGGTTCGATCTGGCCCAGAGCGGGTACGCCACCATCCTGGGGCAGGATGGGGCCATGTCGGCCATCAGGGCCTCGACCGCCAGCATCGGCGACCGGACCAGGCTGGGTGCCCAAGTCGAGCAGATGGTCAACGGGACAACCGTGGCGCTTTTTCAGAAGTCCACCGGCAAGCTGTGGGTGGGCAGCACCGATGCTCTGAAGTCCATCGATCCCGACCATAGACAACCCATCCTGACCCTGGGCCGGGGCGGGGCCGTGGCCGTCACCCCACAGGGATCCGTCTATGCCTTCAGACCGTCCGACGGTGCGGTTCTGGTGGTGGACAGGCCCGATGGAAGAACCCACCATGCCCTGGATTCCATAACCGGCGGCAGACCGGTCAGGGCCGATGGGATGACCGTGGTCGGCGACCAGCCGGTGGTCCTTTCGGACAGGACGCTGTACTGGTCCAGGGGGTCCGCCCGCCTGCACTGTTCAGGCGATCCAAGACTGCAGGAGACCCCGATCGACCGGAGCCAGCAGTCTACCTGGGTGGGGGTCAGCGATGACCAGGGCGTGCATCTGGTCAATCTGAACGCACCAGGCGCGGATCCCACCCTGATCGCCACCGGCGGAAGCGGACAACCCGCACGGCCGGTCTCGTCGGGGGGTTGTCTCTGGGCTGCATGGTCCTCGCCTGCCAGGAACTTCATCCGGCTGTGCGGCACCAAGGGTGAAATGCCGGCGGGTCGTAACCGGGGTCAAGGGTCCGGCCTGGACAACCGTCTGGTCACCCTCCAATCCATCACCCCGACCGACGACCTGGTCTTCCGCGCCAACCACCGCCAGGTCATCCTCAATGACGTCCAGGCCGGGAATGTCTGGAATCCCCGCAAATCCACGAAGATGATAAAAATCCAGTGGCAGACCATAGACGTCAGGGAGACCCGGCCCTCGGACCAGAAGGAGGACTCAGCCAACAATCAGCAACGGTTCGCCCCAACCTGCGACGCCCGTTCCGGGACCATCACCGCCGAAGACGACCAGTTCGGCATCAGGGCTGGGTCCCAGGCCATCCTTGACCCTCTGCGCAACGACCACCAGACGGACTGCTCGGTCCTACAGATCAGCGACGCAAGAACATCCAGCGGTGAGATCACCCTGTCTCCTGTGTACGATGGCCGCTTCCTCCAGGTGGACGCGTCCCGGGCCCATCCAGGCACCGTCAGGATAAACTACTCCATCACCGACGGCCACGGGCAGGTCTCATCGGCGGGTATCGACCTGACGATCGCCCCGAGCGACATGGAAGGCGGGGACAAGCCCCCTCAGCAGGTCGACACCCCGGCCGAGTACGAGGTGGAGCAGGGAGCCACCATCGAAGTCAATGCCCTGGCCGGTATTGTGGACCCTGATGGGGATCCCATGACCCTGGTATCAGCCAGCCCCGCCAACTCGGATCAGGTTTCGGTCTCCACCCGGACCGATGGCAGGCTGACCCTGGCCGCCGGATCCGCAACATCCGGCCGAATCAGCGTCAAGGTGACCGTCTCGGACGGCAGACTCAGCGGGGAGGGTCTGGTCTACTTCTCCATCCGGCCAGCCAACACGCTGAACCCCCTGGTCGACCCGGTCGTCAGACAGACCCAGCCCGGACGGACGATCAGGATAGACCTGAAGAAGGCCGTACATGGCAACTCGGCCCAGCCGCTGCAACTGACCAAGGTGGGTCAGCCCGGGGGGACCAAGGTGGAGGCCAATACAGAGGACATGTCTTTCGCTTTCAGCTCCCCGACACCGGGCACCTACTACATTCCCTACACGGTGGCCCAGGGTGATCATGCCACCCAGGGGCTGGTCCGATTGGAGGTGGCCCAGTTCAGGGCTGACGCGGCAAAGCCTGTCGCCGTCAACGACGTAGCCCTGCTAGGGGCCGGGCAGACCGCGATCGTCGAACCCATGGACAACGACCTGGACCCCATGGGCGGGGTTCTATCTCTGACTTCGGTGTCGACGGATCCAGCCATGGGAATCAAGGCTGGGATCGTCGATCACAAGCGGGTCTATCTGACGGCGCGTCAGATCCCCACCAGACCGGTCAGGATTTTCTATACCGTCACCAACGCAGCCGGCGATGCCCGTGGGACCATCACCCTGCAGCCGCCACCACTGGACCGGAGCGCTTCCACCCCAAAAGCGGGCAACATCAGCGCACAGGTACGGCAAGGGGGTCTGGTCACTGTCAGGGTCATGGACCACGTAACCTACCCCGATGGCGCTACGGTCGGCCTGGAGCCGGACCTGGGCAGAGACCAGGCGACCTTCAGGGGATTGATCTTCGTCTCCGGCGACACGGTGCGTTACCAAGCCGGACACGAGACGGGCACCTACCCAGTCACCTACACGGTCAAGGACAACCTGGGCAACACGGCCTCCGGGACCATTACCTTCAAGGTCCATGCCGACAACCAGCGGGACAAGCCGGCACCCACCCCAGATGACATCGAGGCCCAGGCAGCTGCAGGAGCCAAGGTCCGCATCCCCATATCCCTGACCGGCATCGATCCGGACGGCGACTGCGACACCCTGTCGGGATTGGGAAACCAGGCGCCCAAATTGGGAAGGATCACCCAAGTAGGAGCCGACTACCTGATCTACGAGGCTTATGCCGACTCAAAAGGCACGGACGACTTCACCTATGCTGTCGAAGACTGGGTCGGACAACGGGCCCAGGGACATATCCGCGTCGGCGTCTTCCAGAGCACTGCCTCAGGGGGCGTTTTCAGCCGTGACGACCAGGTGAATCTGAGGCCGGGGACGGCAGTGGACGTACCTGTCCTGTCCAACGACATCTCGGGGGATGACACCACGCTGGCCCTGGACCCCGACCTTGAAACCACCGGGGTCCACGACGCCAAGGTCGTCGGCGACATGATCCGCCTGACCGCTCCGACCCAGGCCGGTACCTCATACGTGGTCTATCGGGCCAAAAACCAGGCCGGCATCAGTGATCAGGCCACCCTGACCGTCACCACGGACCCCAAGGCGCCGATACAGCCGCCGACCCTCCAGGACTACGATGTGGCCCCTGCCGATACGATCGACAAACGTTCGGTCGATGTCAACCTTGTCGACTCCATGGCCAACCCCTCGGGGACCATGGACGATCTGAAACTGGCGGTGCATCCCAGCGCCAGCAATCACGCCCGGATCAAGGGCGGCCCGGGATCGACCACGCTCAGCATCGATCTGACGGACCAGGCCAGGGCGGTCCCCTACACGGTCACCAACACCCGGTACAAGATCACGTCCACTGCCTTCGTCAAGGTGCCGGCATACGGCGTCTTCCCTCCGACTCTCCGACCCAAGGCACCTGCCCTTCGGGTCCGGGCCGGGCAGAGCATCACCATCGACATCGCCGATCAGGTACGTGTAGGAGCCGGCAAAACAGCCCGGATCGCCTCGGCAGACTCGGTTTCAGCGACCAAATCCGATGGGTCCGAGCCCTATGTGAATCCGACTACGCTCAGGTTCGCCGCCAACAAGGACTATTCAGGACCTGCCTCCCTGACCTTCACCGCACAGGACGGGGTCCCCGATGGGAAAACCATTGTCAATTCGGCCGTCTTGACCCTTCCCATCACCGTCGAGGGAGGGCATGAAGAACCGCCACGCCTTTCGGCCCCACCGATCGATCTCGTGGCCGGAGAGCCTGCACAGACCATCTCCCTGAGGGCCTTGACCCAGGTCCCGGCGGGAAGCCGTGTCAGCTCATACGTCTATGCGACCAGCGGAGCCGAAGGGCCAGTCAAGGCCGCACTCACCCGCAAGGGCCAGCTCTCTGTCAGCGCCGACAAGACCGCCGCGCCAGGAGCCAGGGCCATCCTGCCCATCACCATCGCCTATGCGGATGGCAACGTCAAGACAGGCCTGACCTTCAGGATCGTCAGGACCACCCGTCCCCTGGCGTCGGTGCCCTCGCGCGCCATCAGAGCCAAGGCGGGTCAGAGTCTTGATGTCGATGTCCTTGAGGGAGCCATGAATCCCTTCCCCGACAGCCCTCTGCGGGTGGTTGGCGTGGTGACCGACGATGCATCGAAACTGTCCGCCTCCCCCGGCGAGAACGGCCAGGTGACCATCAAGGTCGGCAAGGATATCGGCGCATCGACCAACACTGTCCTGGCAACCGTGGAAGACGGCACCAGAGACAAGGACCGGCGGGTCAGCGCAACCATAACAGTCAGCATCATCGACAAGCCGCAGCCCCCTCGGGTCCTAGTCGGATCTCCACGCGCAGGAGACGGGACGGTCTCCCTGGCTTGGGAGCCGGGGAGCGCCAATGGGAGTCCCATTGACGAGTACCAGGTCTCCTACCAGTCGGATGCTGACGCAGGTCGGCAATCATGTTCAAGGGCCACCACCTGCACAGTTACGGGTCTTACCAATGGTCGGGACTATAGCTTCACGGTCCGGGCCCACAACGAGGCCGGATGGTCCTCTGCCTCCTCCCCCCTCGCCGCCAGGCCGGATGTGATACCTGGAGGCGTACGCAACCTGTCGATGGACGGCAGCGTCAAGGAAACCTTGACGGTAAAGTGGGACCAGCCCGAAAATCATGGCTCGCCCGTCGACCGTTACACGGTCCAAGCCAACGGACCCGGTTGCGGATCCATGCGGAATCGCCCACCAACCTCCACCAGCGCGATCTTCTCCGTCGATCACCAGGACGCAGGGCTGGCCTGCTCCGTCACTGTCGTACCCTCCAACATGGCCGGAGCCGGAACGGCCGAATCCGCCTCCGGATCCACATGGTCGCACCCCGATCCGCCTTCCTTTGATAAGGTCGAACAAGACGACCCCGCCAACGATCCCACCAAGGTCGATCTGGCATTGACTCCGGGCGCCAGCCATGGCAGGCCCTGCAAGGACATCCTGGTCACGCTTGAAGGAGTCGAACCCTCGACCGCCTCATGGACACTGGGATGCACCCCCCAGACAGCAAGGAAGCAGGTCACCCTGCCTGCCTCGGTTGCCCAACCGGGAGCAACCATGAGATTCAAAGCCGTCAGCCGCATCAGCGGCGCAGGCAGCGAGGGACTTTCACCGACAGTCGCCAAGGAACTGACACTTGCAGGAGGACAGTCATCCACGAAGCACACCTTGGAGAACCGCCGAACGCCATCCACTCGAAAAACTGGGCACAGACCGCAGGAAACTGCGGAACAGCCCGGGATTCCAGTCAGATGGAACCAATCAGCCCCCATGAAAACAAGGATTGACAGACATGAATGACCAATTCCAGGATGATGCCACCCAGGATAAAGGCAGGCCTCTGAATGATGCCACCGTCATGAGCAACCACCAATCCGAATCGGGTCAAGTGCCGCCAACCCTACCCGATCCGAATCCACCCGCCGATCAGACGGCTGGAGCCCGAAGGACCGGCCAAGCCGCCGACCTCGAAGACAGGACCAGACTGGGCACTTACCGTGCCAGACCCCTGGCGGCCGACAAGCCGCTGGTTCTGAATGAAAATGACATGACTTTTGAAGACGAGTCTGGCAGATCCAGCCGCATACGCATACTGCAACGGCAGCGCGAGGCCATGCTGGGTGGTCTTGGGCGCAAGCGTGACCAGGCTGGTGGGCGACAGCCCACTGACAACAGCAATCCTCAAACAGGAACGGTTCCCGCCAGGCGCATGACCTCAGAACCAACCATGGCAGCCGAATCCTTAAGAAAGACGGAACCGTCCGCATCCGACGAGACCCATACGGACCCGCCCCTTGCCATCGGCCGTGGAACCAGGCACCACACCGGACCGACCTCCACAACAGGCAGCCCGGCAATGAACTCCAACGACTTTGCCCGCGCCTTCCACGCCATTACCGAGAACATCGGCAAGGCAGTCGTCGGCAAGGCCGAGACGGTGGAGCTGTGCGTCACGGCCCTGATCGCGGGCGGCCATATCCTTCTTGAGGACAATCCGGGCACCGGCAAGACCCAGCTGGCGCGAGCGCTGGCCAGATCCATCGACGTGGGGTTCAAGCGCATCCAGTTCACCCCCGACCTCCTTCCTTCGGATGTCGTGGGTGTCACCTTCTACGACCAGGCCGAGGGAAGCTTCTCGTTCAGACCGGGCCCGGTCTTCGCCTCCATGGTTCTGGCCGACGAGATCAACCGGGCATCGCCCAAGACCCAGTCCGCCCTCCTGGAGGTCATGGAAGAAGAGAAGGTCACGGTAGACGGCGCCACCTACCAGGTTCCCCACCCCTTCATGGTGCTGGCGACCCAGAACCCTATCGAGCAGTTGGGCACCTACAGCCTGCCGGAGGCTCAGATGGATCGCTTCCTGATCAGGACCTCCATGGGCGCTCCTGGTCATGAGGCCAGCATGCGCATCCTTCAGGAGGCCGACATCAAGGACAGGGCCGGCCTGGTCACCCCGGTGATCGGTGCGGACGGGATTGCCGAAATGGCCCGAAGCGCATCCAAGGTCTACTGTGATTCCTCAATCATGGAGTACATCATCCGAATCATCGAGGCCACACGACACAGCAAGGCCATCAAGGTGGGCTCCTCCATCCGTGGAGGCTTGGCCCTGATCCGCTGCGCCCGGATCTGGGCCTACTCCCATGGCCGCGATTACGTCATTCCCGACGATGTCAAGGAGCTTGTCGATCCGGTCCTGGCCCATCGCCTGGTTCTGGAAACCGAGGCCAGGCTCTCCGGGGTCGATGAGCACCAGGCCCTGGCTGAAGCCCTGGCCACAGTCCCCATCCCCACGGCGGAGCACTGAGACCATGACCACATGGAGATCAGCCAAGACATCCATGCACACCTCGGAGACACTTCGGACACTTTCAAGCAACACCCCGTTGCACCAGGCCCTTTCCATGGTGACACCGCTGGGTTGGGGGATAATCACGATCATGGTGATCGCCGGTGTCGGCCTGGCCTTGGTCGGCTGGGCCGAGCTTCTGGTCTTCCTTCTGACCAGCCTGATCATGATATCCACCGGCCTGATCATGAGCATGGGAAACCTTGGCTGCCGGGCTGATCTCAACCTGGGCCAGATCCGCCTTGTCGTGGGTCAGGAGTCGGAGCTTTCCGTAACACTATCCAACCCGGGTCCGCGCACCGCACACAGGTGCAGAATCAGCATCATGATCGGGAGCGAGCCCGCGTATCTGGCCTTTCCGGCACTTGCAGCCGGCCAATCCGATCACCTGAACCTGAGACTTCAGGCATCGCACCGCGGCGCCGTCCATGTGGGACCGGTGACCATGGAGGCCGGCGACCCCTATGGCGCCATCCTCAGGAAGCGGATCCTGACTGATGGAAACCAGCTGTATGTCCACCCTCGAACCATTGACCTGGCACCGATCACAGCCGGGCTCCAACGGGATCTCGATGGGCGCGCGGCCTCCGGAATCGTGGATGACGACCTGGAATTCCACGCCCTGCGCCCTTACCAGCCCGGGGATGACATCAAGCGTGTCCACTGGCTCTCCACAGCCAAGACCGGTTCCCTGATGGTCCGCCAATACGAGCCCACCCTCCGTACAGCCACCGCTCTCTGGATGGATACCGATCCATCCTCATACGCCAGTGCTGAGGAATTCGAACTAGCCGTCAGCATCTTCGCTTCGCTGGGGGAACGATGCCTGCTGGACAACCGCCGCCTGGCGGCCATGGTCCCCGCCGATCAAACCCGAAACCGGGTTGATGCCCCTGCCGGCTTCCGGCCCAACAGACTCCGGCAGAATCATTCCGCTTGGAAAACCAGCTTCCTCCGCACCGACTCCCCCCGCAACTTCTTGGATGATTGCAGCTCCATTTTCCCAGTAGAGGCACCAGCGGGAGAAAAACCAGGTCAGTCCTCGGCCCCCTGGCTCGGCATGATTGAGACCCATGTCCCCGACACCTCTCTGATCCTCCTGGTCTCGGGCTCCCGGACCGACCGACAGGCAACCCAGACCATGACCGTCGGGTTGCCCGAATCCATTCGAACCATGGTCCTGATCGCCGCAAGAGAGGAAGCGCGCGCCATCCATGAGCAGGGGGCCATGACCCTGGCCCGCCTGGGAACCCTTGAGGACCTCCCCCTGATTACGGAGACCCTCGTATGAAGATCCCCGGAACCTGGCAGGCCGGGCCAATCCCCTCGCCGGTCCGCATGCTGCATGGTAGCCGATCGATGCCACGGGAAGATCCCAGGAGCCATACCCTGGGATTTCTCTCCACCCTGTCATTGGTCCCAGTCAACCTCCTTGCCGCCGTCCAGCTGCTTCCTGTGTACGGGGACCTTGCGGGATGGCTCATGGTGGGATTCCTGGCCGGCCTGGCCGGGGCCCTCACCGCTATGATCCGTTCCCGCCATGCCCTCCGCCCTTATATTCTTCAAGCCGTATTGCTGATTGCGGCCCAATTCATCCTGGGACCCGTCGTGACCCTGAATGAAACCACCTTCCTCCATCTGATACCCACCCCCAGAACCCTGGTCCAAGGGTGGACGGACACCTTCGGCTCTTTCAAGACCCTGGTCGCCATCGACCCTCCGCTGGGCTGGGAGGCGGGCGGCTTCATGGCCCTGTGGACCCTTCTCCTGTGGACCTCATTCCTGGCGGCCTTCCTGGCGCAAGCGCATCCCTATGACCGGCCCAGGCGGCCTGACGGCACCGTAGACCCCACCCCGATCCTTGCCACCCTGCCGATACTGGTCACCTTGTCGGTATCGGCACTCCTAGGAACCAGCCATGGATGGCATCCAGGGCTTATGGGATGCTGCCTGTGGGCCCTGCTCCTTTTCTGGACTTCCTGGCGCCTGCAACTGATCCGGTCCGGCAGACTCCTGGCCAAGGTCCTGACCCTTGTCCCGGCCTTGAGCATCGCCATGGGCGGGACGCTCCTGGTCCCGCTTGACCGTCTGGTGCTCCGTGACCGTTACCAGCCTCCGATCGACCCCTACCAGTTCACCAGCCCCCTGAGCGACTACCGGTCCTACATCAAGGATCACAAGGATGACACCCTGGTGACCGTGCACAATCTGCCGGCCGGCACACCGATCCGCATGGCCGTCATGGACCGGTTCGATGGCAAGGTCTGGAACCTTTCCGACAGCGCCATGCCCGGACAGTCCTACGATTACCGGCGCATCGGCAACCTCATTTCCCCCGGCCGGGATGGTGGAGAAGCTGACGACAAACTGGCCCAGGGCCCGTCCTTTAAGGCCTCCTTCACCATCCACCAGGGGTTCGGACGCTCCTGGCTGCCCACGGCCGGCCGTGCCTCATCCATCAGCCCAGGAAGGAATCTGAGCCGGGAGGACCTTTATTACAACAGGGGAACCGATTCCGCCCTTTCGGCCACACCCCTAAGCGCCAACACCACCTATACGGTCGAGGGGAACCTGAGCGTCAGACCAAGACAGGAAGCCATCAGGAACAGCCAGGCAGGAGCGGCTCAGGTCCCCCAAGTCTCGGATCCGCCGGATTCCCTGCCCAAGGCAGCGGCCCTGATGACATCCTTCCAGGACAAGCCAGGCGCCAGGGCCCTGGCCATCGAGACCAGGCTCCATCAGGACGGCTGGTTCTCCCATGGCCTGGAGGGCGACTATCCGTCCCCCGCCGGCCACGGCGACTATCGGATCAACCAGCTCCTTCAGGCGCAGGCCATGGTAGGCGACAGCGAACAGTACGCCTCCACCATGGCACTTCTGGCCAGGCAGATGGGTCTCCCCTCCCGGGTTGTCCTGGGTTTCATCCCCAAGGACAGACAGGGAGGCATCAGCAAGACCCGCACCCACCAGGACCCCGGCGGCGGCACAACCGTGGATTTCAAAGGGGAGGACGCCGAGGCCTGGGTCGAGATCAACCTGGCGAGCCTGGGCTGGGTGTCCTTCTACCCCACACCGCAGGAGACGAAGACACCGGACAAGAACCTGAATCTGACCCCTCCCAACCCCAAGACCCTGGTCAGACAGCCGCCGCCCCCGCTGGCCGATCCTCTCCGGGACGACCAGCGCGCCAAGGGCAGGACCCGCATCGGAGGACAGGATGCCGACCAGATGTCCGGCCCCTCTTTCTGGACACGATTCGGCCCCCTGGCCGGGAAGGCTCTAGCCTATTCCTCGCCAGTCTGGGTTACCGTCCTATTGATCCTGATCATTCTGGCGTTCAAGGCCTGGCTTTTGAACCGGGCAAGAACGAAGGGCTCGCCCCAAAGGCGCATCGAGCAGGGGTGGAAACAGATCAGCAACCTGGCTTGGCAGTCAGGCCTCAGACCGCAAGGGACCAGAAGGGAACAGACCAGAGCCATCAGGCAGGGCCTGCCGGGCCGGCAGAAGACCACAGGACAGCGGAATACCAACATGGACAAGCTGAACTGGCTCTGCAATCTGGCCGACAGGACCAGCTTCGGCAATCTTCCGGCATCTGACCAGGAAGCAGCCGAATACTGGCGTCTCGTAGATCAGGTTCGCCGGTCCATCCTGCAGGGCCTGCCCCGTTTCAGGCGCTGGAGGACGCGGCTGTCACTGCGCCACCTCTTCTGAATCCCCACTGCTGCTGGTCCCCCTGCCCAACCTCGACAAGATGGCAAGCAGCATGCCCTTCCTGTTTGTCACAGAAGCCGCCGCAGCGGAGCCATGACAAGGCGGGACCATAACGAAGAAAGGGGCCTCGGCCGACTTGTCGCCGGACGAGGCCCTTATGCGATCCTGCGTTTTGACCGGATCGATCAGCTCAATGAATCACTGGCCTGAATCCTGATCCGCGGAGGAGAAAGTGGCCGCAGCTCCCTGGCCACCCGTGGCGGAGCCCTTCTGCGAGACGGTCTGATCAGCGCCGGACTGCTTCAGGGACTCGTCTGTGCTGTCCTTGGCTGATACGTTGCCGTTGGGGGTGTCCAGATGGCTCTGGCCGCCCTGGTCGTTGAGGAAATCGTCCGGGTTGAAGTCGTCGCCCAGTTTCAGGTCCCCGAAGTCGATGTTGGAGAAGTCCACATCGTTCAGGTCGGCGTCGCTCAAATCCACATCGCTGCCACCCAGGCCGAAGTTGGGGTAGATGGTGTCGCGGATGGCCTTGTCGGGCTCCACGGTGGCGTTGCGGTACCTGGCCAGGCCAGTGCCGGCAGGGATCAGCTTGCCGATGATCACGTTCTCCTTGAGACCCTTCAGATCGTCGACCTTCTGATTCAGGGCCGCCTCGGTAAGCACGCGGGTCGTCTCCTGGAAGGAGGCAGCCGACAGCCAGGAGTCGGTGGCCAGGGAGGCCTTGGTGATGCCCATGAGCTCGGGGCGCCCCGCAGCCGGCTTGCCACCGGCCTTGACGGCCTTCATGTTGGCGGCCTTGAACTTGGCCTGGTCGACCAGCTCGCCAGGCAGCAGGTCGGTGTCGCCCGAGTCGATGACCGTGACGCGACGGAGCATCTGGTGGACGATGACCTCGATGTGCTTGTCGTGGATATCCACGCCCTGGGAGCGATAGACCGTGTGCACTTCGTTGACGATGTTCACCTGGGCGGCGCGCGGGCCGAGGATGCGCAGGATCTTCTTGGGATCCACGGACCCCTCGATCAACTGGGTGCCGGCCTCGACATGCTGTCCGTCCTTGACCATCATGGGCGCGCGGCGGGTGACCGGATAGGTCAGCGCCTCCACAGAGGTGTCGTCAGGAGTCAGTGTCACCTGACGGCCGCGGTCGGTATCCTCCACCTTGACGGTTCCAGGGAACTCCGCGATGGGCGCCTCGCCCTTGGGGGTACGGGCCTCGAAGAGCTCGGTGACACGGGGAAGACCCTGGGTGATGTCGGAGGCCGAAGCCACACCGCCCGAGTGGAAGGAACGCAGCGTCAGCTGGGTGCCGGGCTCGCCGATGGACTGGGCGGCCACGATGCCCACGGCCTCGCCCACATCCACCAGCTTGTTGGTGGCCAGGGACCAGCCGTAGCACTTGGCGCACACCCCGCGGGTGGACTCGCAGGTCAGGACCGAGCGGGCCTTGACCTCCTCAACGCCGTGGGCGACCATGTCGCGCAGGACATCCATGGACATGGCGTCGCCGCGCTTGTAAAGCACGGTCTTGCCGTCCTTGGGGTCGATGACATCGGCCGCCAGGAGGCGGGAGTAAGGACCGCCGTCGGCCGCCTTGACCAGGACCAGGTTGCCCTGCTCGTCGCGCTCGGCCACTTTCATGGTCAGACCGCGCATGGTGCCGCAGTCCTCTTCGCGCACGATCACATCCTGCGAAACATCGACCAGACGACGGGTCAGGTAGCCCGATTCGGCGGTGCGTAATGCGGTGTCGGCCAGCCCCTTGCGGGCGCCGTGCTGGGAGATAAAGTACTCCAGCACCGACAGGCCGTCGTGGTAGTTGGACTTGACAGGTCGAGGAATGATCTCGCCCTTGGGGTTGGCCACCAGGCCTCGCATGCCGGCGATCTGGCGGATCTGCATCCAGTTGCCTCGCGCCCCCGACTGAACCATGATGTTCACGTTGTTGTCCGGAGTGAAGTGCTCCTGCATGGCGTCAGCCACCTTGTCGGTGCACTCGGTCCACAGGTTGATCAGCTCCTGACGGCGCTCCTCGTCGGTCAGCAGGCCCATATCGTACTGGGAGTTGACCTTGGCAGCCTGCCCCTGGTACTCGTTGACGATCTCGCTGCGCTCGGGCGGCACCACGATGTCGGAGAAGGCCATGGTCACGCCGGACCACTGCGCCCTTGTGAAGCCCAGATCCTTCAGGGCATCAAGGGTCGCCGCAACCTGTGCGGTCGAATACCGGGTGGCGATGTCGTCCACGATGCCGGACAGCTTGCCCTTGGGCACCTGCTCGTTGATGAAGGGGTAGTCCACAGGCAACGTCCGGTTGAACAGGACTCGCCCGTAGTTGGTGGCGAAGAGCCTGGAGCCGTCCTTGAAGACCTCCTCCTTGACCACGTCGGGGCTGCCGGGCTCGGGGTCGACGACCTTGAGGTCGCCGGGTTCCCAGTCCTTGGGCATGACGAAGTCGGCGGGCACACGCAGCAGGATCTTGGCCTGCATGTCGATCTCGCCCAGGTCCAGAGCCATCCGAGCCTCAGCCAGGCTGGAGAAGATCCGGCCCTGGCCCTTGGCGCCGTCCACGACGGTGGTCAGGTAGTACAGACCCAGAATCATGTCCTGGGAAGGCATGGTGACCGTGTGGCCGTCGGCGGGCTTGAGGATGTTGTCGGAAGCCAGCATCAGAGAGCGGGCCTCCGCCTGGGCCTCGGCCGACAGGGGCAGGTGAACTGCCATCTGGTCGCCGTCGAAGTCGGCGTTGAAGGCCGCGCAAGCCAGCGGGGGCAGGTGGATGGCTTTGCCCTCGACCAGGATGGGCTCGAAGGCCTGGATGCCCAGACGGTGCAGCGTAGGCGCACGGTTGAGCAGGACGGGATGCTCGGAGATGACCTCTTCCAGCACACCCCAGACCTCTGGGTCTCCGCGGTCCACCAGACGCTTGGCGCTCTTCATGTTCTGCGCGTAGTTGAGGTCCACCAGCCGCTTGATGACGAAGGGCTTGAAGAGCTCCAGGGCCATGGGCTTGGGCAGGCCGCACTGGTGCATGCGCAGAGAGGGGCCGACCACAATCACGGAACGGCCGGAGTAGTCCACACGCTTGCCCAGCAGGTTCTGACGGAAGCGGCCCTGCTTGCCCTTGAGCATGTCTGCTAGGGACTTCAGGGGACGGTTGGAAGCTCCGGTGACGGGACGGCCACGGCGGCCGTTGTCGAAGAGGGAGTCGACAGCCTCCTGGAGCATACGCTTCTCGTTGTTGAGCATGATCTCGGGAGCGCCCAACTCGATCAGGCGCTTGAGCCTGTTGTTGCGGTTGATGACGCGCCGGTAGAGGTCGTTCAGGTCGGAGGTGGCGAACCGGCCGCCGTCCAGCTGCACCATGGGGCGCAGGTCGGGCGGAATGACCGGGACGACGTCCAGGACCATGGCCTCGGGCTTGTTGCCGGTGTTCAGGAAGGCGGAGACCACCTTGAGCCGCTTGAGGGCACGAGCCTTGCGCTGGCCGGAGCCGGTGTCGATCTCATGGCGGAGCTGCTTGGCAGCACCCTCCAGGTCGAAGTCCTGCAGGCGCTTCTTGATGGCCTCGGCGCCCATGCAGCCCTCGAAGTAGTCACCGTAGCGGTCCTGCATCTCCCGCCACAGGTCCACGTCGCCTTCCATATCGCCGGGCTTCAGGGTCTTGAAACGGTCGAAGACGGCGGTGATCCTCTGAATCTGGTCGTCGTAACGCTTGCGGATGGCGGTCATGTCCCGCTCGGCACCGTTGCGCAGACGTGCCTTCATAGAGCCTTTGACCTCGTCGGACTTCTCCAGCTCGGCCAGATCCTCCTCCAGCTTCTTAGCACGCTTGTCGATCTCCAGGTCGCGCTTCTTCTCCAGCTGGTTGATCTCGTTGTCGAACTCGTCCTGCAGGTCGGGCAGGTCCTTGTGGCGCTGCTCCTCGTCCACCTTGGTGACCATGTAGGCCGCGAAGTAGATGACCTTCTCCAGGTCCTTGGGCGCGATGTCCAGCAGGTAGCCCAGCCGGGAGGGCACGCCCTTGAAGAACCAAATGTGGGTGACGGGGGCTGCCAACTCGATATGGCCCATACGCTCACGACGGACGCGGGAACGGGTGACCTCCACGCCGCAACGCTCGCAAACGATGCCCTTGAAACGCACGCGCTTGTACTTGCCGCAGGCGCACTCCCAGTCGCGGGTGGGTCCGAAGATCTGCTCGCCGAACAGGCCGTCCTTCTCGGGCTTCAAGGTACGGTAATTGATGGTCTCAGGCTTCTTGACCTCGCCATAGCTCCAACCGCGGATGTCGTCGGCGGTGGCCAGTCCGATTCTCAGTTTGTCAAATGCATTGACGTCCAGCACTCTGTGTCCTGTCTCTGATCTTGTAACTGCTCTGAAGTTTGCCTCTTGGAGGGATGCCCGTCAGGCGGGCATCCCTGTGACTGGTGATTCAGCGGTACTCCGGTTCGGGAGCGGACTGGTCGGCCTTGGCGGCGGCGTCCGGACGGGCTCCGATATTGAAGCCCAAGTCGTCGGAGGCGGCGCTGGGGTCGTCGTCCTCGTCCTTCATCTCGATCACGTTGCCTTCCGCGTTGAGCACCTCAACGTTCAAGGAGAGCGACTGCATCTCCTTGAGCAGCACCTTGAAGGATTCGGGGATACCGGCCGCCGGCAGGTTCTCCCCGCGCACGATGGCTCCGTAAGCCCGGACACGGCCATCCACGTCGTCGGACTTGGTGGTCATCATCTCGTGCAGGGTGTAGGCGGCGCCGTAGGCCTCCAGGGCCCAGACCTCCATCTCACCGAAGCGCTGGCCGCCGAACTGGGCCTTGCCGCCCAGGGGCTGCTGGGTGATCATGGAGTAGGGGCCAGTGGACCGGGCGTGGATCTTGTCGTCCACCAGGTGGTGGAGCTTGAGCATGTACATGTAGCCCACGGAGATCGGCTTGGTGAAGGGCTCGCCGGTGCGGCCGTCGTAGAGCACGGCCTTGCCGTCGTCGCCCACCAGGCGCTCGCCGTCACGGTTGGGCAGGGTGGTCTTGAGCAGACCGTTCAGGGCATCCTGACGCACGCCGTCGAAGACCGGGGTGGCCACGGTGGTGCCAGGGTCGGCCTTCTCGGCCCCTGCGGGAATGTGTTTCTTCCACTCGGCCTCCAGGTCGGGATCCAGGCTGATGTCCCAGCCGGAGTGCGCGATCCACCCCAGGTGGAGCTCCAGGACCTGACCCAGGTTCATACGGGAGGGGACGCCCAGCGGGTTGAGCATGATGTCGATGGGGGTGCCATCGGCCATGAAGGGCATATCCTCCTCGGGCAGGATCCTCGAGATGACGCCCTTGTTGCCGTGACGGCCCGAGAGCTTGTCGCCTTGGGTGATCTTGCGGTGCTGGGCGATGTAGACCCGGATCATCCGGTTGACGCCGTTGGGCAGCTCGTCGCCGTCCTCCTCAGCATCCTCGCGGGTGACCTCCTTGACCTCGATGACCGTGCCGGTCTCGCCGTGGGGCACCCGCAGGCTGGTGTCGCGCACCTCGCGGCTCTTCTCGCCGAAGATGGCCCGCAGAAGCCGCTCCTCGGGAGTGAGCTCGGTCTCGCCCTTGGGAGTGACCTTGCCGACCAGGATGTCCCCGGCCTCGACCTCGGCGCCGATGCGGATGATGCCGCGCTCATCCAAGTTGGCCACCGCATCCTCGCCCACGTTGGGCAGGTCCCGGGTGATCTCCTCGGCGCCCAGCTTGGTCTCGCGGGCGTCGGTCTCGTACTCCTCGATGTGGATGGAGCTCAGAGTGTCATCCTGGACCAGCCGCTGGGAGATGATGACGGCGTCCTCGTAGTTGTAGCCGTTCCAAGGCATGAAGGCCACCAGGACGTTCTTGCCCAGGGCCATCTCGCCCTTCTCGGTGGCGGGGCCGTCAGCCAGGACCGTGCCGGCCTCGACACGCTCCCCGTCCTTGATCAGGGGGACCTGGTTGTAGCAGGTGGTCTGGTTGGACCGCTGGAACTTGGCCAACTTGTAGGAGGACTGAGTGCCGTCGTCATTCATGACACGGATGATGTCGGCGGAGACGTAGGTGACCACGCCCGGCTTCTCGGCCAGGATGACATCGCCCGAGTCGATGGCGGAGCGCCACTCGGAGCCGGTGCCTACCAGGGGACGCTCGGACTTGACCAGGGGGACGGCCTGACGCTGCATGTTGGTGCCCATCAGTGCCCGGTGGCCCTCGTCGTGCTCCAGGAAGGGGATCAGGGAGGCGCCCACCGAAACCATCTGCCGGGGGGAGACGTCCATCAGGTCCACCTGGGAGACGGGCACATCCTTGGCCTCGGCCTCGGCGTCACGCACCAGAGCCTCGTCCTCGACGAAGTGCCCAGTCTCGTCGATCTCCTGGTTGGCCTGGGCGATGGTGTGCTCGGACTCCTGGTCGGCGGTCATGTAGACCACGTCGTCGGTCACCTGGCCATCAATGACCTTGCGGTAGGGGGTCTCGATGAAGCCGAAGGGGTTGACCCGGGCGAAGGTGGCCAGGGAGCCGATCAGGCCGATGTTGGGGCCTTCAGGAGACTCGATGGGGCACATGCGTCCGTAGTGGGAGGGGTGCACATCGCGCACCTCCATGGAGGCGCGGTCGCGGGACAGGCCGCCGGGGCCCAGGGCCGAGAGACGACGCTTGTTGGTCACGCCGGCCAGAGGGTTGTTCTGATCCATGAACTGGCTGAGCTGGGAGGTTCCGAAGAACTCCTTGATGGTGGCGTTGACCGGGCGGATGTTGATCAGGGACTGCGGGGTGATGGCCTCCGCGTCCTGGGTGGTCATCCTCTCACGGACCACGCGTTCCATACGGCTCAGACCGGTACGCAGCTGGTTCTGGATCAGCTCGCCCACCTGACGGATGCGGCGGTTGCCGAAGTGGTCGATATCGTCCACGTCCACCCGCAGCTCGATGTCCTGGCCGTCGCGGCGGCCAGGGAAGGTCTGTCCGCCGGCATGCAGGGTCACCAGGTACTTCAGGGTGGCGATGATGTCCTCAGGATGCAGGCTGCGGTCGTTGAAGTCGGCCTCAAGCCCAAGCTTGCGGTTGATCTTGTAGCGGCCGACCCGGGCCAGGTCGTAGCGCTTGGTGTTGAAGTAGAAGGAGTCCAGCAGGTTGCGGCCGGCCTCGGGCGAGGCGGTGTCCGCAGGCCGGATCTTACGGTAGAGGTCGGTCAGGGCCTCGTCCTGGGTCTCGATGGTCTCCTTCTCCAGGGCATCCAGGACCAGCGGATAGCCCTTGAAGGCCTTGCGGATCTGCGGCTTGGTCATGCCGATGGCCATAAGGAAGACGATGGCGGACTGCTTGCGCTTGCGGTCCACGCGCACGCCCAGCACATCGCGCTTGTCGATCTCGAACTCCAGCCAGGCGCCCCGGCTGGGGATGATCTTGGCCCCGAAGATCTCCTTGTCGGAGTTGCGGTCCTGGGTGCGGTCGAAGTAGACGCCAGGAGAGCGGACCAGCTGGGAGACGATGACGCGCTCCGAGCCGCCGATGATGAAGGTGCCGTGTGGTGTCTGCAGCGGGAAGTCGCCCATGAAGACGGTCTGCGACTTGATCTCGCCAGTGTCCCCGTTCTCGAACTCGGCGTTCACGTACAGAGGAGCGGAGTAGGTGTAGTCCTTCTCCTTGCACTCCTGGACCGTGTGCCGGGGCTCCTCGAAGTAGGGATCCGAGAAGGTCAGGCTCATGGTCTGGGCAAAGTTCTCAATGGGAGAGATCTCCTGGAAGACCTCATCCAGACCGGAGACGGGGGCCACGGTATGGGTCCCGTTGACCTGATCCTCTTCGACCCGCTTCTTCCAGCGGTCATTGCCGACCAGCCAGTCGAAGCTATCGGTCTGCACGCCCAGGAGGTAGGGCACCTCGATGGGTTCGCGGATGGATCCGAAATTGACACGATCGGTGGCCTTGTGCAGTTTGATGTCGTGTTCGTCAGCGCGTGCCTGCGTGGCGGTGGTACTACTTACAGCTTTATTGGCAGCCAAAATGGACGTTCCTTATCGCTCGCCGTACTCGATCATTCCTGTTACCCCAGGGAGATGCCGAATGGCCGCCATATGCCTATTCGCGGGCATCTCCTCGATGATGCATGCCCGCTATATGACACACCTCATGCAAAGACAAAACTATAGCAGACAAAGACTCCAGACGCAATCGGCGTGTCGTCTTGGAAAAGCTGCTATTGGACCATGACCGGCACTGGCTGGGAAACCACGTGCGAATCAGCCTTGAGCACCAGCTTGGCCTGGTAGGAGCCGGCCTTGACCCTGGGCAGCTTCTGGTCGGGCTGGCAGCTGTCCTGGCTCCTGTCGGCATGCCAGGTTATGGTCTGTACGTCCTTGTCGCCGGTGGCTATAAGCAGGGTGCGCGCCCCCACCGGGCAGGCATCGGAACGCCAAACGGTATCCTCGCCGCTGGTGATGACCAGCACCCGGCCGCCGTTGGAGCCGTCAACCAAGCATGAACCTGTTCCCTTGTGACGGATGGTCACTGCAAAGTCGATAGATCCGCCAACTCGAGTGCTGGGATTGGGCGCAGCCAGCTCCAGAGCCAGATCACCCCTGTCGCAGTCAGGAGCTCCGGAGAAACGCTTCTTGCCAGCATCCTTCTTCTGATCCTTATCCTGCTTGTCCTTGGATTTGGTCTTTACGCCCTGCTGAGCGCTGGTCGAGGCTCCCTGGCCCCCATCGCCTCCCCGCAGGGCTCTGATACCGGCCCCCACACCCCAAACCAGGCCAGCGCAGACCAATAGAAAGAGCACCGCCAACAGGGCGGCCGCAATCCTCCGGCGACGGTACATCCGCCGCTTCTTCTCGCTCGTGCTTCGCTTGGCCATACTTCTCCAGTCTAATCGTCAGGGCGGCCTTCACTGCGGCAGACTCAGGCGGCCGTCCTGGCCGATCTCCAGAAGACCGTCCTCGTCCAGGGAGGCGATGCACCGATCAAGTCGGATTTCGTCCTCGCACAGGGGTTCCAGGTCCTTCCTTGAGACGGGCGCGCCCGAAGCCTGCCGTAGGGCCCGGAGGATCGCACCGCGGACCTGCCGGTCGGTACCAGCGAAGCGCTGCCGGGGCCTGGTTCTGCCTGCGCCCAGACCGGGCAGTCCGGCCTTGAGAAAGCGGCAGTGACCAGCCAAAGGGCAGATGCCGCAGGCAGGCTTGCGGGCAATGCAGACTGTGGCGCCCAGCTCCATGACGGCCTGGTTCCATCGGGCCGAGGACGGCTCCCGCCAGGCTGCCGACCTGACCTTCGGATCAGCCAGTCCCAAACGACCACTATCTTCCTGGGCGCCGCTGTCCCCGGCATCGACATCCTCAGGCAGGACCTGCCAGGCCAGCTGGCGCTCCTCTCGGCTGGCAGCGCCACCAGTGGATTCGCGCCCCAAAAAGACCCTAGAGAGCACCCTGCGGATGTTGGTGTCGATGACGGCGATCCTCTCGCCGTAGGCAAAGCTCATGACAGCGCTGGCTGTGTAGTCGCCGATGCCCGGCAGGGCCACCAGCTGGTCGTAATCACGAGGCAGGCGGTCTGCATACTGGCCGGCCACCTGCTGCGCGCACTCCTGCAGGCGCAGGGCTCGGCGCGGGTAGCCCAGCCGGCCCCAAGCTGTGATGATCTCGGCCTTGGGTGCAGCAGCCAGGGAGGCCGCATCCGGCCAGATTTTCATCCAAGCAGTCCAGTAGGGCACCACCCGGCTCATCTGGGTCTGCTGGCTCATGACCTCGGAGACCAGGACCCCCCAGGGCGTGGTCCGCCCAAAGCGCCAAGGCAGGTCGCGGGCGTATCGGCTCCACCAGTCGAACAGCCGCAGGCGGATGGGTTCAGTCTCCGCCAAAGTCGTTTCCGCGTTCTCCATGGTTGCACCGCCCTTCGCCATCCGATTCTGCCTCATTCAACCGCCGTATTCTGCCCGACGGTGCCGACCAGCCCTGCCTGGCCTGTCGGTTGGCGACGGTAGGTTGGCCTCATGAACAGGCAGGAGCAGTCCGGAAACCCGTCGAAGGCCATCGAAAGCATGTACGAGTACGGATACCGCAAATCGAATTATGGTCCCGACGAGCTGGTCACCGACGCCCACGGCAACCCCATCTCGGTGGTGGACGCCATGATGAAAGCCGATCAGGCCAACCGGGTGAAAACCTCCACGCCCCACCTGTGCTACTATTCGCCGCGAATCCCCGGAAACACCGGCTCAGCCATCCGCCTGTGCGCCGTGACCGGCACCATCCTGCACCTGATAGAGCCCCTCGGCTTCAACCTCAAAGACACCAAGCTGCGCCGGGCCGGCCTGGACTACCATGACATGGCCCACGTGGTACTGCACCCGGACTTCGACGACCTGGTCCGCTCCATGCCCGACAGCCGGATCATCGCCTTCACCGCCCACGCCGACAAGCTCTACACCCAGGTCAGCTACCGGCCGGACGACATCCTCCTATTCGGCCCGGAACCCGGCGACATCCCCGACCCCATGGACATCATGACCGGCCCTCACGTGGCCGAACAGGTCAGGCTGCCCATGCGGCCAAGCCTGCGCAGCCTGAACCTGACCAACTGCGCCTCCATAGCCATCTACGAGGCCTGGCGGCAGCTGGGATTCCAAGGCGGCCGCTGAACCCCGCGAGCGCGCTCAATTCTTGAAACTGTGAATAGGCGCCGGGATGTGTCCGCCCCGATTAACGAAGTCAGCACAGGAGCCGGTATTGACGGGCAGGACCGGGCCGCCGCCCATGAGCCCGCCGAATTCGGCCCGGTCGCCCACCTGCTTGCCGACGACAGGAATGACCCTGACGGCAGTGGTCTTCTGATTGATCATGCCGATGGCCGCCTCGTCGGCGATAAGGCCGGCAATGGACTCAGAAGATGTATCCCCGGGGATGGGGATCATGTCCAGCCCCACAGAGCAGACACAGGTCATGGCCTCAAGCTTCTCCAGGGTCAGGCTCCCCTCTTCGGCGGCCTGGATCATGGCGGCATCCTCGGACACAGGTATGAAGGCCCCTGACAGCCCGCCCACCGAGCTAGATGCCATGATGCCGCCCTTCTTGACCTGATCATTGAGGATGGCCAGGGCAGCAGTGGTCCCCGGGACGCCCACCTGCTCCAGGCCCATGATCCGCAGAACCTCCCCCACTGAGTCTCCGACGGCAGGGGTGGGTGCCAGGGACAGGTCGATGATCCCGAAGGGCACGTCCAGTCGGCGGCTGGCCTCCTGGGCCACCAGCTGGCCCACCCGGGTGATCTTGAAAGCCGTACGCTTGATGGTTTCGCAGAGCTGCCCGAAGTCCGCACCCCTGGCTGACTCCAGGGCGGTCTTGACCACGCCGGGACCGGAGACCCCCACGTTGATGACGGCCGACCCCTGGCTGACCCCGTGGAAGCCTCCGGCCATGAAGGGGTTGTCGTCCGGAGCGTTGCAGAAGACCACCAGCTTGGTGCAGCCGGAGCTGTCCGAGTCGGCGGTGCTCTCGGCAGTGGCCTTGATGACCCGGCCCATCAGGGCTACGGCATCCATGTCGATGCCCGTTCTGGTGGAGCCCACGTTGACGCTGGCACAGACCCGTTCCGTCTGGCTCAGGGCCCTGGGCAGGGACTTGATCAGCAGCCGCTCGGCCGGAGTCATGCCCTTGCCGACCAGGGCCGAGTAGCCGCCGATCAGGTTGACGCCGACCTCCTGGGACGAGCGGTCCAGGGTCTTAGCCACGGCTACATAGTCCTCCACGGAGTGGCAGGCGCCGGCGGCCACCAGAGATATGGGAGTGACGGTGATGCGCTTATTGACGATGGGAATGCCGTATTCTCGGGCGATGGAGTCCCCAGTGGACACCAGATCTCCGGCCAGGGAGACGATCTTGCGATGGATGTTCCGGCAGAGCATGTCCACATCCCCGCTCACACAATCCAGCAGGCTGATGCCCATGGTGATGGTGCGCACGTCCAGACGCTCCCGGTCGATCATGTCGTTGGTCTCCAGGACCTCGTCGCGTGTGATCATGGCTGCCTCCTCAGACCCGGTGCATCCTAGTGAAGATCTCCTCGCGCTGACAGCGGATGGAGACTCCGATCTCCTCTCCGAGGGATTCCATCCGCTGGCTCAGCGCGTCGAAATCATTCCGGCATGCAGTGCAGTCCACGATCATCATCATGGTGAAGAAGCCATCCAGAATGGTCTGCGAAATATCCAGCACATTGATCCCCTGCTGGGAGAGGTCTGTGCAGACCTTGCCGATGATGCCGATAGCATCCTTGCCCACCACCGTGATGATCGCCTTGTCCATGACCGTCCTCCTCATCCACCTCGCCCTTGACCGGACCCCTTGAAAACCGGGACCCCGCTCCCCCAGCTTAGAGGAGCGCCGGGAGAAGCGGGGGTCGTAGAGGCCTGCAGTCCGGATTCAGGATTCACGCGCAGCTGCCGAGGAGGGCAGGGCGATCAAGGCTCTGGGGGCCTTGAATCCTTTGGAGGCGAATCGTTCGGCGATGTCACGGGCAAGATCGGAGCCCTTGCCGGCGTCAGCCAGGGCGATGATGGATCCGCCGAACCCGCCGCCGGTCATGCGAGCCCCGTAGGCCCCGCCCTGGCGTGCTGCGTCCACGGCCTCATCCAGCTCCGGGCAGGTGACCTCGTAGTCGTCCCGAAGGGAGTCATGGGAGGCGTTGAGCAGGCGGCCGGCCAGGACGTGATCGCCCCTGCCGAAAGCCTCGATGAAGCGGTCCACCCGTCCTATCTCGCTGACCACGTGACGGACCCGCCGACGCATGGTCTCATCCGGCAGCTGCTCCAGCAGGGCATGCAGGGCGGATGGGGGATCAGCGGCCCCATTGACCTGGTCTGCCACCTGGCGCAGGTTGGGCACCCCCAGCAGACGCGCAGCCTGTTCGCAGCTGGCCCGCCGCTGTTCGTATTGGCCATCGTTGAGCTGGTGCTGGGCCCTGGTGTCGACGACCAGCAGCTCCAGGCCCGCATCCTGCAGGTCGAAGAGGACCTGGCGCACATTGCTCATGGCATCCAGCTCCGGCCGGCAGTCCAGCCGCAGGGCGCAGCCGGATCGACACCGCATGGAGGCGCTCTGATCCATGCCCCCGGTGGAAGCGCCGGCCATATCGTTCTCAGCCGTGATGGCGGCCTGGACCAGCCTGACCCGGCCAGCCTCGTCGCCGCCCAGCCCCAGACCGAAGAGGTCATCCAAGGCCAGGGCTACTGCACAGGTCATGGCCGCCGAAGAGCTCAACCCGGACCCCACCGGCACGCAGGATGCCAGGGCCAGATCGAACCCTTGAACCTGGGGGAAGCCATCCCGCTGCAGGGCCCAGGCCACGCCTACCGGATAGGCCGCCCAGCCGCTCACTCCCCGGGCCTGAAGCCCATCCATGTCAGCCTGGACCGGATGCTCCGGATCCATGGTGGAGACCAGTCGGACCCGGCTGTCTGTCCTGGGGCTGACGGCCACATAGGTGCGGGTGGGCAGGGCTATGGGCAGACAGAGCCCGGCGTTGTAATCCGTGTGCTCGCCGATCAGATTGACTCGGCCAGGGGCGCTCCAGACGCCCTGGGGATTCTCGCCATAGACCTTTTGGAAGAGCCCACGGGCCTTGGTGGCCCCTTGGCCGTCAGCGCCCTGGGTCCAGGCGTGTATGAATTCCACTGTCGTCGTCATTGATTCTCTCCATTCTCCAGATCCAGGGGCCCCAGCTGGCGGAAACGGTCGGCGATTCGCTCGGGGGTGGTGTCCGACACCCAGGCAGCCATGCCTGACTCGGACCCGGCAAGATACTTGATTTTGTCCACGGCACGGCGGAAGGAGAAGAACTGCAGGTTGAGCCGGTAGTCCTCACGCCGCGGATCGTGCAGCGGGGCTTGGTGCCAGGCGGCGATGTAGGGCAGATCCATCCCCCTGCCGTCGCCCTTGTCGAAGAAGGCGTTGCCCCGCTTGAGCAGTGTGGAATACATGACGGCCAGGTCCCAGCGCTCCTGGTCGTTGAGCTGGTCCAGACTCAGGATTCCATCGCGGACGGGGGCCACGTGGACTTCCAAGGGCCAGCGGGCAGCGGCGGGCACATAGGCCACCCAAGTGGCGTTGCGGAAGACGACACGTCGGCCAGAGTCCAGCTCAGCCTTGAGAATGTCTGCCAGAAGGTTGCCTCCGGTGCGCTCCTTGTAGTCGGCGCACTGCCTTAGCTCCTGCTCCAGCCGTGGGGCAATGAAGGGATAGCAGTAAATCTGTCCGTGGGGGTGAGCTAGGGAGACGCCGATCTCCTGGCCGTGGTTCTCGAATGGGAAGATCTGTTCGATGCCCTCCATGGTCGAGATTTCCGCAGTGCGGAAGGCCCAGGCCTCCACCACCGTCCGCAGACGGGAGACCGGCAGATCGGCAGGGAGCGCGTGTTCGTCAGGGTCGAAGCAAACTACCTCGCAGCGTCCGTTGGCCTCGCGCACCGGCCAGAGTGGGTTGCCGTCCACCAAGGAGGCCTGGTCGGCCGCCCGAGTATTGGGCACCTGCATCATGGAGGGGAAACGGTTCTCGAAGACCGCCACGTTGTAGTCCACATCGGGGATCTCCCCATCCTGGTAGGGGTCTCCCGGCTTTCTGGCAGCCAGGGGGTTGCCCTTGGCGGTGGCCTGGGGGCCAGCGGTGATGGGCCGGTTCATCCGGGCTGTGGCCATGGGGATCCAGTCTCCGGTCAGAGGGTCCCGGCGCATCTGCGGCGGCTGGAAGGGCACCGTCCTGCCCTCCTGATCCTGGTGCGGGGCGAACCGGTCGGTCAGCGGACGAGGATCGTCCAGACGCCTGGTCCTGCTGCCGGAGACGTACTCGGGGTCATCGTCCAGGTAGAAGAATCGGCGTCCGTCGGCCAGCCTGGTGGGGGTGATGCGGATGTGCTCCCTGGCATAGTCGCCGGGAACATACCGTTGGGGGACATACTGCTCTGACTTCATGCTGCTCCTTCATCGTCCGTGATGATTGACAATCCATGGCAACCCGCTATGACAACCTGCGCGCCCTGAGTGACTGATCGTTCATTGAACCTGGGCTTCAGACCCGTCGGAGGACCCGTCTTGAGCCTGGCCTTCCTCAGGGTTGACCGGCACCAAAACCAGCCGCTTGACCAGGGACCGGGTGGCCTCGGCCGACTCCTGGTCCAGCTGGTCGTCGGTAATGACGGTGTCCACCTGGTCGAAGGAGGCGAACAGGGACAGGGAGGTGCAGCTCCACTTGGTGTGGTCGGTCAGGATGATGGTCCGGTCGGCGATGTCCATCAGGGCCATATCCGTGGCCGCCTCCAGGGAGTTGGGCATCAGGAAGCCACGTGGTATGGAGACCGAGTGGGTCCCAAGGAAGACCGTGTTGACCCGCAGAGAGGCGATGACCTTGTCCGCGATGGGACCTACCAGGGAGTTGGACCGGGTGATGACCCCACCGGTGACTATGACCTCCACATCTTTGCTCTCCATGGCCTGTACCAGTTCGGCCACGGGGATGGAATTGGTCAGCAGGGTCACGCCCGCGCACTGACGACTCTCCAGCAGGTGCTGGGCAAAGACATAGGCCGTGGTTCCGCCCCCGATGGCGATGACGTCGCCCGGGGAGACATAGTCGATGGCGCGACGGGCGATAGTGTCCTTGAGACCCATGTCCATCTGCGACTTGACCGAGAAGAGCGGCTCAGCCAGAAGCGAGCTGGTGGTGACGGCCCCTCCGTGGACCCTCTTGAGCAGGCCCTTGTCCGCCAGGTCGGCAATGTCACGGCGGATGGTCATGGCGGAGACGCCCAGCTCCTTGGAGAGGGCGGTGATACGGACTGCGCCACGAGTACGCAACCGGTTCAATATCAAGTGTTGGCGTTGTGACGATATCATTCGAACATTATCGCACACATTCGCCCAAATTGGCAAGCCGGCTATCGGACTATGGTCGCCGCCACAAAGCAGGGTCGTAAAATCGACATTCCTTCGACGCTTGGACCACTCTTAGACACATCTGAGGCCCGCCTGAGCTCTTGCAGGAATCCCTTTTTCAAAGCGTAATTCGTACTCGAAGACTTCAACAAGCCCTGCAAGGTCGCTTATGAAAACGAACACAAATGCGAGCCAATGTCATTTTCGGCGGGTCAACCGTTCAAGTCCCCACAGGGTCACCTGGGCCATGGCCTCCAGCACGATCCCGGCATCCATCTTCGAGCTGCCGCGAACCCGCTCCACGAAGACTATAGGCACTTCGACGACGCTAACGCCCACGGCCTGGACTCGACGCAGCATATCCACCTGGAAGACGTATCCACTGGAGCGAACCCTTCCCAGATCGATCCGCTTCAACACGTCCGCTCGGTAGACCCGCAGGCCGGCGGTCATGTCCCTTACCGAGGAACCCAGGGCGGTGCGGGCATACCAGGATCCCGCACGCGAGATCAGATCCCGATACCAGGGCCAATGTCGAGTGCGACCTCCGCGCACCCGGCGCGAGCCGATGACCAGGCCCGGATGTGCATGACCTTGCGCCACAGCCAACATACTCGACAGATCCTGGGGCCGATGGGAACCGTCCATGTCCATCTCGCAAATCAGGTCATAGCCCTGATCCAACGACCAACGGAACCCCTGCACGTAGGCTGGGCCCAGCCCGCGGCGGGCATGCCGATGGATGACGTGCACGCGAGGATTGCGCTTGGCCATATCCTCGGCCAAGGCGCCGGTGCCGTCCGGCGAGTTGTCGTCGACGACCAGGACATCGACCTCGGGGCAGCAGTCCAAGAGCTGAGGAAGGGTAACCCCAATGTTGTCAGCCTCCTGATAGGTGGGCATGACCACAATGGTCCCTGCTCCGCCACGAACAACTCCCATGGCCGCTCTCAGCGTGCGATGCCATAGGCCCCGCGCCGGTAAGGCTCAGGGTAGGGGGTCTGCTCGGCAGACAGCCCCAGCTTGTAGGCAGCCCTGAGCGGCCAGTAGGGGTCGCGCAGGCTGGCTCGACCGATCTCGACCGCATCGGCCAGGCCCTTGCGCACAATCCGATCAGCCTGCCGGGGCTTGGTGATCAGCCCCACCGCCGTGGTGGGAATCAGCACCTGGCTGCGCACCTGGTAGGAGAAGGGCACCTGGTAGTTGGGAGCGGCCGGAATCTTCACGCCTGGCACCAGACCCCCGGTGGAAACGTCAATCAGGTCCACCCCATGCAGTTTGAGCACTTTGGCAGTGCGTATGGTCTCGTCCAGACCCCATCCCCCAGTGGCCCAGTCGGTGGCGGACATGCGCACCAGCAGGGGCATGCCCGAGGGAATGACCTCGCGTACAGCATCGGTCACTTGGATCAGCAGGCGCATTCTGTTGGACAGGTCGCCCCCGTACTCGTCACTGCGTCGGTTGATCAGGGGGTCGAGGAATTGGGAGAGCAGGTAGCCGTGGGCGGCATGCAACTCCACTCCCAGGAAGCCGGCCTGAACGGCTCGCACAGCAGCGGAGCGGAAGTCGGCCACGATGGAGGCTATCTGAGCCCGCGAGAGCTGGACCGGGACCGCCATCCTCCCAAAGGCGATGGGGCTGGGGCCCACAGGCTGCCAGCCACCCTCGGCTACCGGCACGGTGGCGTTGATGTAGCCCATGGAGGAGCAGCCGGAGGAACCCTTGCGACCCGAGTGGTTGAGCTGGACGATGGGCACTGCTCCAGCGGCCTTGACATCCCGGACAATGCCCTGCCAGGCCCTGGTCTGCTCGTCGTTCCACAGTCCGACATCGCAAGGCGAGATCCGCCCCTGGGGGTCCACGGCCGTGGCCTCCCCAATGACGGCTCCGAAGCCGCCCAGGGCCCGGGACACATAGTGCTGGTAGTGGAAGTTGGTGGGAACCCCGTCGTGCCGCAGGGCCGAATAGGTGTCCATTGGCGGCATCCAGATCCTGTTGCGGATGTGCTGGTCGCGCAGTTCCATGGGCCGGAAGAGCGCAGGCAGGTCCTTCTCCTGCCTTCTGCCTGATTTTGATTTCCCAGCCTTTCTTACTCTTTTGTCTTTCTTGCCCTTCTTGGCTGATTTGATTGGCTTGGCAGCCTTGCCTGCCTTTTTCTTTCCATCGGCGGCACCCGGCTCAAAGGGCCGGATCGGTTTGGACACATCCAGCCTGCCAGAGCCGCTCACCGGCCCCGGCATCGCCTGATCCTCCTTGACCCGGCTGTCGGCCCGAGGGGCCTTGTCATCCAGCTCTGGATATTCCTGGACCATCAGTTCCTGCCTCTCTCGGCGGGCGGCCACACTCCTCGTGGTCCGCCCGTTGACGAATCCCTCATGGTCTCCATTGTAGGCACAGGCCCTAGTCCTCCGGCGAATCCACCGTCTGCGACTGGTCCTGACTGGTCCCCTGGTTGCCTTGCTGTCCTCCTTGGCTGTGACGGTAGGTCTGCCGCTGTCTGCCCGAGGACCGTTGCTGGGACTGCTGAGATGGTTGAGGCTGCTGGACCCCGCCGGTGAACCGAGGATCGGGATTGCCATAGGAGTTGTCCGGCTGGATATTGGCTGCGGCCAGATAGGTGTTCATGAAGTCCTTCCAGGCCGGGGTGGCGATATACATGCCGTACCAGGTGTGCATGGACCGCCCGTTGATGGTCCTGTTGGTGAAGGAGACCTGGCCCTCCGCATTGCCCACGGTGACGAAGGCGGCCACCTGGGGCACGAATCCGCCGGTCAGCATGTACTTGTCCTCGTGGGTGCCGGTCTTGGCGAAAGTCTTGCGCCCCCCGTCCAGCTGGGTCGTGGACGCCTCGCCCCCGGGCTGGACAACGCCCTGGTTGAGTGCATAGGCGGCCGTCTCGGCGATGCCCGGATCGATGGCCTGGTGGCAGTTTGCCTTGGGCACCTTGACGGACTTACCGTTCTTGTCGATCACCTTGGTCATGGCTATGGGGCTGCAGGCCACTCCCTTGGCGGCGATGGTGGCGTAGACGTTGGCCATGGTCAGCGGGGAGGCCTGGACCGCACCGATGACCATAGGCGGCTGGAAGGTGTTGTCCGAGTGGATGTCCATCTGATCTTTGGGCGAATTGTGGTAGCCCATGTCCTTGGCCGTGTCGGCTATGGTGCACAGACCGATCTGCTGGGCCATGGAGGCCTGGGTGGTGTTGTGCGAGCGTACCAGACCCTGCAGGGGTGTCTCCGGCGATGTGGTGCCGCCGCCAGAGTTCTCCACATGCCAGCTGCCGGTGCCGAACCCGTAGGGGGTGCCGTCCGCCATCTTGCAGGCGAAGGAGGTCTGCGGATAGCTGGTGGAGGTGCGCAGGGACTGGTTGATGGACTTGCCGGCCTTCATCCAGGACACCAGGTTGATGGGCTTCCAGGTGGATCCCACAGGGAAACCCCAGCCGCCGCCGTCGACCTGATCAACGGCGTAGTTGATGGCCGTGCGTGTGCCGCCGCCCGAGTTCTGGGTGGCATCATAAATCCGGTTGATGCCGAAGCCCAGGACCTCGCCGGTGCCCGGACGAATGGAGGCTATCGTGACCTCGAAGCCGCTTCGATCATCCACGGGGATGGTGTCCCGGGCCGCCTTCATGGCTGCGGCGTTGGCGTTGACGTCCATGGTGGTGTAGATGTCCAGGCCGCCCTCCTTCAGGAGCTTGTTGCGCTCATCCTGGCTCTTGCCGAACTCCTTGGAGTTGAGGATCTGCTTGGTCACGTAATCGCAGAAGAAGGCTGCGTCTCCAGCCGCCTGGCAGCCGGCATCGACCGACTGCACGTGAAGCATCTGGTCCAGAGGCTTGGCCTTGTTCTCGTCATACTGGCGCTGGGTGATGTAGTTCTCCTGGCGCATCAGGTCCAGGACGATGTCCCGCTGCTCCTGGGAGACCTTGACATTGACGGTAGGGTCGAAGCGGGCGGGATTCTTGGTCACGGCGGCGATGGTGGCAGCTTCACCCGGATCCAGGTCCTTGGCCGACTTGCTGAAGTAGCGCCTGGCCGCCGACTCGACCCCGTAAACGTTGGTGCCGAACTGAGCTATATTCAAATATCCTTGAAGAATCTCGGCCTTGGAGTATTTCTTCTCCATCTGGACCGCAATCAGCATCTCCCGCATCTTGCGGGCTATGGTCTCTTCCTGGGCGTGGTACTCGGCGATGGGGTCGTTGTTTTCCTCGGCCTGGCTCATGAGCACATTCTTGACATACTGCTGGGTTAGGGAGGATCCGCCCTGGGTGTCGCCCTGTTTGATGTAAGTCTGGATGAAAGCCCTGAGCACGCCCTGGGTGTCCACGCCGGCATGCTCGAAGAAACGACGGTCCTCGCGGGCCACCACGGCCTTCTGCATGTAGTCAGAGACGTCCTTGATGGGCACCACGATCCTGTTCTGCGCATAGAAGGTGGCGATGACCGTATGCCCGTCGGAGGCGTAGAGCCTGGACTGCTGGGGCAAATCGTTCACGTTGAAGTCGATGTTGTCCGTCTTCAGGGCAGGCATCAGATTCCTGGAGGCGGCGTTGATGCCGAAGACAGCGGGAAACAGGAAACCAGAGACTACCACGCCACCTGCGACGCAGAAGATGAGGTAAGCCAGCAGTAGCGTGAAGAAGCGCCTGACCGACATGGATTTCTTTTGTTCGGGCATGGTCTCCATCCTAGGCCGTTGGCTCTACCTAACAGTGGCGCTCACATGCGTGAGCGTCGAATCAGCGGCCCGGGCTGGAAAATGATGATGGTGCGGCCCTTGCGAGAGATCCATCCCCGGTTGGAGAAGTCCATCAGGGCCTTGTTGACGGTCTCGCGCGAGGCACCTACCAGCTGGGCCAGCTCCTCCTGAGTCAGGTCATAAGGAACCATCAACCCCTGCTCGAAGGGTTCGCCGAAGCGTGTGGCCAGATCCAGCAGGGTCTTGGCCAGGCGGGCCGGCACGTCCAGGAAGACCAGGTCGGAGATGCGCTCGTTGTCGGTCCGCAGGCGGTGGGCCAGCACCTGAAGCATGTCCACAGCCACCTTGGGATGCTGGTTGAGCCAGTCAAAGAGGGCGTCATGGTCCAGGGCAGCCACCTTGGTCTTGTTGACCATGACCACGGCCGATGCGGTACGAGGCCCGCCTGAAGGGTCAAAGACGGGAATCTCGCCCAGGATCTCCCCGCGTCCGTGGATGCTGAGCAGCTGGATGCGGCGGTCGGGCGACTGCCGGACCAGCTTGACCCGGCCCTCCTCCAGCAGATACATGCGGTGGTCTGTGTCGCCCTGTCGAAAGATCGTGGACCCCTTGGCGTAAGTGGACTCGTGCATGGTGTCCAAAAGCTGGTCGGCATCCTGCCTGGGAACTTGTTTGAATAGGGCGGTCTGCCTGAGGGCGTTCCCGTCATCGGGAATCTCGTTGGGCTTGTGAACCGCCATACTCCGCACTCCTTTTCGCCATATTTGGCGGGTCTGCACCGACTGGTTGATGACCTCACGCCGGATTCGACGCGACTGAGCACGATTATACTCACACATCAACCCCCTCCGATCACGCGATCTGGGCGGTCCACTCCTGACGGCCGTAGCGCTGCCGGAGCAGAGTGCGGGCCCGTTGCTCGACCTCAGGCGCTGGACTGGATATGCGCAGATCCGCCACCAGGGAGGGCAGGGTGTTCAGAAGGGCATTGATCAGGGATTGACGGGACAGACTGGTCTGCCTGTCGATGGGGTCCACCCGGCTTCTGACCGAAGTCACGGCCTTGTCATGGAATTTTTCCGGGTCCACCTTGAGCACCTGGGCCATCAGATCGGCATCCGCCGAATAAGAAAGCGTGGTGTGGTGGAGCAGCCCGCCCGGTCCGCGGGAACCTGCTGGCAGCCTGCGCTGGGCGGCGCCCCCCATCTTGCCCCTTGAGGAGGCGATGTCGTTCATACCCTGCCAGCCGGCCTGGATCCCTTGCATGCGCAGACCACGAACCAGCCAATAGTCGCAGATCCGGTAGGAGTCGATCAGATCGACCCCTTTGACGAAGTCCAAGGGCAGATAGAGCGAATAGGTGATGGCCCGGTCAGGCTGAATGACCATGGTGCCACCGCCTGTGCAGCGACGGACCACGGTAAAGCCCAAACTATGCGCCCGCTCGACGCGAACCTCCCGGCTCAGGGACTGGAAGCGCCCCAGGATGACCGCCGACGCAGACCAATTCCAGATGCGTAGGGTAGGCGGCAACCGGCCCTGGGCCACGGCGTCATTGAGAGCCTGGTCCATGGCCATCTGCATGGCCGGCTGACGTGGACGGTCCCTTATCAGGTCCAGCTTCAAGCCAGACCAACGATGGCGGCATTCCGCCTCATCCGGCTGCGACTGCAGGGAGGAGGTCCGATCCGGCGGTGACGGCAGTTGATCGGACTCGCCTTGCCCCCGAATGACTAATCCATCCGGCAGGGCGCGCTCCAACGCAATCACCAAGGTCCATGGCGACACGCCGACTACTCGTTGGCCATCCCCTTCTGCCATGACCCTGTCCAGCCTTTCCAGAGCCAGACCATGGTCCAAGGGCAACGGGAGGTCGCATATTGCGGATTCCAGCATGGATACCGGCCCATGATCTCCCTCGGATTCTTGAGAGGCTGCCGGGGCTGGCTCCGTGAAGAAGTCGCCGTCAATCCTGCATGAGGCGATGAACGGACGAGAGTCGGATCCCCGGCCCAAGGTCAGGGTTACGGCCGCCAGTTTGCCGCTCGTCTGCTTGCCGACACCACGCAGACGAGCCGGATTCAATCCGTCAGCTCCCATCCGCGAGCGTCACGATGCCAGAAGGAGCCGGCCGAGGATGTCAGAATCAGGATGCCTTCGATAAGTCCCCAGATTATGGCGATGGTCGGTCCAATGAAGAAGAAGAGGAAGCCGATCAGGGTGAGCATGAGCTGGGCCACGCCCCGGCCGGTCCTGCCCAGGTAGAAGTTGCCCACGCCGAAGCAGCCCAGGAAGATGCTGAGCAGACCGGCTGCCAGCTTGCTGTGCGGGGTGGGCGATATGGGATAGGGGCCCCTGCCGTTGGACATAACACCGGGGTAACCGCCTTGGGGCATGCCCGGGTAGGGCCAGGGCATGGAGGTCTGCGGCGGATACTGCCTGCCAGGATACTGATTGCCCGGATGCCCACCCTGGGGGTATTGGCCAGCTGGGTACTGGCCGGGATAGCCCGGTCCGGGCTGATAGGGCCTTTGTGGATTCTGACCGCCAAGATACTGCCCGCCAGGATACCAGCCACCGGAATACTGCCCAGCAGGATATTGCTGACCAGCTGGATAACCGGCGGTCGGATACTGATTAGGCCGGTAGGGCCCTGCCTGGTAGGCCCCAGGATATTGGCCGCAATTCTGAGGGGCAAACGGGTATCCGGCACTGTCTCTCTGCCCCGTCGGATACCCGCCATAGGGGTTCTGTCCGGAGGGATACCGACCGGTCTGATAGGGATTCTGATTCCCGCTGCCAGCATTATGGCCGGCGGTATAGCCCGGAGCCTGTCGCTGCCCCTCGACTGCGTCTGAACCGGACTGGTCCGGCTGCGCTGCTCCGACAGGGGCATCCCCACCGGCAGGCCCCCGGTGTTCGGGCGGTACCTGCGGGAATGGAGAGGGGCCGAAGCCAGGATTCCCTGTCGGCGTATCACTGGACTGCCGGTTGTCCGGCTGGGGGGCGTCATCCATAGTCATGCCCCCCAGTCTAGCCGCCAACCAGCCCGATCATAGACGGGCCAGAATATCCCTGCCGATCTGCTCGGTGCTCCTCTGGGCGGAGCCGGAGCGCTCGATGTCGTCCTCCACGGCCCGCTCAATGCTGGCCGCCTCGTCCTCGAAGCCCAGATGATTCAGGAGCATTCCCGCCGAAAGAATGGCCGCCGTAGGGTTGGCAATCCCCTTGCCGGCGATGTCAGGAGCGGACCCGTGGATGGGCTCGAACATGGATGGGTAGGTGCCCGAGGCATTGATGCAGCCGGAGGCCGAGTAACCCACGCCTCCTACCACAGCTCCCGCCTCGTCCGTAAGGATGTCGCCGAAGAGGTTGTCGGTCACGATCACGTCGAAGCGACTGGGCTCGGTCACCATGAATATGGTGGAGGCATCGATGTGCAGGTATTCTCGCTCCACATCGGGGTACTCCTGGCCCACCTGGTCGACCAGCCGCTGCCACATGTCTCCCGCATTGGTCAGTACGTTCTTCTTGTGGACCAGGGTCAGGCGGCGGCGACGCTTCATGGCCAGCTGAAAGGCGTAGCGGATGACCCGTTCCGCCCCGTAAGCAGTGTTGATGGAGACCTCGGTGGCCACCTCCTGGGGAGTGCCCCGGCGAATGGAGCCGCCGGCCCCGGCGTAGAGCCCCTCGGTGCCCTCCCGCACGACCACGAAGTCGATGTTGCCCGGATTGGCCAGGGGCGACACCACGCCCTTGTAGAGCTTGGAAGGCCGAAGATTGACATACTGGTCCAGTTCGAAACGCATTTTGAGCAGCAGCCCCCGTTCCAGGATGCCGGCCTTGATGCGGGGGTCGCCGATGGCCCCCAGGAGGATGGCATCCTGCCGCTTGAGCCGGTCCAGATCCTCATCGGGCAGAATGGCTCCATCGCGCAGGTATCGCTCAGCGCCCAGGTCGAAGTCCTCGTAGCGTATGTCAACCTTGCCCCGGGTAACCTTTTCCAAGACGGCCTGAGCTTGGGGAACGATCTCTTTGCCGATGCCGTCACCGGCAATGACTGCAATGTTATATGTTTTCTGCTTGCTATTTGTCATACTGCGAGCATAACGAGCCAGCCAAGCCCCTTTCACGACCCCGACCGAATCCCGGACAGACTAGAATCAGCGGCTTTCGGGGACCATGATGGACAGGCACCAGGCGTTCTCGAAGGCCAGTTCCTCCCACTGCCGGTAGCGTCCGCTGATGCCCCCGTGGCCTGCCTGGGCCTCGATCCTAATCAGAGCATCGGCACCTACCTGCGGCTCCTGCAACCTGGCAACCCACTTGAGCGGCTCCACGTAGAGCACACGGGTGTCGTTCATGGATGTGGTCGCCAGGATGGCAGGGAAGTGGTCGCTGTTGAAGAGCCGGAGCCTGCTATCGGCGTCAGGAACGTTCTCATAGGGCGAGTAGGAGCGCATATACCGGTAGACCTGCTGGTCATGCAGAGGGTCTCCCCACTCGTCCCATTCAGTCACGGTCAGCGGCAGATTCGGGTCCAGGATGCTGGTCAGCGCGTCCACGAAGGGCACATCCGCCTCGATGCCGGCATAGAGCTGGGGAGCCATATTGGCCACGGCCCCCATCAATAGCCCGCCGGCCGAACCGCCGTTGGCCACGGTATGACGGGGATCCGCCCAGCCCTGAGCCTGCAGTGCGGCGGTCACGTCGATGAAGTCCAGGAAGGTATTGACCTTGTGCAGCCGACGGCCCTGCTCGTACCAAGCGCGGCCCATCTCCCCGCCGCCACGCACATGGGGGACGGCGTAGAGCACGCCTCTGTCAAGCAGGCTGAGCCTGCCTGTGGAGAAACCAGGGTCCTGGCTGATCTCGTAGGCTCCATACCCGGTGATGAACATGGGAGAAGGCTTGTCCTGATCCTGGTCCGGCCAGGGACGGCGTTCAGGATGGTCGGGGGCCTGAATGACCGTGTCATCAAGACCAGTCCTCCCGCAGGCATCCAACGCCGGATGCATGCCTCGCCGCCAGACCAGGGAGACCGGCACCAGGGCCCCATCCCTGACACGGACCAGAATTCGACGCTCGGCGTAGCGCTCCGGCCGGAAGTCGCCCAGCACCCTGGCCCGCTTGAGCAACCGATCCACGCCCCGGACCGGATCCAGCTCCCGCAGCTCGGCGGGGGTCCCATAGCTGCCCCGGATGTAGCGCAGCCCAGGAGCCTTGTAGGAGGGATTGTCCGTGGGTCCTATGCTGTAGAGACGGTCGATGCCGTCCCTGGCCTGGTCGGGCAGAACCTCGCGGAAGCGCCAGGGTCGGCCCGCCCGCAGATCCTCCAGCGCCTGGTCCTTGGCGATAACGGCTATGTGGGGCATGCTGTCGGCCCGGTAGGTCAGGACCACGAAGCTGCGGTGGATGCCCAGCCCCTCGATGCCTAGCCCGCGAGCGCCTTGGAGGATGGCCGGATTGCCTGGATCCCGATAGGGCTTCTCTGGCGGCAGGGAGGCTAGGTCTCCGGAGCGCTCGCAGCCATAGGGGCTGCCCTGGGCCAGCCGCACCCCTTCTCCCAGCCGAAATGGCGGACGATGGCTGCGCAGATCGATAAGATCCACCTCAAAGTTGGGGTTTTTCACATTGTGATAGACCACAGCCACCGGCAGGTCCTCCCCCGCGGGACCGGCATTTTCGAACCGGGCCAGGCTGATGTCGTACTCGATTCCCTCCTTGCGGGGGATCAGGGGCACAAATTCGCCCTGCGGATCCTTCAGGTCCAGCATGAGCACCTCGCTGGTGATCTTGGACCCGGTGGCAATCAGCACGGCGGATTCGTCGTAACTCAGGCCCAGCCCCACCCAGAAGCGCTCATCATCCTCCTGATAGACCATGACATCCTGATCGGCCGAAGTGCCCACCTTATGCCGCCAAACCGTGTCCGGACGCCAGGCCTTGTCCAGGCCGGTGTAGAAGACCCAGTGGCCGTCGGGGGTCAGCACTGCCCCTGAGGAGACCTGGTCGATTCGATCAGGTAGGTCTCGGCCTTGACATAGATCACGAATGCGCAGGTCGTAGCGCTCATTGCCCCTGGTGTCCAGTCCATAGAGCATCCAACGGCCGTCGGCGCTCAGGTCCAGACATCCTAGAGAGAAAAAGTCATGCCCCTTGGCCTCGGCATTGGCGTCGAAGATGACCTCCTCGCCAGGCATGGATCCAGGTGCTGCATCGGCCTGGACGGCAGGAGGGTCCCAGTCATGCTGGTCGCGCACCGGCAGGCGGCACTGCACCCCATACTCCTGGCCCTTGAGCGTCCGGGAGAAGTACCAATAACCATGCATCCGAGTGGGTACCGACATGTCGGTCTGCTGTACCCGGTCGGTGAACTCCTTAAGCAGGGTGGCCCGCAAACCCTCCTGGCCGGCAAGCCGTTCCTGGCAGTAGCGATTCTGGTCGCGCACGTAGGCCTTGGTGGCAGGATCCTCCCGGTTGCGCATCCACTCGTAAGGATCCTCGAAGCGATCCCCATGAAAGCATCGATCAGCAGGACGGCGTTCCGCACGAGGAGGGGCGGGGTTGACGGCCGAAAAACTCATGGGGCGATTATATTCGGGCGCGGCGACGCAGATAAGGCAGCAGGGTCCGCATCAGATTGGCGCCCGTGGTCCCGTAGAAGACAGGCACCTCCGTCACGGGCACCGGCTGTGTGGCAGTGCGCTTGACCAAGGTTCCCAGCCCGGTCTCCTGGGGGCTCAACTGACGGATGCCGATGGCCAGGACCCGGCCCGGATACTGCCGTACCACCTGAGCGAAGGTGGAGGGATCGCTCTGGCCGTCGTCGCCCATGAGCACGAAGCGCATCTTGGGAAAGTCGGCCATGAGCTGGCGGATGAACTCCATCTTGTGCTGCACGATGGAGGGCACGAAGGTCTTGGGCCTGGGATCCAGATCCCGTAGCAGCAGAGGCCCGGCAGGAAAACCATGATCGCGGATGAATCCGCGTATGGATCCCTCCACATTCCAGGGCGAGGCCGACAGGTAGAAGAAAGGCATCCGGGGGTCCAGATCGCGGATGCGGTTGTAGAGCACGGCCATGCCCGGCACCGAGGACCGGCGGTGCGGATTCGAAAGGAGCAGGTTCCAGGCAGCCTTCCAATGATTGGGCACCTGGCTGATCATGATGGTGTCGTCCACGTCAGATATGACGCCGACAGGAGTCTGACCGGGCACGATGTAGAGCGGCGCATCGATGGGCCGGCGGCCCCGTACCTGGTAGGAGACACGGTGCACGCCTGGGACCAGACCATGCTCGGCCACCAGATCCAGATAGCCCGATCGGTCCGAGAAGACCGCATCCGCGCTCAGGCTGCGGGCGGGATCGACAGCATCGTAGACCGAGGAGTCACCCACCTGGACCCTCCCGATGGCAGTGCTGTCGATGGCCAGACTGACCCTGGTCCTGGGCGCAGGTACGGTCAGCAGGCCACGGATGCCCCGAATGGCCGGATCCCCGCGTCTGCGGCCGTCAGTCAGAATGGTGCGGCAGATCAGCCGGGAATATGATTCGGTGCCGTAGCCCACATAGGGCTGAACGTCGGGCGACCAGCCCAGGCGGCCGGTCATATTGATGGACAGCCCCACCCAGAGGTCGAAAGCGCCAGTAATCAGGCGACGCAGCAGACGCACCGGAGCTGGTCTGCTCTCGATGCCCTCACCGGGCGCGGCCGAATCGAAGGTAGTGCTGACCGATCGGACCCGCAGAGGCCCTTCATTGCGGCCGGATCGCCTGGTCATCACCGGACCGTCAGTTCAGGCTCTTCAGCAGCTGACCGTACTCCTCGGCGCTCATCAGATCGGGCTCATCGTCCTCCAGATCGATCTTGACTATCCAGCCTTCCCCATAGGGGTCGGAGTTGATGACCTCCGGATCGTCCGAGGCCGCCCTGTTGACGTAGGCGATGGTGCCCGCCACCGGGCAGACCACCGGCTCAACAGCCTTGGAGGACTCCAGCTCGATGACCTCATCACCGGCATCGACGTGGGTGCCGGTCTCGGGCAGGTCCAGAAAAACCAGGTCTCCCAGCTGATCCGCCGCATACTCGGTCACACCCATGGGCGCCGGGGACTGGCTGGGGTCGATCCAGACGTGATCCTGGGAATACCGCAGATGGTCGGGCACATCCAGACGGGAAGTTCCATCACTGTGTTCATCGCTCATGGTTCCAGCCTACTCGGCCGTCTGCCACGGCAGGTGCTCCTAGCGGGCCGGACCCGACGGAACCTGACCCTCCACCTTGACCATGGTCCCGATGGGGGCGTTGTCAAAGATCCACTTGGCGTCCTGCTCATACATGTTGATGCAGCCGTGGGATCCGTATTGGGCAGGGTCGCCCTTGGCAATGCCGGCAGAGTTCCAGCTAGCCGTGTGGAAGCCCTCGCTGCCGTTGTAGTAGGAGACCCATTTGACATTGGGGGTGACGTAACCCTCCCCGCGCATGGTCTGGACCGCGTAGCGCACATTGATGAAGAAGGTGCCGGTGTCGGACCATTTCCCGTCATGGGGCTTGCCTGAGCATATGGGGAAGGTCTTGACCTGGGTGGTGCCGTGGTAGGCAGTAGCGGTCTGGTCGCTGAGGTTGACCTGAATCCAGATGTCGCCGTCGGGTACGTCGTAGCGGGCCACCCGGGTCTGCTCCTTGTGAGGCGTGATCTCGGCGCTCGCCTGCACTGGTTTCGTGTCGCCCTCTTCCAGGGCCTTGACGACCAAGTCCGCCGTGGCGGACACATCCGTAACCCGGACACCGTCCACTCCCTTGGTGGTCTCGGCGACCACATCGCCCTTGGTGTTCTTGACGTTGACGGCGGTGACCATATCCCGGTCGAGCTGCCGGGCCAGTTCCTGGTCCAGATACTGCTTGATGGCCTGCCGATCGAAGCCAAGCTCCATGGTCCCCCTGTCCAGATCGGTGACCGGCTTGACCCAGGTGGCCACCGTGGCGGCCGGGACGGTCATGAGGTCATCATCAGCACCCTTGATGACCAGGTCCTTGGCCAGTCGTTGGTTGGCCTGGGAGGCCACCTGATTGGCGGTGTCCAGACTGATGGGCATGGTCACATCCTTATAGACCACGCCTACGGCCAGACGCCTGCCGGGCTTGTCTATCAAAGATGAGACGGCATCCTGCACGCGGCCCAGCTCAGGCGCCTTACCCCCGCGACCCTCTTGGGGCCGGAAGGCGTGTGCGCCTTGGTCAAAGACGATGGTGGAGGGAATGGAGCGATCCTGGCGGGGAATGAAACGTTCGGTCAGATACCTGTCCATGGCCAGCTGATCCCGCTCGGCCACCAGCGGCACCGCCTCGCCATGGAAGGGATTCAGCCGGGAGAGGCCTGCAGAGCCCTTGGCATTCATAATCTTGGTGACCGTGGCATCCGAATCCACGCTTACGCCCAGGTCCTTCAGCCCTGCCCGGGCTGAGGTGCCTTCGCCCTTGAGTTCCACCTGGGAGTCACGAACCTGCCGATCGACGATCTGCCTGACCTGGTCCTTGGTCCGACCCATCATGGCCTGTCCACCCAGGGTGACGCCGGGGGCCACCCGATCGCGGAAAAAGGCACGGACGCCGAACCAGCACCCCACCAGAATCAGCACAGTCAGAAGAAGCAGGGCCAGGATGTTGCGTCCTCGATGGCCACTCGAAGGAGACCTGTGGGCAGCACCTGCGCCGAAAGCCCGATCTGCTTCTTCGTCGGCGAACAGGTCTACAGGGTCGGACCCCTCCCCGGTCGCCAGCGGCATGGTCACAGTTTCGGCCTGGTTGACATCCGAGATACGAGGCTCTTCTTGCCTCTCCATGGCCATAACACACCTTTCGCTGCTGACAGTTCCTTGGAGTATCTTACGACGAGACCAAGTCCTGGGGCGCAACGTCGCTCGGATGAGTCAGATCTCACTGCCGTACCACTGCTCAATCATGTGCCTGGCCACACTGGCCGCCTGAGGTATACGCAACCGGCCCGAGGCCAGAGCAGCGCTGAATTCCTCCCGTGTGAACCAGTCGGCCTCATCGGTCTCCTGACCGTCCACCCGGATGTCCGTATCCAGGGATCTGGCCCTGAAGGCCACCATCAGGGAGGCTGGGAAGGGCCAAGGCTGGGAGCCCAGGTACCGCATCTCCCCCAGGTTCAGGCCCACCTCTTCCAGGGTCTCCCGCCGGACTGCGTGCTCCAGATTCTCCCCAGCCTCGACGAATCCAGCAGTGACCGAGCAAAAGCCGGGAGCCCACTTCCGGTTGTGCTGGAGCAGAAGCCGATCGCGGCCATCCACCACGGCCATGATCACTGCAGGCTCAATGCAGGGAAAGAGCGTGTGTTGGTCCCCTGACGCATCCCCCTGGCAGATCTGAGCCCATCCAGCCTGACAGGGACGAACCGGTGCGCCGCAGTGGGGACAGAAGACCTGGCGTCCATGCCATACGGACAGGGCCACTGCGCAGGTTGCCAGGCCCACCTGACGCGGACGTCCATGAGGGGCATACTCGCGCAGGCCAAGCCAGTCCAAGCGCTGATCCGCGGCCTGGGCCAGGTCGCGAAGAGGGTCCTGGACGGCCCGACCGGTACAGGCAAGATCCAGATCCAGGGCCAGCCAGGCCTGCTGGTCGGCCTTCCCCAGGTAGTAGCAGGGCGGCTCGAACTGGTCTGTCGAGCCTGCTAGAGGACCCCGCAAGTATGCAGCGGGCAGGGTGGCCAGACGGATGCTGGCTCCAGTGCGGCCAGCCAGCGCCCCCTTGCCCCTGGGCACAGCAACCTTCTCGCCCCGCACCAGGATGACCCCCGTGCCGTCCTGGTCCAGCAGATGGTCAAGCAGACCGGGCTGCGGCCGCGATGCCGTGTCGTAGTCCACATCCCCCTGTGCCAGGGGCAGGAAGGGCAGGGGCTCGGTGAGGGCCAGCGGGGAGAAGACCGTTTCAGAATCACTCATGAGAGCCTCCCCACGCGACGAACCAGGTCCAGCAGGGTAGCAGCCACCTGATCCGGATGCTCAACAGCGCTGAAGTGGCCGCAGTCATCAATGGCGGTGAAAGCAACGTCCGTTCCGGCCTGACGCATGGTCTGAGCCAGAGGCTCCATGGCGCGTGGAGGGCTGGAGGGGTCGCAGCGGCCGCTGACCAGGGCCACGGGAACTCTGATGCGGCCGACCAGATCGCTCTGGTCCGGGCGGCCCGCAGCCATCCGCTCCCGCCAGGCGATGCCCCGGGGATCCTGGGACTGTATCCATTCGGTCATGGTCTGCACGAAGGCGGGCGAACATTTGACCGTGGAATCGCCCTCCTGGGGCCGAGCGAAGTGCATGACCGGATCAAGTGTCCCCTCCATCTCGCAGGTTCGGGCGATGTGCAGCCGATTGGCCCGGGAGGCCGGACGATCAGCCATCATAGTGGTGTCGCACAGGGCCAGACCGGCCACCATCTGAGGGTAAAGCCTGGCTACGGCCTCGACCAGGTAGCCGCCCATGGAAAGTCCGACCCAGATGGCCTTCTGGGCACCCGTGGCGGCGACCATGTCCGCAAAGGCTCGAGCCATGGCATCCAAGGCACCAGGCAGGGCGCCGTCAGAGTCTGCCGGACCATATGACGCCGGCCCAGGCAGGGGGCAATCTCCTGCTCCAGGCATATCCGGGGCATAGACAGGGAAGGGGTCCATACCCGCACGATCCGCCTGGGTGATCAGCAAGGCCGCGCACCGATCCCACATGCGGTGGTCCACAGGAAAGGCATGGACCAGCACCAGGGGCAGCCCCTGTCCTTGGCGATATACGGTATTGGCAATGCTCATGTCCGCCTCCACGGATTCCCGGCTCATAATACTCATAGTGCACCGGCCCAGGTCAGGGCGCTCATCAGAATCTTGCCGTGCCCGCCGGCCATCTGGCTCGTGAAGGACTCCAGCATATCCCCCTTGGGATCGATCCACTCCACATCCAGGGTCTCATCCTGGGGCTTGCAGTCCCCGGCCACCGGCACCAGGTAGCACAGAGCGATGGCATGCTGACGCGGATCGTAGTACTCCGAGACCCCCGGCGTGGGGAAGAACTCAGCCACGGTGAAAGGCTGTGGGCTGGCAGGCAGCATGGGCAGGGCCAGCTGGCCCAGATCCTTGGCGATGTTTCTGGCCAGAGCCTCCCTGATGGTCTCGTGGTATAGGATTCGTCCAGTGACCAGGGTGCGTTCAATGTTGCCCTGATCATCCACGCGCAGAAGAGTGCCCACTTGAGTGACGGCGCCCATTTCATCCACGCGTACCGGCACTGCCTCCACATAGGGCATGGGCAAGCATCGCCGCGCACGGTCGATGGCATCACGGTCCAGCCATCCGGGAGGATTCGAACCCGAAAAACCCCGGTTGAAGTCCTCTGGAGTGATGTGCGAGAAGGCGCCACGGTCGCGATCGGCATCGAAGTCGTCATCATCGGGAATCTCGTCGTTCAGCACTGGCATGGTTCCATTATCCGTACCAGGCTTGACCGCCCACGGGACCCCGACGGACATCTCCACCCAGAGCATATTCGGGTGCTTTCTCCAGCCTTGATGGAATGCTGATGATTGAAAGCGGTTGCTAAGCACGGGAGCTTCCCGCGCGACAGTCAAACGACTTCAAGGAGCGTTATTATGGCCACCACGACTATTACTTCGGAAAACTTCGAGCAGACCATCAAGGACAACGACCTGGTGCTGATTGACTTCTGGGCCACCTGGTGCGGACCTTGCAAGGCCTTTGGCCCCATTTTCGAGAAGGCTTCGCGGGCCAACACCGACATCGTCTTCGGCAAGGTGGACATCGACCAGAACCAGGATCTGGCCGCGGCCGCCGACATCCAGGCGGTGCCCACGCTGATGATCACCAAACAGGGGCAGATCATCTTCAAGCAGGCTGGTGCTCTCAGGTCTTCGGACCTGGACGACCTGATTGACCAGGCCCGCAAGGCCGATTTGTCAACCCCGGCACAGGCCTGAGTCAGTCGAGTTGGCTCCAAGGTAGATTTGCACTAAAATAGTGCTGTGTTTGTCCAGTGACCCTTTCGGCGCTGCCGGAAGCATGCGGTCGACAGGAAGCGTTACGTCGACTGATCACTGAGGATCCGTCGGTCCAACAGAGGAGAGTAATGGCGAACCACCGTAGAGGACGGATGAGTGCGGTCAAGGCTCTGACTAAGCGTCAGTGGCTGCGGTTGGCTGCCGGTGTCACTATTCTCGGCATGGTCGTTGGCGCGGGCTTTGTATCGCGTGACTTCTACACATCCACTGAGAACTCAGCCAAGTCGGGCGTAACGTCCTATTCTGCTACCCAAGATGTGGACACTGTGTCCCGTGGCAGCACCAGGCAGGCCATCCGCAACGGTGCGGGCGGCGCCAATGCGAACACCTCCTATGTGAATGTGCAGATTAATGGGAAGAACAAGGTGGTCCTGGGCGCAGGCTTCACCGATGTCAAATCCGTGCTGGAGGCCGGGGACATAACCCTGCAGCCTGGGGACCAGATCAGCCCCTCTCTGACCACTCCCGTCACAGAGAAGACCGTCATCCGCATCGACCGGGCCGACTCCCAGGTCAAGACGGAAGAGTCGCCCATCCCCTTCAACACCATTGAAGAGAAGACCAACTTCCTTCCGGCAGGCACCACCAAGGTCAAGACAGAGGGACAGAACGGCGTCATGGAGACCACCAGCCTGGTCACCGCAGCCGGCAATAAGCATTTGACCAGCAATATTTTTGCATCCTTCGTCAAGACGGTCCCCGTCGACAAGGTGATCCTGGTGGGCACCGGCGGCGGCGCCCCGGCACAGTCAGGCTCGACCACGACCACTGTCCCTGTGGGCGATGCCCAAAGCATCGCCCATGGTCTGGTTACCTCCCGCGGATGGGGCGAAGACCAGTTCACCTGCCTGGTACAGCTGTGGAACAAGGAGTCCGGCTGGCGGACCAACGCCTCCAACCCGTCGGGCGCCTATGGCATACCCCAGGCGTTGCCTGGCAGCAAGATGGCCTCGGCCGGCCCTAACTGGCAGACCGATGCCCACACCCAGATCGTTTGGGGACTGGGCTACATCCAGGGTCGCTACGGGAACCCCTGCGGCGCATGGGCCCAATCCCAGGCGACCAACTGGTACTGATCCGTTTTTCATATGCCCGAACTTGAAAATCCCCGGCAGACATTCCCCAGCCTGCCGGGGTTTTTCTTTCATGCAGGGCGGACATGATTCACCATTGTTGGTCATCGCAGGGCCAGCGCAGCCATACGACGCAGATGGTTTGCCCTTTCGCCAGGATGCAGAAGACCGGAGAGCGCTGGACAGTCCCCCACCAGCCGTGGCAGCCATAGACCAGCGCTTCCCCATGAATACCTCCGGGAGGACGAACGGGGCCCCAAGCCCCATCCGAACCAGACCATTTTCTCCCCTTGGTCCATCAAGACGCCCTGACTGAGAATGGCAAGCCTGTGGAAACCGAAACGGAGAGACGACGGTCCGACGCAACAATGAGCCAAGGGAGCAGATCCGAAGCCATGGAGCTTGACCCCGCACTCCATCGGACCGCGACGAAACAAGGCCCATCCACCTTGCAAGCGGCGGGCCTTGCGCGTGTCTTGGTTAGCCTTCTCTCCCTGCCTCCCCTGGTCTGCAGGCCGCTAGGACCACATTCCGCAGCACTCTCGGACCCGGAATCCGAAACCGTGCGCTAGAGGACAGCCTGGAGCACGAAGTCCAGAATGAAGAGGGCTGAGACCGCCCAGATGATGGGGTGGACCTCCTTGCCCCTGCGCTTGCAGACCATGGTCAGGCAGTAGGTGATGAAGCCGGCAGCCACGCCGTAGGAGATGGAGTAGGCGAAGCCCATGAAGATGGCCGTGAAGAAGGCCGGAATGGCCTCCGACAGCTCGCCCCACTCGATCTCGGCGAAGGAACTCATCATCATGCAGCCCACAATAACCAGGACGGGCGCAGTGGCCGCCGAAGGCACGGCCGAAATCAGGGGGGCAAAGACGGCGCTGAGCGCGAAGCAGGCGGCGATGACCACCGAGGTCAGTCCGGTCCGGCCACCGGCTGCGATGCCCGCTGCGGACTCCACATAAGTAGTGGTGTTGGAGGTGCCGAAGAGGGCGCCGATGGAGGTGGCTGTGGCATCGGCGAACAGGGCCCTATCCATCTTGGAGCTGAAACCTCGGCCGCTTTCCAGAGCCTGTTCATCCTCGGCTGAGAAGATGCCTGAGCGCCGACCGGTGCCCACAAAGGTACCAATGGTGTCGAAGGTGTCAGACAGGGAGAAGGCGAAGATGGTCACCAGAACCACTGGCAGCTTGGCCGGGTCGGAGAAGAGAGCCGGAAAACCTTCCTGGCTGAAAATGGCCAGGAAGGTCTGCGGCAGCTGTGACCAGGCCTGGCCCAGATCGACCGACTTGGCCATACTGGTGACCCCCATGGGGATGCCCAGGAGCGTGACCGCGATGATAGAGATGACGAGGGCGCCCTTGTTGACGAAGGCCAGGTGACCCTTGAACTTGAAGATCAGGAGAAAGACGGTCAGCAACAATCCGATGACGAAGAGGATGACCCCGGGGGTGTTGAAGGTGGTCAGTCCAGGGTTGGCGCCTGATGCCGAAGTCTTGTCGGGCGCGAACTTGATAATGCCCACATTGAGCAGACCCACATAGGCGATGAAGACGCCGATGCCTCCGCCGATGGCATGCTGAAGCAGGGGCGGAATGGCCTGGATGATCATCTTGCGCAGCTTGGTGGCCGTGACCAGGATGTTGATCAGGCCGCACAGGAAGACCATGCACATGGTCTGTTGCCAAGTGAAGCCCAGCCCCTTGACCACGGTGAAGGTGAAGAAGGCATCCAACCCGACACCTGGCGCCACGCCATAGGGCACGTTGGCCACCAGACCCATGATCAAAGTGCCGATGACAGCAGCGATCAGGGTGGCGAGAAAGACGGCACCCCAAGGCATGCCCGCCGTGGAAAGCACCGAGGGATTCACCACGATGATGTAGGCCATGGCGAAGAAGGTGGTAATGCCTGCTACCACTTCCGTAGAGACTGTGGTATTATTATCCGAAAGCCGAAATAGCTTATGCATATTCGATTCCTTATTGTCTTATTTGGCGATGAGACAAGAGCAGAATATCACGAGCGCTCGGCTTTTTTGTTACAAGACCTCCTCCAGGCTCCAATACCGCCCCACCACCTTCCGCTCATCTATAATCGGCATACCGGCACGGCCCTGAAGCCGTCCCACATGGGGATGAGCTGATGGGCGGGCACTTTTTGAGGAGGGGTATATGGCCAGGAACAATCATTGGGATCCGGACGATCAGAAGCAGTATCAGCACGTGCATGACAGCGAAGTCGATCGCGGACAGGACGAGCGCTCCGCCGAGCGGATTGCAGCCGCCACAGTCAACAAGCAACGCACCCGCGAGGGCCGAACCCTGCGTCAGGAGCAGGAACGCCGCGACCAGCGCCAAAACGACAAGGAGGATTGATTCCTCAGAGGGCGCCCATCAGCAGGTGCGCCAAAACCATGAGCACGGCACCGATCAGCGCAGTCAGAGCCAGGGTGAATCCCGCCAGACGGGCGTTGCCAAGAACCTTGTCAGTGAACATGGTGGCGAAAACCGCCGTCGGAGCCAGGCAGCACAAGGCCACCGCCTGACGGATCAAGGGTTCGAAGGGCAACAGATACCATGCGGCCGCCGCGAACAGGATGCCGAAGGGCAGTCGCCAGGCCAGAATCTGCAATACGGCCTTGATGTCAGCCCGTCCGCCGGGCAGCTCCATGAGCATGCCCACCATGAGCATGGAGCAGAAGGCGTTGGCCGCCGAAAATGGACGGGTGATTTGGGCCGACCAGTCAGGCAATGAGATCCCGGCCAGCGTAAATCCCACCATGACCAAGTAGGTGTCGAATGAGGGCGAGCTCAGGAAGCCCTTGGCTATGGAGAGGGCTGCAGCCTTGCGGTGGAGTTTGCGGGCATCTGGGTCATCCAGCTTGACGGTCTCCCCCGCATCGGGATCCAGGGACTGGCCCGGTCGAATATGCAGAAGCCCCTGGGTCATGACGTTGGTGCCGGCAGAGACCATAACCGAATTGCCGATGTCGAACATGGCGGCGGGGACCAGGGCCGCCGTGCCCAGCAGCGACTGGAGCATGGGGAAGCAGAAACACCCGATGTTGAAGCCCGATCCGTTGAGCATAAGAAAAGCCCGCTGAGCCGTAGGACGATGCCTGCTGGTCAGGAAGATGGCCAGGGGTGGAATCAGCGAAGCCACGAAGGCGAAGGCCGAGACCAGAAGCAGGCTGGGATTGTGGGGGTTGGTGGCGAAGGAGTAGATGATGGCCCCGGGCAGGACCAGATCGAACACGACAGTCTGCAGCACCCGGTAGTCCAACGGGCGAAAGAGTCCAAACCGCTTGAACAGGTAGCCCACCAGGATGATGCCCAAGAGGGTGGCCGGTTCCAGCAGTGCTCCCATGCCCTCGCTCCTTCCACGGATGCCGGAACCATGATACCTGACGAGCGGGTGCGCAGACCGGTTCTGTCTCAGCCGAAGCGACCGGATATGTAACGCTCGGTGTCCGGCTCGTGCGGGTTGGAGAAGATTGTGGTGGTGTCGTCCATCTCCACCAGCTGGCCGGGCTGACCCACGGCCTTGAGATTGAAGAAGGCCGTATAGTCCGAGACCCTGGCGGCCTGCTGCATGTTATGGGTGACGATGACGATGGTGTAGTCCCGCTTGAGCTCGTTGATCAGATCCTCTACGGCCAGAGTGGAGATGGGGTCCAGGGCCGAGCAGGGTTCGTCCATGAGCAGGACCTGGGGGTGCACGGCCACGGCACGGGCAATGCAGAGCCTCTGCTGCTGACCGCCAGAGAGCCCGATGCCCGGCTTGTCCAGACGGTCCTTGACCTCGTTCCAAAGATTGGCCCCGCGCAGGGCCCACTCCACCAGATCGTCGGCGTCAGACTTGGCAATGTGCTTCTTGTTCAGCCGTATGCCAGCCAGGACGTTCTCCCGGATGGACATGGTCGGGAAGGGATTGGCCCTCTGGAAGACCATGCCCACGTCCCGCCGTACCTCGACCGGGTCTACATCCGGTCCATAGAGGTCGCGCCCCTCCAGGAGCACCTGCCCGCTCACATGCGCCCCCGGGGTGATCTCGTGCATGCGGTCCAGGGTGCGCAGAACCGTGGACTTTCCGCAGCCGGAGGGACCGATGAAGGCGGTGACCTTGTTGGCTCGGATGCGCATGTTCACGTCCTGGACGGCCAAGAAATCGCCGTAGTAGACGTTGAGATGGCTGATGTCTATGCGTTGGCCCATATTCCGGCCTCCGTTCCTCTCATGGCGGCGCTCAACGGGTCCGCCCAACAGCAAAGATGCGCGAGACCAGTCGCCCCAGCAGGTTGAGCAGCAGAACAATAAGGATCAGCACCAGAGCCGCAGCCCAGGCCCTCTGCATGTGGACGTCAGCCAGGCATCCCGGGTCAGCGCCTGGCCCGCAGACAGCCAGACCCTGGGAATACTCGTTGTAGACGAAGACCGGCAGGGTGGTCATCCTTCCGGAGAAGAGGTTGGGGTTGGTGGTGGCGATGAAGCCCGAGGCTATCAGCAGGGGCGCCGTTTCCCCGATGACCCGTGCCACGGCCAGAATAGTGCCCGAGACGATTCCAGGCAGGGCCGTGCGCAGAACAATACGGGTGATGGTCCGCTGCTTGGTCACCCCCAGGGCATAGGCCGCCTCACGTAGGTCATTGGGAACCACCGTCAGCATATCCTCGGAGGTCTTGACCACCGTAGGCAGCATGAGCAGGGAGAGCGCCACGGAGCCGGCCAGGCCATTGACCGTGCCCGGTCCAACCACCAAGGCGAACATGGAGAAGGCAAAGAGGCCTGCCACGATGGAGGGAATCCCGCTCATCACGTCCACCATGAGACTGATGGCCTTGGCCAGGCGGCCTCCATGGGCATACTCAACCAGGTAGACCGCGCACATGACGCCCACCGGAATGGATATGACCATGGATCCAAAGGTAATCTCCAGGGTGCCGATTACCGCGTGCAGGATGCCGCCATAGCCTCCGGTCGGCGTGGGGTTGCCCCCTACCACACCGCTCATGTTGTGGGTGAGGAAGTCCGGTGTCAGCCGTCGCACACCCTTGGACAGGCTGACCCAGAGCACCGAAACCAACGGAATCAGGGCCACCAGGAAGGAGAGCCCGATCAGGACGGTCATCAGCCGGTCCTTGCGCTTGCGCGCACGGATGGAGGACCTTGTAGGCCTGAAACGATCAAAATCGATGACCGGCCCACGATCAGTTCGGCTCGCCATCATACACCCGCCTTCGCTGTGATCCTGCGCGCCATGTAGTTGACGATGAAGGTGATGATGAAGAGGACCAGACCGGTAGCCACTAGAAGGGCCACACCCTGGGAGTCCGCCTCCGGGAACTGGGCGGCGATGTTGGCAGCGATGGTCTGGCTGTTTGAAGCCTGCAGCAGCCGCAGGGAGTAGCTGAAGCCTGGCGAAAGAATCATCAGCACCGCCATGGTCTCGCCCAGAGCGCGGCCCAGGCCCAGCATGGAGGCCGAGATGATGCCCGAACGGCCGAAGGGCAGGACCGCGAGCCGGATCATTTCCCACTTTGTAGCGCCCAGAGCCAAGGCAGCCTCCTGTTGCAATCGAGGGGCTTGGATCAGGATGTCACGGGTGACCGAGGTGATGATGGGCAGGATCATGACCGCCAGCACCAGGGCCACAGTGGCCACGGACCGGGCAGGGGCTGCAACGGGTCCGGCAAACAGCGGAATCCATCCCAAATGAACAGATAGCCAACGCCAGAAGCCTGTGATATTGGGAACCAGGACCAGAGCCCCCCAAAGCCCATAGATCACCGAGGGCACGGCGGCCAGCAGGTCGATCACCGTGCTAAGCAACGTGGACAGGCGGGCGGGAGCGTAGTAGCCGATGAAGAGGGCGATGCCAAGGGAGACAGGGAAGGCCAAGAGCAGGGCCAGCCCGGCAATCAAAATGGTGCCAAAAACCAGGGGACCCACATAGCCCAGGAAACTGCCCGCCCGCCCCCCGCTCAGGGAGAGGATGGCCTGGGTGCGGGAATCTGGGTCCCCAGTGAAGGCCGGAAAGGCCCGCAGGATCAGAAAGAGGGTGACAGCAGCCAGGGCCAGCAGGATCAGAATGCCCGCACCGGTGGCGCAGGCCTTGAAAATCCGATCCGCCCGTTTAGCCTTGTTCAGGGTTGCAGCCCCGTCCAGTTTCTCGTTCATGCCTTCCCCCCGATGGTCTCCACCGAGGCCATGGCCTGGTTGCGCAGCCCCTGCCCCAGCTCGGCGCTGCCCGCATTTGCCGCAGCCATGCGCTGACCCTGCTCGCTCAGCAGATAGGTCAGCCAGGCCTTGGCGAACCGGGTCTTGGATCCGTCTTGATCATCTCGATAGGCGGTGCAGACCACGTTGTAGGAGACCAAAACAATGGGATAAGTATGCTCCCGGCTGGTGCGATGGTCCACGGTCAGGACCACCCGGCCGGGCTGGCTGGCCTGCGGATCCCGCTGGGCTGCATCCAGCAGGTTGGCCACGGTCTTGGCTGTAGGCGGCTGCCAGGTCTTCCCCGCCTGGACCGCCACCGTGCCCAGCCCCGTGGTCTGGGCCGCGTCCGCATAGCCAAAGGTACCCTTCGCCTGGTTCATGGTCATGACCACTCCGGCAGTGCCCTTGGCGCCCTGTCCTAAGTCGTTGGGCCAATTCTCGCCCGCTGGGTAAGGCCAGGCAGACCCGGCCGTGTCGTGCAGGTAGGACAGAAAACTTTTCGTAGTGCCCGACTTGTCCGAACGATGGATCACCGTGATGTCCAAGTCGGGCAGATTAGCCCCCGGATTGAGGGCTGCTATGCGCGGATCCCGCCAATTGGTGACCTTTCCGGAGAAGATCATGGCGATCAGAGCCGGGTCCATCCGCAGATGGCCGCCTGAACCCTTTGGCCACAGATCGGGGAGATTATAGGCCACGGCGATTGGGGTGGCGTAAACGGGCAGATCAATGGCCGTACCGGAACCGCAGACCTTGCGCGAGCGCTCAAGCTGGTCTGAAGTCAGCGGTGCATCAGTGCCGGCCCAGATGGCCGAACCCGAAAGGAAGGCGTTGACCCCAGCACCGGAACCTGCTGGATCATAGGAGATGCGCGCACTTGGATGCTGCTTGCGGAAGCCGGCTATCCAAGCCTCGTCGGCGCTCTGCTGGGAGGATGCGCCGGATCCGGCGAACTCGCCTTGGAACAAGGCTCGATCTGGAGTATCGATTGCTCCGCCGCCTTCGATGGGGACGTTGTCGCCGCAGGCCGCCAGGGGGATCAACATTGCCAAGGACACGAGGAGGGCCGCAAATCTACCACGACCATGACCATGTGCGTGCATGTTACCTACCTCGACCGCCGTTGCATTTCAAACGTCCGTCCTCATCAGCCCGTGTCGGACCCTCCTGCATTCACATTACCGAAGCCCGCTCAACAACAGCATACTGGAAACGCTGACCGCAGGACAAGGCCGCCGCAACCGCGTCAGCCAAGCGGAAAAGCTCAATCACAATCCACAGCCGGGTATATTATAAGGACATTGTCAGACGCTTCACTCTCTAGCTTTTCTTAGTGTCACCGGTATCGGTATGCCCTGATTCCTTTTCTAGGACGGCACCGCAGGGAGTGGTATACGCAGCGGAAACTGAGCCCAAAGGAAGTGGTGGTTGCATGAGGAAGCAGGAGCTCGCCAAACAGGGGCGGACCCTCAGCAAGGATGGAGCCTTCGTCAACGGAAGACTCACCCGTGAGGCCTTCCTGTCGCTGGCCATCCTGACCGTCATCACCTTCCTAGGCAACTTCACCCAGCTGCAGCTGGCTTCGGCACTGCCCACTATAGTGGACGAGTTCCACATCACCCTGACCACCGGTCAGTGGCTGACCTCGGTCTTCCAGCTGGTCATGGGCGTCATGGTGCCGTTGACCGGCTTTCTGACTAAGCGTTTTTCCACTAGGCAAATCGTCATCACCTCCATGGCGGTCTTCACACTGGGTTCCCTGCTGAGCTGGCAATCGCAGACCTTCGCCATGGTTCTGCTGGGGCGCATCCTGGAGGCCGTGGGCACCGGGACCATGTGGCCCGTCCTGCAGATCACCGTCTTCTCCATCTATCCTCTGGCCAAGCGCGGCATGGCCATGGGCACCGTGGGCCTGGCCATGAGCGTGGCCCCGGCCATCGGCCCCACCCTGGGCGGATGGCAGACCGATGCCAACGGCTGGCGCTCCATTTTCCTGACGCTGAGCATCTGCGGGGCCGTGGCGCTGCTCCTGTCGATCCTTGGTCTACGCAACTTCGGGCAGCGAGACAAGAGCGTCAAGGCGGACTTCTTCTCAGTGGCCCTGTCCATCTTCGGTTTCGGCGGCCTCATGTTCGGCTTCACCAACATCGAGAACTTCCCCATCACCTCCTTCATGACCTGGCCCTTCATGCTGGTCGGCCTGATCGGAATCATCTGGTTCGTCCTCCGCCAGCTCAACCACGACAAACCCCTGCTGGACCTGCATGTGCTGCGGATCAAGAACTTCACCGTAGGCACCATCATCGCCTCTATGTCCTTCTTCGCCTTCAGCTCGGTCACCGTCATCCTGCCCATGTACATCCAGACGGATCGTGGCTTCTCAGCCACCATGAGCGGCCTGGTCATGCTGCCAGGGGCCATCGGCACCGCCATCGCTCAGTTCTTCGGTGGCCGCCTGCTGGACCGCTGGGGCGCTCGGCCCGTAGCCATGACCGGCTGCTCGGTCCTGCTGCTGGGCACCATCGCCATGAGCATGATTGGGGCCAACACCTGGATCGGCCTGGTCTCCATCTGCCAGTTCATCCGTCAGATCGGCATGGGCTTCACCCTGATGCCCCTGACCACCTGGTCCCTGAACAACCTGGCCCCCAAGGATGTTTCAGCCGGTTCAGCCGTCACCAACACGGCCCGGCAGATCGCCGGAGCTGTCGGCGCGCCCATCCTGGTCATCCTTATGGAGACCATCACCACCCTGCGCCACAACGCCTTGGGCGGCGGCCACTCCACCCAGATCGCAGCCAACATTTTCGGGGTGCAGTGGGCTCTGCGCATCTCGGCACTGATCTGCCTGGGCATGGTCCTGCTGGTCTACTTCGGCGTTCGCGGAAACGGCGCCGGCTCCGGCCGTCAGATGACCCGCATGCTCCTGCGTCACATGCACATCATCCACACCGATGCGCCTGCCGTCACTGCCTCCACTGCCGACTCCAAAACACAAAACTGATTACCGGGTGGTTTTGCGGGCTATGACCCGCGATCCTATGACAAGATCCTGGGGAACCGTAGCTCTGCCCCCAATACGTCCCAGGACGCGGTCAACACAGGTCCGCGAGATCCACCCCAAGCATGAATCCATGGTAGTGAGCGGAGTCTGCAGATAGGCCGACTCTTCGATGTTGTCGAACCCGACGAGCTGAACCTGGTCGGGCACGGCTCTGCCGTAAGCAGTCAGAGCTGACAGGGCGCCGATAGCCAGCTGATCATTGAGAGCAACCACCCCATCGAACGGCATCCCCGCCTCTAATATCCTCTGCATGGCCAGATACCCGCTGCCCAAGGTCCAGTCATAACCGGTAACGCCCAGAAGCCGATCATCCAGCTGGAGCCCCCTGGCATGAACCGCTTTAAGCACGCCTTTCATCCTTAACTCGGCATTGCCTTCGACTGCAGCCTCCAACTGATTCCGGTCAAGCGGCGCATGCAGACCGATGACCGCCAACGAACGCACCGACCGATCAAATAGATACTCTGCAGCCATCCGAGCTGCCTCGGCATCGTCGACCATGACGTGATCCGCCACCCCATGGGTGGTCCGCGCACCCACGCAAACCAGGGGATAGCGTACATTCAGGTCCTCCACGGCAAATCGTTCAAGCTCCGACATAGAAAGGATTATGCCGTCGCTGATAGTGCTATTAAAGGATGCCAAAATCTCATGCGCACCCTTGGCGGACCCCTCGGCATATGTGCTGACATATACTGCATAGTCCCGCAGGCGAGCGCTGTCGATGACCCTATTAGCCAATTCGGCCAGATAGGGAGGTGTCAGCGAAGGCACGGCCAGCGTAATGATACCGGTTTTGTTTCGATGCAAATTGCGGGCCGCGGCATTGACCTTGTATCCCGATTCGTCAATCACCTGCTGCACACGCGCACGGGTCGCATTTGACATACGACCATTGCCATTGATCACATTGGACGCGGTCTTCAGCGAGACACCCGCCTTGCTGGCCACCTCGCGCAAGGTGATCCGTTTACCTGGACGTCCTTCATCCGTAGCCATAGGCACCCCCTAGAATGCAGCAACCTCCAAGGCACTATGGCAATCAGATCTATTGACGGGTGATCACCACACCATGCACTCCTATAGTGTACTGATTACCGGATAAACCGCCTCCATTGGACCGGGTCGCTCGTTGAACCGCCAAAGCCTCACCCTTGGTGGACACATCTCTGACAACTGTCGACCCCCGGTTGAAATAGAAATGATAACAGCCCTGTGGCCCGGACCTGATCAGGTGCACCAACCGCGGGTCGCCATCACGTCCGTTATGCAACCCTGCCCCTGCCGCGCCAGTGAGAAAATCAGGAGGAAAGATCCGATTGATCACCGAGACCAGCGATTCCTTGGTGAAACCAGTCCCGAGATAGAGAACCCGGCCCTGACCGTATCCATGGATGGTCGCCGCAGGTTTTCCAGCCATGTCGAGGTCATAGGAACGACGCCCATGGTAACGAGCCAGCACCCTTACCGAATCCTCTATGCTCAAGGGATCGTTGACCCATATATTGCCCTCAATGCCCTCTGATACCAGGATGGACCCACCGCCTTGGCCACTCGTGCCCAAGGCGATCATCTCCTGGGAAGCGATACCTGTCAAATCACGCAAAACCGCAGGATACCCGCCCAGACCGACGTGCATATGGCCGTCCATAATGCCACTGGCGAAGTCCACCACCAGACGGCCGCCCTCGCTCACGTAGTCTCGCAGACGGCCGGCTTGCCTCTGGTCCAGCAGGATCAGGGCGGGCAACACCACGACGTCATAACGCTCCCACTGCCCTTTCAGCGGCATTACGTCCGCTCTGAGCCCGACGTCAAGCAAGGCTTGATACCAGATATAGACCTGCTGCCAATGATCCAGAGAACAATCGGGCAGAGTCGAATCAGCCATAGACCACTGGCAGTCGGCATCGAAAAGCAGGGCAATAGGCGAGGGCTCCAATTGGGTCCCGGCCAGTCCACTCCCGGAGAGCCTGTGCAGAATGTCTCCCAAAGCAGCAACCTGAGTATAAATTGCCGAATCCGGCCCTGCATGAGGGACCATGGCCGAGTGGAAGGCCTCTGCTCCGAAGGCGGACTGCCGCCATTGGAAGAAGTTGACTGCATCCGCCCCCATAGCTACGTGGGCCAGAGCGTCCCGGATCAGTTCGCCTCGACGCTTGGAAGCATTGAAAATGCGCCAATTGACGGCTGATGTGGAATGCTCCATCAGACACCAAGGATGCCGTTGAGCATAGGCGTCCACCAGGGAATCCGAGCAGAGGAGCTCATCCAGGTGTCCGGGGCCATGAGCGAAATAGTGGTCATTGGCCACGAAATCGACCTGGTGGGACCAACGCTCATAATCAAGGACACATTGGTCTGTAGAGACCATGAAATTGGTCGTCAACGGTTTATCAGGCGTGAGCTCCTGCAACTGATCGCGTTCGGCACAGAAAAAATTCATCAGCGCATCTGAGCAGAATCTACGAAAATCCAGACGCAGTGCTGGATTGATAAAGGCATCACGCACGCCGGCATGTTCAGGCAGGGGAACCTGATCGAAGTTCTGCAGACGTTGGGACCAGAAATCGTTGCCCCAGGCTTGGTTAAGCTCCTCAATGCTGCCATAGCGCCGGCGGCACCAGCCTTGGAAGGCCTTCAAAGCATCCTGCGAGTAGTCGGTTGCGTTGTTCCATCCATATTCATTGCCGACATGCCAGGCGACCACAGTCGGATTGTCGCGGAAATGCTCTCCCATGACCCTGCAAAGGCGGAGGGCATAGCGCCGAAAAACAGATGAGGTGGGCCTCCAGGATTGTCGAGCACCAGGATGGACCAGGGTTCCGTCCGCCTTCACGGGCAACACCTCAGGATGTGCCTGATAAAGCCAGTACGGAGCCGTAGCTGTAGCCGAAGCCATGTCCACTGCGATACCGGCTTCGCCTAGTAAAGCCACCGCCCGATCCAGCCATCCGAAATCCCAGACTCCGTCGCTTGGCTCCAGACGTGCCCATGAGAAAATGCCCAGTGCCACCATGGTGACGCCAGCCCGCTTCATCAACGCGACATCTTCGGTCCATGCCCGCTCCGGCCATTGGTCCGGGTTGTAATCTCCGCCGAACCAGATCTCCCTTGAATGACTGTCGAGGCCTTTCGGCCATCGGTAAGGTCTGTACTGTTGGGGCTGCCGACGGTCATGATAGTCCGTTCTGCTCATGTCTGATCCTGTCTGCGCCTTCCCGCTACTCCTTGACAGCGCCGGCAGCCAAACCGGACTGCCAGTATTTCTGCAACAGCAGGAAAGCGACGACGATGGGGATGATGGTGACAAGGCTGCCGGTCACCACCAGGTTCTGAATGGCATGGGCGCCAGCGGTCGACGCCTGGTCCTTCCAATTGTTGAGCCCGATCGTCAGCGGATACCAATTGGAATCTTTGAGCATGATCAGAGGCAGGAAATAGTTGTTCCAAGTGGCCACGATAGTGAAAAGCGCCGTAGTCACGATGCCGGGGGCCAGCAGAGGCAGACTGATCTGCCAGAAAGTGCGGAATTCCCCAGCCCCGTCGACTCGGGCTGCTTCCAGCAGCTCAGTAGGCACTGCCTGGTCGGAAAAGATCCACATCAGGTATAGGCCGAAGGGCGAGATCAGACTGGGGATGATCATGGCCCAAGGCGTATCAGTCAGTCCGATCTTGGCAAAGAGCAGGAACTGAGGCACAGCAAGAGCGATGCCTGGCACGCTGATGGCTCCGATGACCACAGCAAAGACGAGGCGACGGCCGGGAAAGCGGAACTTGGCCAGGGCGTATCCACCCAGCACAGCCAGTAGGGTGGCGCCACCGGCTCCCACAACCACGTAGAGCAGGGTATTGAGCAACCAGCGCCCGAAGATTCCTCCTTCATAGGTGAACACCTCGCGCAGATTGTCCCAAAGGGCGAACTTGTGCCCAAAGGCCAAACCGAAGGTGCCGATGAAATCCGACTGGGTCTTGGTGGCATTGATGACCAGCCAGATCAGGGGAAACAGGCAGTAGAGGGCGAAGATCCCCGCGGCAAGGGTCAACGGCCAGCTGCGCCGCGGATTGTCCGGATTGGAGAATCCTGTTCGAGCTGCCCTTTGGCGTTCCGCACGCTCATCCCGGGCGACGCGTCGGGCGCGCATACGTTCAGCCTTGGCCCCGTCGACAGCCGTGGAATCAACCGTGCTCATTGCATCTGCTCCTTCATGCCCCTGAGCTGGACGGCGTAGGCAGCGACCATGGTGATGATGGCCATGACGATGGCCAAGGCCGCCGCATAGTTGCTCTGACCGCCCATGAAGCTCAGGTTGTAGGCATACATGTTGGGGGTGTAATAGGTGGTAATCGCATTGCCTGGGACCATGGTCTGCAGCACCGAGGGCTCATTGAAGAGCTGGAAACTGCCGATGATGCTGAAGATGACCGTGATGACCAGGGAGCTCTTGAGCTCGGGAACCTTGATGCTGCGCACGATCTGCCACTCCGAGGCTCCGTCAATAGCCGCCGCCTCATAGAGCGAGTGCGGCACAGTCGACAGCGAGGAATAGAAAATCAGCATGTTGTAGCCCGTGAACTCCCAGGTGTTGATGTTGCCTATGGCGGCCAGGAGCACGCTGGGCTGCAGAACGTCGATATGCGTGCCCAGCCATTGATTCAAGGAACCTACCATTCCGTACTTGGTGCCGTAGATGAACCCCCACATCAAAGCCGCCACCACGGCGGGCACTGCGTAGGGCAGGAAGGTGGTGATCCTGAAGAAGCGCGTGCCGTGCAGCTTGAGCGAGTCCAGAGCCAGCGCCATCAATGCCGCCAGAAGGAGCATGATGGGCACCTGGACCACAGTGAAGAGGGCCACACGGCCCACTGATGACCAGAACTGCCCATCCTTGAGCAGCCTGGCGTAATTGGCCAGGCCTACAAAGACGTTCCCTCCGATCATGCGCTTCTCGTACAGACTCAGGTAGATGGCATAGAGCACCGGCAGAACGAAAACGAACACGAAGACCACAACAAAGGGCCCCATGAACTTCCATCCACGCCAATCTGGTCTGCGGGGCCGCTCCCCAGTGCGGCCCCCGCCGGTTTCGCCAGGGCCTTGATCCCGCGCAGGGGCCAGAACCCGCGCAGACGAACCTTCGGCTTCACTCATAATGCCTGCCCTTCTCTCCTGTAGCCGTCCGGAGACGGCCCTGATCGGCCGTCTCCTTCATCATTCACTTGTTGACCTGGTACCCCTGCTGGTTGCCATGATCCACCAGCTTCTGCTGATAGTTCTCGAAAGCCTTCTCCAAACTGGTCTGCTTCATGTAGGCCTTGCCGATGGAATCCCCGTAGGTCGACTGGGCGAAGGGGTTGTAGGGCAGATACTGGAATTTGGAGACTTTGAGGTTGGCTGCCTCGGTCAGGACCTTGTTGACCTCCTGGCCTCCGAAATACTCATTCTTCTTGCTGGTGAATTCAGCTGAGCTCAGGATGCGTTTCAGAGAGGGGAAACTGCCCTGGTCAGCCATAACCTGGGCTCCCTTGCCGTGTGTCAGATATTCTGCGAACTTCCAGGCTGCCGCCTTGTTCTTGGCCTTCTTGGGCACAACAAGAGCCGAGCCCCCGTCCTCGGCGGACACGCTGCCCCCCTCTTCCCACTGCGGCAGGGGCGCGACCCTCCAGTTGCCCTTCTGGTCGGGTGCGCCGGACTCCAGATTGGTGGGCATCCAGGCGCCGATGGTCAGCGAGGCCACCGACCCATCATTAAGCGCCCTGTTCCAGTCATCGGACCAGTTGGCGGTCTTGGTATCGAGCAGGTCTTCGTCGATCAGCTTTTGCTGAAAGTCGATATACCGCTTCATGCCGGGGTCCTTGGTCATGTTGATGGTGATCTTGTCCCCATCGACCTTCCAAGGATGCGCCCCGGCCTGCCAGGCCTGTGCAGTAAAAGGCTGATAGGCATTCTTGTCACCGGCGTTGTTGGTGATGTAGGAACCTGCGGCTCGGATCTTCTTGGCATCCTGATAGTACTCATCCCAGGTCTTAGGAGGATCGGGGATGCCGGCCTTGTCGAAGACCGCCTTGTTGTAGAAGAAAACCTCGGGACCGGCATCAATGGGCAGCGCATAGGGTTTCCCGTCGTACTGGACCTTGTTCCATGGCCCCGGGGTGAAGTCGTCAGCGAACTTGTCGGCCCCATACCCCGACAGATCCTCCAGGTTGTCTTCAATGGCAAACTGCTGGACGGTAGGATCCTCCAGCATGGTGACGTCGGGGATGCCCTTGCCTGCAGCGACCGCATTGGACAAGGCCACCTGGGTGTCACCAGCAGTGCCGGTGTTGTTGTACTTCACGGTGATGCCGGGATTGGCTTTTTCAAAGGCGGCAATGGTCTCCTTGATGCCATTGCCCCAGCCCCAAAAGACTATGCGCCCCGAGGCCTTGCTGGCGTCCGCCGGCTTCGATGCTGATCCGGAGCCGCTGCTTCCACAGGCAGCGAACGAAGCCAGGGCGACCACGGTGATGCCCATGGTCATGAGTTTCCGTGCAGAATGCATGATGAACCTTTCGATGTTTGAAAAACCACGTCCTTGATAAGGTTTTGACGCCCCACTCCTTCCGATCGTTGATACAACTGTGTACCAACGTGGTATTCAGTATAACCCTTAGCCATGGATTGTCAATTCAGCGCAAGAAGACGCCGCCCACGCCCGGCTACAGCCATCAACAGAACGCCCGCCGCCACACAGCCGGCCGCGAAGATCGGAATGCTGCCGGCGGCGATGCCCCCGGCAGCCAATGCATGGGATGAAACCGCGCTCTCGACGCCAAGACGAACGGAGACGGCCCCTCCTCCTGCATGGACCGCCGGAAGCACATTTGCGCCCTGATTGATTTCACCATTGCTTTCAGCCCCCTTGTCAGGCGCATCTGTCAGGGACACGTCGTCCACATGCAGGGTCTGGCCCGAACTGCCGGAAGCCTCGACAGCGATCCTGGTCTGGCCGCCAACCAGTTCGACCGGCAAGGAGGCCTGCCTCCAGCCTGTGCCAGTAGAGTCAGCCAGGTCGATTTCAGAGGTTCTCCCACCGGATTCGATTGCGATCCTGGCCCGATCCATGCCTTTGGGATTCATATAGGAGAGTTTCAGAAGGTAGCGGCCCGCGTGCAGGGGAACATGTCCCGGTGCATTAAGATCCTGGACGATGGAGGCGTCGCGGGATCGCCCGGGAGCGAACCGCAGGTCGAAGTCGCCCACTCGCCCATAGGCATCGGCTACGTTGGCCACAGCATCCGGATTGACACGCCGCCATCCGGCGATATCGCCAATCACCTGGCCATCCTTATCCCGATACCCGTGCTCGCCTACCGAAATCCTGTCCGCTTCGAAGGACCCATTGAGCACGTAGTCATTGGCCTCGCCAACCGACCAAAGGCCGGTATCCGCATCCAGCCTCCACTGGCTCATGGAATTGAAGCGGGGCGTGCCGACATCATCGAAGCTCAGCGGATTCCACTGGTTGTAGCCAAGTCCGTTGCCTGCGAAGTCAGCCCATCGGTCGCCACAGTGGATGACGGTCTCCGCTCTGCTGCCACGCAAGGTGTAGTAAAAACCGGTCTGGGTGATATGGCCGAAATCTGCTCGGCTGCCATCCATGATCACCGTCTGATTGACGGGCTGATACGGGCCGAAAAGGTGATCTGCAACCTGGAAATGAATTCGGGAAGCATCCCACCCGAACAGATCGGAGCCAGCAAGATAATACCGGCCAGCGTGCTTGAAAAGCGCATTGCCTTCACGCCCAAAACCCTGGTAGAGCTTGGTAGGCTCCAGCAAATCCACCCGGCCGTTTCTGGCGCCTATTCTGGCTGCCCAGACACTGCCGCGGCCACGGCCATAGGAATAGATCAGATAACCTGTGCCGTCCTCATCCTGGAAGACGCTCTGATCCCCGGTATTGCTGGTGCCCAGTCCGTAATCGCGCATGTCGATACGCCTCTGGGCTTTGAACGGGCCAGCAGGTGAATGGGCCGTAGCGATCAACACCTTTTTGTCGAAATTGCGACCAGCGGCATCAGTAGGCATCTCATGCTGGATGAGCATGGCATAGGTTTGCAGCTCGGGGATATAGGCAACCCCCGTCCTGCACACCCAACCCGCACGGCGGCCACCGAAATCACCGGAGAAGGCATCGGCCTGTGCTCTGTCCAAAGCCACGCCTTGATAGCGCCAGTCGGACAGATTCTCGGATTTGTAGACATCCACTGAAATGAAGTCATTGCCGGTGAGCGCATGGGTGGGGTCATGACGGTAAGTTTCCGCCTGTGAAAAGTGAACACCATACCAAAAGTGAGAGACCCTCCCCGTGGCCGGATCCGGGAAATCGAAGATTCCTCCGCCTTGCATATACATCGGATTGCCGTCGGCGTCATTCCAGAAACGGTCATTGACGATTTGCCCGCTTCCGCCTGCAGAATGAGATTTTTGCCCCGCTTCTTGAGCGGCGACCGTCTTTGGCGCCACGAATAACAAACCCATAATCACAGCCAGGGCGACAAGCAGAATGGCCGATTTGCGGCTTTTCAGCATATGGCCCCCTATGTGATGCCCTTCCCCTGGCATATGCGAACCACGATTGCCGTTCATGGCCAACCTCCCTGTTGCCGATGGCTGCGGGCATAGAACCTGAGAAATTCAGGAATCCATGCGGTTGATACAACTGTGTATCAACCTCCGATCATTCTACCACACCAGAAAAGCCCGGATCAAAGCAGGGGGGGGGGGGAGAGAAGCAATAGAACGAAGGAGGAGAGGGATTGTGACAATCCTATACGAGCAGACCTGTCCATCGCGGTCTGTTTCCGCCTATCAGGGAAAGGCCAGCAATCAGCGATCCTGCGGAAGGGGCTGGCCCGGGCAGGTATGCAGAACTGCCAGCATGGCCTGCTTTTCTGATCTGGTGACGCTCAGGGAGTACTTGTCCTTGACTGCTATCTGACGGGCTACATAGGAGCACTGATAGTCCTTGTTCTCGGGCAGCCAGTAGTCGGCCGAAGCACTCCCCTTGGCCTGGTTGGCCGGGCCGTCCACGGCAAGGAGATTGTAGGGGTCGTTGCCAAAACGGTAACGGCGGGCCGTGTCCCATTTGCTGGCTCCTGACCGCCAGGCATTCTCCAGGGCGACCACGTGGTCGATCTGCACAGCCGAGCTAGTCTTAGGGCCTCTGATAAATTCAATGGTCCGCCCAGTGTAGGGGTCCTGCAGACGGCCACTGGCCACCTTGCAACCGCCGGGGGTGGTGGTGCGCAGATCAGTCAGATCGCGAGTCAGCACATCCTCTCGCACATTGCAGCCGTTGCCGTCCTCATCGGTCTCCTTGAAGCCGAAAGCCTCGCGCCGGTACTGGCGGCCCGGTCGGGCATGATCGTCCACTGTCAAACCCTGCAGGGTCTGGGCCGCATCGCCGGTTGCCGTATATCGGCCGGTCAACCGTCCGACTCCACCATTGACCCTTGGCAATATCAGGCCGATAGTGATGCCCAAGACCACAGCCACCACCAGAAGGATCAACACACGTTCCGTGAGCGATTCGCGACGAAAGCGGGCCGGGACGGGATTCCTCAATGTCGAACCGTACCGGCCGCGGCTCCGATATCGATGTCTTCTGCGTCTCGAATCGGTCATCTGCCGCTAATACCTCCTATGCCGGCTGCATGCATGAAATCTCCATCATAGCGCTCAGGCGTAGGCGTAAGTCATTGGGTCGTGTCCTGCACGCACCGGAGTGTCCATGGCATCGATGGAGGCATGCTCCTCAAAGGTCAGGCTGAAACCGAACAGGTTCAAGTTCTCCGCCTGCCTTTTCCTGTGGACGGACTTGGGGATGATGATGGTTCCGTTCTCGATGTGCCAGCGGAGTACCACCTGGGCCGGCGTAACCCCGTGGGCCTGGGCGATTTTCTCCAGTCTTCCGCCGCCGACTGTCAGGTCTGCGCCGCGCGCCAATGGCGAGTATGCCTGGACGGCGATGCCGTGTTCCTTGCAGAAAGCCGTCACTGTGCGCTGCTGCCAGCTGGGATGCAGTTCGATCTGATCCACGGCAGGGTATTCCCCCGTCTCCCGGTGCAGCCTTTCCAGATGCTCAGGCAGAAAGTTGCAGACCCCCAGAGTCCGCACTCGCCTCTCATCACGCAGCCGATGGAATGCGCTCCAGACCTGGTCGGCCCGCCAATCAAAGGGGGTGGGCCAGTGGATCATATACATATCGACATAGTCAGTGCCCAGCAGGGCCAGCTGGCGGTCGAATGCCCGAAGAGCACTGTCGTAGCCCTGTTCGGAGTCACGCAGTTTGGTGGTCAGCCACAGGCGAGCACGCTCAGGGCCACTCTGACAGCCGAAAGCCCTGAGACCACGGCCCACCCCGCCTTCATTGCGGTAGCCCGCCGCGGTGTCGATGTGGCGATAACCCAATTCCAAGGCAGAGCGCACCGCCCCAGCGGTCTGATCATCGTCGATTCTAAGCACGCCCAAGCCCACCTGCGGAATGCGGTTGCCGTCAGACAAAAGAACGTCAGGGACTGCTGCCATGGTCCACACCTTCCATGATGCAGCCCGGCAGTCTGCCGGGCCATGCTCGCTCCATTCTAGAGCCGGGGAAGAGCCGGACCCGGACAGAACTGATACCTGTGGTCGAACATGCTTCCCCATGCACCAGCTAGAATTTGGCGATGCCGAAGAAGTACAGCAGGTGGGTGTCGAACCAGTGATAGCCAAGGTCGAATACAGGCAGGAAGCCGATCCGCATCATCATGCCGACCGAACCCCAGGCGAAGAACAGACAGAGCAGAGCCAGCAGCCACATGAGTGCGCTGCAGATCCGCCGTGTTTTGATCAACCGGCGACGACGGGTGGCTTCGGCTCGGGTCTCCTGCTCATGGCTGACCATGATCGTGGCCAGTGGCTCCCCCACGGTTCCGGATCCTGTGGCCCGAGACACCAGATGCTCCATCTGCTCCAGGTCTTGACGGCAGCTGCGCCGGCGGCGCGAGAGCAGGTACCAGCCCACAAGGCTGGCCGCAAACAGGGCAAGGAGCACCCAGACCATGTAGATGGGCGCCCCCTCAGGTTGAGTGGGGGGTACATCATCACCGATATAATGCCCCCGCACGATCAGTCGGTGGGAGTTGACGCCATAGGGATAGCAGGTCAGCAGGGTCACGTAGTTGGAATTCTGGATTGGCTGCAGTGCGCTGACATCGGTAGGCAAGATGACCTTAATCTGGTCCACCTTGTAGCTCATGTGCCGTTTGAGCACTCGTATCTGGAAGACATCCCCCTTGCGCAACTGGGTCAGGTTGTCGAAAAGCATGTACCCGACCTCACCGGTATGCCCGGTGATGACGGCATGGATGGTTCGGTTGTCTGTAGGCACGTGGGTCGTGGCAATATGTCCTGTGCCGTCCTTGAGCACCGCATCACTTGTTCCATGGCGCACGGGCAGCTTGACATTGATTTTGGGGATCTCCACATAGGCCATCATGCCCTTGCCGTCCACATTGAGGATCTTGTAGTAGCGACCCAGTGGTTCCTTGACTTCCTTGTATTTGAAGGGGTCCCTCAGCGTAGGCTTGCCTAATTCCTCGTCGTACTTCTTGGCATCGCGCCACATGGCTTTGCGCTGTGCAGGCGAGAGTGCATCCACGATCTGATCGTAGTTGTCGACTGCGGCGGAATCCTTGGAATAGTTCACGTAAGCTGCCAGCAACGGATAGAGGAAGATTGCCAGACCAATCAGGAAAGCCAAGGTCTCCAGGAGGCCGAACCCTCGCCCCGACTTGCTGGCCTTGCCATTGTTCTTAGCTTGTTTGGACGCAGCCGCAGTTGTCTGGCCTGCGTCCTGAGCATGATTTCCTGAAACAATAATTATAGGAGCCGACGTGGTAGCTTTGCCTGGAACAGGCGCTGGAGCCGCTACTGCATCTGAATTATCCGACTCTACAGCTCTGCGATCCTCAGGTGTTGCCGAAGGTGGATAGGAAGGGGGTACATCGGAACTTGGAGCATAGGCAGGCGGCATATCCGCTTGCACAGCAGGCTTTTCTAATGATGACGATACTGTCGGAATGGACTCATATGCTACATCACCGTTGCCGGTGGCATTTACTGGGCTGATAGTAGCCGAGTCAGTGTTCTGGTCCATCTATAGCCTTCCTCGTACTGCGCTTCCTATAGTCCAGTTGCCAGTTTTTTGACATATAAAAACCGGCGGTACCTGTATGATACCGCCGGTCTTTACGCATCCTCACAGATGCCTACGATGCCATTTGGTGGCAACATGCCGACATCGCCATGAGAATACCTAGCGTTCATCCCGGTTCCAGGATCGTGCAACTACCCCCAAGTAGATGCCCATCATGGCCAGAATCATAAGCAAAATGCCAGGCGCCACCATGGATGCACCGGTAGCTGCCAGTTTGCCTGGCCCAGATCGCGCCACTGGCACGACCTGAGGCACGTCCACAAGCTTGGGGCTTATAGTCACATCATAAAGCGGATGGACCTCCCCCTGCTCGCGGTAGAGCGGCAACTGTACAACTACAGGGTCGGCTTTTACCTTTGCATTCTTAGGTGTGGCTACCATAGTGACCAACCAGTACGAAGCGTGGAAGTAGTCGCCATCAAAAACAGCCGGGCTGCCTCCGGTCAGGCTGGATGCGTCTGAATCGAGATTGGCCCCAGTAAGCCAAACACCTTGCGATTTCGCCTCTGACGCATTGGTTATAGTGCCTTCTTGATCAGAGACACCGTAATATTCAGCGGGTTGCGACTTGTCTTTGAAAGCATCTGGATTGGCTGCCACCTCGTTGCTGATGGCCGCTTGTGCCTTATCAGCGCCTGGATTATGGTCAAGTGCCTCCACCCGGCTCTTGAGAATACCTGCATCCAGTCTTAGGGCACGAAAGACGTACCCTGCTCCAGCAGATACAGGAGCACTTGGCAGGATGTCATTCTGGCCTCCTTGACCTGAATGCCCTCTCTTGAGTTGCACCGTCAGGGTCGGGTTAACCGTCGCCGCCTCTGCCGCCGGCGTCATATCGAAAGCGGTAAGTCCTAAACAGGCCAAGGCCGCAATCAGACAAAGCAGGACCCGGCGGGTGAGGCATTTCGGCAAGGCAATTCCCTTCATAAACCTTCCCTTCCAAGGCCGCCTTTCGACGACGTGGTTGCGTCAGATCCGCTGGCCCAAATGGAATCAGACCAGCGTCCCGACATGCGCGGACCGAAGAAGATCTCAACAGTCCATATGAAAATGGCGGACGATTCACGGAGGAACCGTCCGCCATCAGGTCACCTCACATGATTCTTGATATGACCGTGATCATCAGGCCCGGGCGGCGTTATTGCGCCGATTGCGGGCGTAGAGGGCACCACCCATGATCAGGGCGCCGACAACCAGCAGCAGCAGGATGCCGCGACCACCAGTCAAAGGCAGGGCCAGAGGCGCATCACTGTCAGTGGTCTTGTAGTGAGCCAGATACTTACTGATTGCCACATTGTTGAACTTCATCTGAGTATCGGCTGGCACGTCACCTGCAGGAGCGTCAAAGCGGCCAAAGATCAGCTTCGAGTAGTCTGGCTGCACAGTAGCGTTACTGCCATACTTCTGAACGATGGCTTCCTCAGTCAAGCCGGCATCCTCATAAGTTACAGTTCCCAAGGGTATACCAGGGTTACGCCAACCTTGTGGCGTCTTAGTTTCAACCAACATCCAGCTTGTATTTTGGACTGTCTTGTCGGCTGCTTTTGCAGCAGTAGATCCGGCTTCGAAGATAGGCAATGCCGCGAAGACTACCAGGCCCTTATCGTTGGCAGTAGCCTTATAAACCTGAACACCGTCAGGAAGGGTATCCTTCGAGCCATAGAAGTTACCATCCGAACCCAAGTATTTATCTGTCGAATTGGCATCCTTAACAAGACGATATTCTGTACCGGGCAAAGCTCCATACTTTGGATTCTGATTCTTGCTCTGCACAGAACCAAATGCTAACACTGCATTGGTAACGTTTGTATGTGATGGCACAGGATCCTGTGGATTGCCGCTAGAATCCTTGTTATCACTAAAGTCGGATGCTGCATCGTTGACTACACCACCAGTACCTGTAGAATCACCATCTCCTGTAACCAATGCATCATAGGTGACTTCAAGCTCCATCACTGATGCTTCGACAGTCTGCGCTTTTGAAACTCCGCTTTTGGTAAAGAAATTGAATACCCAGTAAGTCACATTAGCCGAAGGCGCATCTGCAAACATCTTCTGATCTGCAGCATTCAGACGAGCGGGATTTGCATTAGTACTTGTATCTGAATCGAAATCAGTTGCGTTTACCAGTGGTACCACCTTACCATCAGCGCTCCGAATGACAGCCTTGATGGTGGCTGGGTCGCCCTTCAGCGAGCTAGACATACGATCAGCAAGCCTCACATCAGAGCCAGTACCACCCAATTCCTGGACGTCAAGCTTCCCGTCATTCTTAGCACGGGCACTACCTTCATTGTAGATCTTCTGAGACAGCTTGTATGTAATCGTATCACCCGCAGTCGCTGTGGTTTGACTCTTGACTGCACCGTTTTTACTCTTCACGCTTTGCACAGTCTTAGCGAAAGACTGTGTATTGACATTCTTGGGATACAGGTGCAGGTGATATATAAAACCACGAGTCTGGTTTGCATCCGATCCATTAGTTGCATAAGGCAGACCGAAGAACGAGTTTGCTGCAGCCTTGTACTTCGTCTTGTCAAGCTTGTGTGGGTTGCTGTCGAGGAAAGCAGGAGAAAGGTCCTTGTTCTCAGACAGGATATAGTAATGATTGGGGCCTGCGGGGAAAGTCGCTGCTGTGCTAGTTGCTGTCCCGTCTGCATTGCCTGCGTACCATTTATCAATGACACCATGGCCGTCAGTCACACCAGCAAATAGCGTGCTACCACTCTTAACAGTGTAGGTTTCAGCGTTATTTGCATCGATATCAGCTAAACTCTTGCCTTCTGTTGGCTCGACTTCTTTAACATTAAACAGAATGCCTTGAGCAGGAGCCAGATCTTTATTTTTGTCCAGCTGTACGACATCATTGGCTGAACCGGTAGGCGCATAGCCGTCATTCAGCGACAGATACTTGGTGACAGTTAACTGAGGCACCTTGTTGGTATCCAGATCGCCTGCTACGAAGTTATCTTCAGGTGCAAATCCATAGGCATCAGCATCAGCGGCCGAAGCCTGGGTGACAGGCATGACGACCATGCCCGCCAGGAGCGTCGCTCCGGCAACCGCTAAGCCTAAAAGCTTAGGGAGCCTTGTCCCTTCATTATCTCGTTGCATGTGCATGCACGCATTCCCTTCTTTGTTAATAGGCACAGGATGGCCAGGCACATCTTCACCTCCCCAACCGTTTACTGCCCCGACTCAGGGGGGTGGGCAATATGTCAACTTTGGGACATGCCACTGTTCCCATTGCCTAATCATCACTGTACCGACAAAATATGGACAACGCAAACCGACAAGCCGAACATGCGAAGGCCCCGCCATGCTCTGTGGTCGGGGCCTTGCAGTCTTTCCAGGAACGGGGGCTCAGTGCCGGTTGTCCAGCCGATGGTAGAGCTCGGCTGCTCGCAGGTCGGCCTCGAAACGTCTGGGTTCGCTGTTTTCGTCAATGACGGCCAGCTCCACTCCGGCCATCCGCGCGAAGTCCTCCCAGGCCTCACGGCCCACGGTGGTGGTCATGCAGGTATGATGCGCCGCGCCAGCGCGCAGCCAGCACTCAGCCGAGACCTTGAGCGAGGGCCGGGGCTTCCAGAGTGCACGGGCCACAGGCAGCTTGGCCAGGGATCCGCCGGGCTCAACCACATCCACCACGTTCATGACCAGGCGGAAGCGTTCACGTACATCCGCCAGGGAAATGACCACGGCATCCGTGCAGGGTGTGGCCGTGAAGACCAGACGCACAGGGTCCTCTCTGTCGCCAATGGACAGCGGGTGGATCTCCAGGCGGGGCCGCCCCTCGGTCAGCAGCGTGGGCGAGACCTCCAGCATGTGGGCGCCCATGATCTCCTCGTGACCTGGCACAAAGTTATAGGAGTAATCCTCCATGAGCGAGCAGCCGCCCTTGAGCCCATAGCCCATGACGTTGCCGATACGGATTAGAACCGAGGTCTTCCAATCGCCCTCTGCCGAGAATCCATACCCGTCAGCCATCAGCCGCTGGGCCCCCACGCCGGGCAGCTGATGCAGGCCACCCAGATCCTGGAAGTTGTCCACGGCGGCCGAGGCGCCCACCTCCTCCATCATGGCGCGCATGCCGAGCTCCTCGCGGGCGGCCACAGCCAGCGAGTCGTACCGGGAGTCCAGAAGCTCGGGAGCCACCTCATAGCTGCTCTTGTAGTCCTCGATCAAATCCTTGACCTGGTCGTCAGCGACGGCGCTCACATGGTCTACCAGCTCATTGACCGGCCAGGTGTTGACGGAGACTCCGAAGACCCGCTCGGCTTCGGTCTTGTCGCCCTCGGTGACGGCGACATCGCGCATGTTGTCGCCCCAGCGGCAGACCTTCATGTTGTTGGCGGCGTCCCAGCCGGCGCAGGCGCGCGCCCAGACGCCGATCTTGTCGGCGACCTCGGGATCGGTGTAATGGCCGACCACGATCTTGCGCGGGATCCCCAGCCTGGTCAGGATGTAGCCAAACTCCCGGTCTCCATGAGCCGATTGGTTCAGGTTCATGAAGTCCATGTCAATGGTGTCCCAGGGGATCTCCATATGGTGCTGGGTGTTCAGCTGCAGGAGCGGCTTGCGCAGCCTCTCCAGGCCACGGATCCACATCTTGGCCGGGCTGAAGGTGTGCATCCAGGCCACCACGCCGATGCAGGCAGGGTCCGAAGAGGCCTCGACCATAAAGTTCAGGATGGAATCAGAATCCTTCAGTGTGGGCTTCAGGACCAGCTTGACCGGGATGCGACCGGATTCGTTGAGGGACTTGGCAATGTCCGCAGCCTGAACGCCCACCTGGCGCAGGGTCTCTTCGCCATAGAGGTCCTGGGAACCGACGGCGAACCAAAGCTCTTTGCCTTCGAATGGATTTTTCATGCTCATGCTTGCTCCTTTGCTTATGCGTTTGTGCGATGTGATTGCCCGACCGGTTCAGCGCTGGCCATAGACGTGTTGGTAGCGGTCGTTGAGCCGGGCTATGTCGGCCGGATCGATAGGCTTGGGCGTGCCGATCTGCTCAGCCGCCCAGACCGTGTGGGCCACCTCCTCGGTCATGGCGGCCGCCTTGACCGCGGCCTCAGCATCGGCTCCCACAGTGAATGGCCCATGGTTGCGCATGAGCACGGCAGGGCAGCCGGGGTGGCCCTTGAGGGTGTCGACCACACCCTTGCCGATGGCTTCCGAACCGATCAGCTCGAAGGGGCCCACGGGAACGGGACCGCCGAACTCGTCGCCCATCATGGTCAGCACGCAGGGGATGTCCCTGCCGGTGGCCGCCCAGGCGGTGGCATAGGTGGAATGGGTGTGGACCACGCCGTAGACCTCGGGCATGTGCCGGTAGATATAGGCGTGGGACAGCGTATCCGAGGAGGGGGCCTCGGCGCCGTCAACCACATTGCCATCCAGATCGGTAACCACCATGGATCCCGGGGTCAGATGCTCATAGCGCACCCCCGAGGGCTTGATGACCATCAGATCGGCAGAACGCAAACGCTGCGAGACGTTGCCCGCCGTCCAGACCACCAGATTCCACCTGGTCAGCTGCGCATGGAGGGTGGCCACTTGCTCGCGCACCAGCTTCACCTCGTCGCGCACCTGGGGTGAATAATCAGCCAAGGACACCATTCTGCAACTCCTTTTCCCGGCCCGATCCCGCTGATCCGGCCGCTTGACGTTTATTTCGTTCCCTGCCTCATCCCTGCAAGGGAATGGTCTTTACGGCCGCCTGTTCGATGGGCAGGCCCTTGGCGAAGCGGCCGAAGAAGGCTCTGAAGCCTTTCACGTCGGCCGGGTTCGGCTGCTCTGTAGTGGACTGAACGCCCGCAAAGACATTGGCGTCCAGGTAATCGGCCAGCGTCTGGTCGGCATGGCCCAGGTAGTCGGCCAGGACGGCCATGCCCCATGCGCCCCCCTCGACCGCTGTAGACATAACCTTGATGGGGGCGTTGAAGGCAGCCGCCAGGATCCGCTGAGCCACCACAGGGGTGGCGAAGATGCCGCCGTGACCGACCATGGTATCCACCTGGACATGTTCCTGGCGGGTCATCACATCCATGCCGATGGTGACCGGCGAGAAAGCCGAATAGAGCTGGGCCCGCATGAAGTTGGCCAGGGTCATCCGCCCCTCGGGGCCGCGTGCAAAGACCGGGCGGCCCTCCTCCAGGCCAGCCAGGAACTCCCCGGAATAGAAGCAGTAGTTGATCAGCCCGCCGGCATCCTTGTCACCCCGGAGCGCCTGGTTGAACAATGCGGCGTAGAGCGCATCCCCCTTCAGGTCCAGGCCTACCACCTTGGCGAAGTCTCCGAACAAGCCCACCCAGGCGTTCAGATCCGAGGTGAAATTGTTGGCGTGGCTCATGCCGGCCGGATCTCCAGCCGGGGTGGTAACCGGATCCACCTCGGGATGGAAATCGCGCAGGGGATGCTCCAGGACCACCATGGCAAAGATGGACGTGCCTGCAGACACGTTCCCGGTGCGGGGGCGGACCGCGTTGGTCGCCACCATGCCGGTTCCAGCATCGCCCTCGGGCGGCGCCATGGGCACGCCGGGCTGCAACCGGCCGCTGGGATCCAGCAGGGCGGCGCCCTCGGAGGTCAGTGCGCCCGCCCGGCTGCCGGCGGTCAGCGGCTCAGGCAGCAGGTCGTGGATGTCCCAGGGCTGCGCCTGAACCCGGGGCAGCTTGGAGAAGATGTCCAGCAGGCTCTGATCGAACTCCTTGCGGGAGGAATCGATGGGGAACATGCCCGAAGCGTCGCCGATGCCGATGACCTTGCGGCCGGAGAGCCTCCAGTGCATATAGCCGGCCAGCGTGGTGATGTAGGCCACCCTGGGCACATGCTCCTCGCCGTTCAGGATGGCCTGGTAGAGGTGGGCGATGGACCAGCGTTCGGGAATGTTGATCCTGAAGGCCTTTGACAGGGCCTCGTGGGCCTGGCGGGTGTTGGTGTTGCGCCAGGTGCGGAAGGGCACCAGCAACCGGCCGTCCTTGTCGAAGGCCAGATAGCCGTGCATCATGGCCGATATCCCCATGGCGCCGATCCTGGTCAGCGTCACTCCGTACCGGCGGAGGACATCCTCGGCCATGGCCGAGTAGGCCGCCTGCAGACCCTGGTGGACCTGTTCCATGGAGTAGGTCCACAGGCCATCCTCCAGCCGGTTCTCCCACTCGACGTCCCCGGTGGCCAGCGTCCGGTAGTCATGGTCGATCAACACAGCCTTGATGCGGGTGGAACCGAATTCGATGCCCAGACTGGTCTTGCCCTCCTCCAGTTCGCTCACGATGACACCTTGCTCGCCTACCGCCATGTCTGCTCCTTTGCCTGATATGTTAACGCTCACATAATCTGGTCCCGATTGTATCCGAGACCGAAGCGACAGGCAAGCCCGGGGGAAATGCGGGCCGAAGGGGTCAGAACCGCTTGACGGCGTAGCCTAGCGACCGACGCGGAACCACATCCGCCTGGATAAGCCCCACCCCATGACGGGCGACGGGAAAGTCCACCGGCTGGCCCTGGTGGAGCAGAGCCAGAACCTGCCGCATGGTGGCCACCCCCAGATCCTCGAAGCGGGGACGAACCGTGGCTAGCGGCGGAAACATATTATCCACAGTGGGAACGTCGTCGAAACCCACCAGACTTATGTCCCCTGGAATGCGGATGCCGTGCTCCTGCAGGGACCGGGCCACGCCCACAGCCTGGTTGTCGTTGGCAGTGACCACAGCCGAGGGCAGGGAGGCGCCGCTCATGCCCCGCTGATCGATCAGATGGTTCATCAGCATGTAGGACTCCCCCGCCTCCCAACTGCGGGCATGGACCACGGCCGTCCGAATGCGGCAGCGGGCGCATGCCACCTTCCAGGAGGCCAGTCGCGTGGCCGCATCTCGCCACTGCGAAGGACCGGCCATGTACAGCACCCGCCGATGGCCCCGGGAGACCAGCAGCCTGGCCAGACGCTGGACGGCACCCCACTGGTCGATTCCAGTCAGGGCTATCCGTCCGTCGCCCCGCCTGCGACCCAGGGCCTCCTCGACGCTGGTGATGCCATGCGTAGAAGTGACGATGACCCGGGGCTGACCTACCTCTGTTTGGCAGGCAGCCTGGAACATGGTGTCGGTGGGCGTCAGAAAAATGAAGGCATCCACATTCTGCTCAAGGAAGGTGCCGCAGAGCTCCTGGAAACCCCTAAGAGTGCAGGCCGACTCGTCCACCATCATGACCGACATGAACAAACCATGGGAACGAGCCACGGTCTCGATGGCCGTAATCGACGAGACAGGCCCAAAGAGACTGACGCCGCCAGCCACCAGACCTATGGTCCTGCTGCGGCTGGATGCCAGTGCCCGCGCGGAGTTGCTGGGTCGGTAGCCCAGCTTCCTGATGGCCTGCTGGACTTTGATCCGGGTAGCGGGTGAGACATCCTTGGAATTGTTGATGACTCTGGACACGGTCTGGTGGGAGACTCCGGCCAGCCGGGCGACCTCGAACATGGAGGGGCGCTTGGACCGTGAACTGCCGCCGCTGCCTGCGGGCATATGACCTTCTTCCGATAGCCGTGTCGACCGTTCCGATATTAGCTCCTGCCGGGACTGGACGAGGGCAGATGCCAGCTGACCCGGTGCAGACGACTGGGCCCCAGACGGCGAATGGCCTCCAGGTGCCCAGGCGACCCATACCCCTTGTTGCGCTCCCACTGGTATGGGGCCAGGGCTGGATCGGAGGCGGCCAGCCGAACCATAAGCCGGTCACGGGTGACCTTGGCGATGACCGCTGCGCAGGCCACACTGGCGCAGTGGGCATCGCCCTCGACCTGTGTGGAAACCTTGGGCAGAACCGGAAGGTCGGGTGCGTCAAAACTATCGGCGGCCAAGGTGATGTAGTCGTGGGGACCGTCAAGGATGGCGGCCAGCCGGCGGCCAGGCCCCAGGTCCATCCCATGCTCCAATTCGGCCAGTGCTCGCAGGGCGGCGACGCCCAGGGCGTGAACGATGCCCCAGTGGTCGATCTCATGGTTGGAGCAGGCCCCCACCGCCCAGCCGGCAGCCCAGTCCTCAAGATCACGGTATATGGCCAGCCGACGCGCAGGGGTCAGCATCTTGGAGTCCGCCACCCCGTCAGGGACCGTCAGACAGGGCAGGTCAGCGGACCGGACCGCCACCACGCCGACCATGGCCGGACCCGCCAAGGCTCCGCGGCCGACCTCATCAAGGCCCAGCACATACTCAGCTCCCTGTTCAGCTAGAGCAGCCTCGGTGGCCAGGGTCGGCAGGATCCGCCTCACAGCCGGTTCAGTCCTGCGTCGGTTCGGGCACGGCGTCGAAGACCTTGTGCTGGTTGTTGAGCAGCTTCCAGCTGCCCACAGGGTAATAAGTCAGCAAACCAGTGCCCTTGATGTTCTCCATGGGGACCAGCCCATTGTGGCCGTCATCCTTGTGCAGGCGGGAATCGGCGGAGTTGGAGCGATTGTCGCCCATGACGAAGACGTACCCAGGGTCCACCTTGACCTTGAAGGCAAAGGAGCTGGGCTCCACTCCTGGGCGTAGGTAGGAACTCTCATCCAAGGCGACGCCGTTGACGGTGACTGGGGCGCCATGACCCTTGCAGGCCACTGTGTCGCCGGGCATGCCGATCAGGCGTTTGACCAGGTGACTGCCGCGGAAGCTCGGCGTGGACTCTTCGCCTAGCCAGTTAGCGGGGTCGGTGAAGACCACCACATCCCCTCGACGGGGGGCCACCATGGATCTGGTCAGCCTGTGAGTGGTCAGAATTCTGTCTCCGATGCCGAGGGTGTTCTCCATGGAACCGGAGGGGATGACGTAGATGCTGAGCAAAAATATGCGCAGGAAGGCGACGACGGCCAACAGGGCAACTAGCTCGAACAGAAACTCGGGTAGAAAACCGCGTTCGCCCAGCCGTGGGTGACTGCCCTTGGTGGAGCCACGTCCACCGGGACGGTCTAAGGCATGGCGGGGCGGCACTGGGGCTGAGGTGGCCCGTATGCCGTCCGGGTACGGGATTCCCGACGGGGTCGCTTCCTCATCCCGAAAAACCATATCCACTCCTTGTCATCAGCAGGAACCCGCACGCAAAAGATTCCGCATGCCTCATAGCGTACACACCCAAGCATGGAAAAACCCGGGAGAACTGCATCCCGGGTGTTAGCGGCCAGGCCTGGGCTGGATCGCCCGGACCGAACCTACTTGTTGGACTCAGCCTTGTTGTCACGCCGTTCGACAATGCGGGCGGCCTTGCCGTGCAGCCCACGCAGATAGTAGAGCTTGGCGCGACGGACGCGGCCGTGGCGCAGCACCTTGATGGAGTCAATCTGCGGAGAGTGCAGAGGGAAGCGACGCTCGACGCCCACGCCGAAGCTGACCTTGCGCACCAGGATGGTCTCGCGCACGCCGGCGCCCTGGCGGGCGATCACTACGCCCGTGAAGGCCTGGATACGGGAGTTGTTGCCCTCAGTGATGTTGACGTTGACCTCGACGGTATCGCCAGGACGGAAGTCGGGGATCTGCTCCGCAGGCTTCATGTGGCTGGCGTCAAATTCCTGAATCGCGTTCATGCTGTTCCTCCATGGCCGCCGCACATCGACCCATGACATGGACCGCAACCACCAAAGGAGGCGATCCTGGACGGAACCCGACGGTCTGCCGTCGGGGGTGCCGATCCGCCGGAGCATCCGGCTGGACCTGAAAGGAAGGGAGCCCATGCGGCAGCCGCCCTTCCGGCGAATAACTCTCCGATAATATACCACGAGCCGGACCTGCAAGGGCCCGGCTGAACATCAGCGGCGATGGGCCCTGTAGAAGGCGATCAGGGACTTTGTGGACTGATCCTGTTCGGCCAGCGCCTGGTCGTCCCGGGAGATGGCCGGCGTAATTTCACGGGCCAGCTTCTTGCCCAGCTCAACGCCCCACTGGTCGAAGGAGTCAATGCCCCAGACTGTGCCCTCGGTCAGGGTGATGTGCTCGTAGAGGGCGATCAGCTCGCCCAGGGCGGCCGGAGTAAGCGCATCACCGAAAATGGATGTGGTGGGGCGGTTGCCGGTGAAGACCCGGGCCGGGACGATGGCCTCCGGAGTACCTTCGGCGCGGACCTCGTCGGCGGTTTTGCCGAAGGCCAGAGCCTTGGTCTGGGCCAGGAAGTTGGCCAGGAAGAGCTCATGCACGTCCTGGTCGCCGTCCTTGGCCGGATTGGGAGTATTGGCAAAGGCGATGAAGTCAGCGGGAATCAGGCGAGTGCCCTGGTGGATCAGCTGGTAGAAGGCATGCTGGCCGTTAGTGCCCGGCTCCCCCCAGAAGATTTCGCCGGTCAGGCTGGTCACTGGCGTGCCGTCCCAGCGCACAGACTTGCCGTTGGACTCCATGGTCAGCTGCTGCAGATAGGCCGGGAAGCGGTGCAGATACTGGTCGTAGGGCAGCACGGCGTGGGAGTGGGCGCCGAAGAAATTGACATACCAGACGTTGAGCAGGCCCATCAGGGCAACTACATTCCGATCCAGAGGAGTGGCGCGGAAGTAGCGATCCACGGTGTTAAAGCCCTTGAGGAACTCCTCGAAGCGGTCCGGTCCGATAGTGATGGCCAAGGAGGTGCCCACGGCGGAATCCACCGAGTACCGTCCGCCGACCCAGTTCCAGAAACCGAAGACGTTGTCCGGATCGATGCCAAAGTCGCGGACCTTGTCCAGGGCGGTTGAGACGGCGATGAAGTGCCGGCGGATGGCCTCGGCTGAGAGGTCCTCACCGTTCTTGGACAGCAGGCCACGCCCCCCTAGGCTCTTCAGGAGCCAGGCACGGGCCTGGCGGGCGTTGGTCAGTGTTTCCAGGGTCGTGAAGGTCTTGGAGACGATGATGAAGAGCGTGGTCTCCGGATCCAGGTCGCGCGTCTTCTCGGCCAGATCGTTGGGATCGATGTTGGAGATATAGCGGGCGCTGATGCCCGCATCCGCATAGGGCTTCAGGGCCTCGTAAGCCATGACCGGGCCAAGGTCGGAGCCGCCGATGCCAATGTTGACCACGGTGGTGATCCGTTTGCCGGTCAGACCGGTCCAGCTGCCCGAGCGGACCTGGTCGGCAAAGGCATAGATGCGCTTAAGAGTGTCGCGGACATCGCCCACCACATCCTGGCCGTCCACAACCAGCCGGCCGCGATCCTCCTCGGGGCGGCGCAGGGCTGTATGCAGAACGGCCCTGTCCTCGGTGTTGTTGATGTGCTCGCCATTGAACATGGCTTCGATCCGCTCCTCAAGGCCGACCTCGCGGCCCAGCTGGGCCAGCAGGGACAGGGTCTCGGGCCGAATCAGGTTTTTGGACAGATCAATATAGAGATCACCCAGCTCGAAGCTCAGCTTTTCGGTGCGCTGCGGGTCCTTGGCGAACCATGCGCGCAGATCGATCCCCTGGCGCTGCATGTCGTCGAAGTGCTGGCGCAAGGCCGCCCAGGCCTTGGTACTGGTAGCATCCACTGGAGGATTGATGGCCATGGTTATTTGGGTCCTTTCATGAGGTGATGCCCGTTCTACCGAGCACCCGGTTCTGTAACCCAAACTACTCACAAAAGCAGACAGAAGACAACAAAATCAGTCAATCTTCTTAACCGAGCCGAATCGCTGTCAGAGTATGTCGTCACGACCGTACTGGGCCAGCTTGGCCACCATGTCCTTGACCTCCTGGCTGCGGGCCCGGGGGGCCACCAGGAGAGCATCGGGAGTATCGACGACGATCATGTCATTCACACCGAGAAGGGCGACCGTGCGTTCCGAGCCCGGCACGACCATGTCTCCGGCTGAATCCAAATACATGACCCGGTCAGCGTCACCCAGAATCTTGATGTTGCGCCTGTTGGATGACGGAAGCAGGCCGGCCACTGAATTGAAGTCGCCGATGTCATCCCAATCGAATCCCCCCGGAACAACCGCCACACCGCCGGCCGCCGATAGGGGCTCGGCCACAGCATAGTCAAAGGCGATCTTCTCGATGCCCGGCCAGTGCTCCTCCATGGCCTCGCTGCGGGCCTGCTCACCCTGGTCCCAGACCTGGGCGATGGCCATGACCGCAGCGTATAGCTCCGGCTTGTAACGACGCAGGCAGTCCAGAAGCACCTGCGCCTGCATGACAAACATGCCTGCGTTCCAGCGATACTCTCCTGTGGACAGGTAGGCCTGTGCCGTAGAGGCATCCGGCTTCTCGACAAATTCGCTGACCAGACGGGCATCAGGGGCCCCGGGAATGCAATCGGCCAGGGAGGGACCTTGGTGGATGTAGCCGAAGGCGGTGGAAGGACGGGAGGCGGCGATGCCGATGGTGGTCACGTAGCCGGCGCGGGCCGCCGCCACCGCCTGTCCCACTGAGGCAGCGAACGCCTTGTCGTCACGGATGATATGGTCTGCGGCGAAGGAGCCCACGATGATCTCCCCGCCATGTCGCTGAGCCAGTACAGCCGTAGCCAGGGCTATGGCCGCCGTGGAGTCGCGTGGAACGGGCTCAGCGAAGAGCGCGTCCGGAGCCAGTTCCGGAAGCTGCTCACGCACCTGGGCCACATGCCGCTGCCCTGTGGAGACGACCACATGGTCCGCTCCGCAGATGCCGGCCAGCCGGTCAAAGGTGCCTTGGATCATTGTTCTGCCTGACCCCAGGAGATCATAGAGGAACTTGGGCCGGTCCTGGCGGCTCAGGGGCCAGAGCCGGGTACCCACCCCACCGGCCGGAATGACGGCATAGAAATTATCGAGGTCCATGCCCCTATTGTGTCAAGGAGCTTGTACACCCTTGGCCCGAGGACCAAGGCGTTTTTATCCCGAGCATCCAGTATGATGAAACCTGCTGTCTTCATCCGGCCAGCCCGGAGGTAAGGCAAAGGCCACTTTAGCTCAGTTGGCAGAGCGTCTCACTCGTAATGAGAAGGTCGACAGTTCGATTCTGTCAAGTGGCTCTTTTGGCAGCTGCCCTTTGCAGGGGTTAGGTATGCAGCAGGCGCGAGTGGCGTAATGGTAGCCGCGCAGGATTTAGGTTCCTGTGTCTTCGGACGTGTGGGTTCGAGTCCCATCTCGCGCACAGGTATTAAGAACAGGGCCTGCCTTCATCTCCATGGAATTGGAAAATGGGGGCGGGCCCTGGCTGATGCTACCGGAGTCAGTGGCGGTTTTCCTGCTTGTTCCTCAGGCAGGCCACGAAGCCGACCAGGCCAAGCGCCATCAGCAGCAGGATCCTGAACACGGCCAGGGGCCACCCGCCCGTCAACGGCAAAGCCGAGTTGGAAGGACGGAACTCCAGCGTCTGCGACACGACGGCTGACTGGTTTCCTCCTTGGAACCTGCCCTGGGCGTCAGCGCCCTCAGCATCATCGGAAAGCACCTGCGCCGTGAACCCGCCCTTGTTGACGCCCTCAGGCGGAACCGCCTGCCACAAGCCCTGGTCACCCACAGTGACATCCGTACTGCTATTGCCGGGCCAGGTTATACGCACCACGGTCCCCTTGGTTTCAGGAACCTTCGCATCCCCGTCCACATACTTATAGGCCCTGCCCGCCACCTGGAAGACGTCATGGCGATCAACGGTCAGCGTGGTAGGGGTCATGTCCACCTTCCGCTCGATCGAAGCCGGCTCCGAGCTGACGTTCATCGGGTTGATCATCTTAACCCGGAAGGCGTACGTCTGCGTCTCGTCGCTGCCGTTGTAGCCGGTGAACCTGTCAACAGGGATGCTCAGCGTCCAGGACCAGGCGGAAGCCGCCGTCTTGACGACCCTGAGCACAGAACCCGACGCTGGATCCGAGACAGAAGAAGCAGTGCCGGCCGCCGCATCCCTCTGGAAGGTATCGGCCGGGGCGGTCACCAGAGGGGTCCAGCCCGAAGCGGCCCCCTGCTTCATCGAAACAGCCATCTTCGAACCAGCCATCCCCAGCCCCCCGAAGACCAGGCCGTATACACAGGCGACGCCTCACCCCTGAACACGACGACCGAACCTGCAGGCAGGCTCCCGTTCACCGTATGAGGCACAGCGACCGCGAGCTTGCCCGCATCCGGAGCATTCTCGATGGAAACGAAATAAGCCGTGCCGACATTCGAGAAGAAAGAAGTCAAACCGAACCCGGAGGTGGATTCAACCACCCAGGCATGATACCGCCGGTACCCGCTGAACCTGTTGCCGGGATCCGGCGCCGGATACTGCTTATTGTCGTCCTGTACCTGCCAGGAGCCCCCTGCCTGCTGCCAGCATCGACCTTGCACTCGGCCTCGCCCAGCCTGAACCCCCACGTGTCCGCGCTTCTGGCCAAGGCGTCATCATTCCGGCCCTGCCCGCCGCCGATGGGATTGGCAGGATCCTCCCCATAAAGAACAACCATGTTGGGATGCGCCTCATCCCTGGAAGGCGTGCACTCACCACTGACCACCGGAGCAAGCCTGCTGGTATACACGCTCCCCGAAGCATCCAAAGGACTGTTCGCATCATTCTCGATCTTCGTGATCGTCGGATCCTTAGGACGAGGCACATCATACTTATAAAAAGCCGTATTAATGGTCCAGCCCGCAGAAATATTTCGTTCTATATCCGAGCTGTTCATGTTGTCATCTATCCCCACAAGACCTTTGCTCATGGGGTTGTACACTTCAGGACTGACCGTGCAAGCGCTCCCATCCCGGTTCGTGGTCACAGGCCACGTGACCATCTTGAAATAACCATCAAGACCCTGCTTCTCCTTAGCCTCCCTGAAATCAATCCCCCCATCAGCCTTCTGCGCAGGCATAGGATTGCCATCCCTATCAGTCGCAAACAACTCATTCGGATTATCAGATTGTTGAGGCAAGTTGAAAGCGGAATACTTACTGACTTGGGCTGCCTTGGCAACCGTGGTGGTAACCGTATTGGGAGACGGCTGCTGGCCCGTCACCAGAACCGGCTCAGGAGTCAGCTCATCAACAGGCACCCACTGGCCATCCTTCAAAGCCACCCACTGGTAATAATACGAATTCGTCTCAGAACATATCCCGTCGGGGTTGTAGTAGGTGCTGCCGCGCACATTCAGCCAATACACGAAGAAAGACCGGGACGGGGCTGTTCCCGGAGCAGTGCCACTGATGCTGAGACCAGCATAAGCAGGAAAACCATAATCAGTGACCATGCCCCAGTTCGACTGATTGCCTCCGTAGAGATTTGGGTTGTTATCCCAGCCTACCCAAGAATACGGGCCGCTGCACTGAAGACCAGCGCCCTTGCCCAGGCATTCTTGCATATACAGGGTGAAGTTCTTGCCATTTGCCGTTAGAGCTGAGGTCACATTGGATACCCTGTCCGGCGCATTTATCATCGTGCCAGGCTCGAAATTTTTACAATCATCGATTTTGGTGGTGGCCCATCTCCATGGAGTACCAGGACGACTGCAAGATAGCACCCCTTTCTGTTCACCAACAACCGCATAGATATGCACAGGCTCGTCGGCACCGCCAGGTTGGTAATATGACGCATCAGCAGAATTCTTAAGCGCCAGATCTCCCTCAATGGAAATGGTCAAATAGTCATATAAACCAGAATTGATTATCGTGTGCACAGTGAAGTATTCATCCCTGTTCTGCGCCCACTTATAGGCTCCAGACCAGGGCTGATCTGAGGATGACGCTGAAGCAATGGTGTTCAGATACCTTATTCTGCGATAGTATGACGGACTATCTGAGCCCTTGTACTGATAGACAAAGGCCAAATTACAATTGCCTCTAGTGTCGGCACCGCCGGTAGCATTGGCGCAGGAAGGGTCGAACTCGTTGTGCTTCACGCGCAGGATGAAGTCCATGCGCAGCTCATCCTGATAGGAATCAATCTTATTGTTGTAGCCCAACATCCGATAGAGCAGCGGCTTCCTGCTGGCCGTCCCGTCCTGCCCGTCGACGGCATTCGCCTGACCGGCCGACAAGGCGCTCAGCCCAAGCGGAACAACCATGGCCAGCACCGCCAGAAGGGTCACCAGAACAGCGATAATCGAACGACTCACACGCTTAGCGTCCCGTCCCTGCAAACGCTTCAATGCAATACCCCCCAGATCATAATGAAATCATGCTCTAGAACAAATCAACTCTGCTTTTGACTTACCCCAATTAAGGCAACTGCACATAGAGCACAACAATGCATATAATTTTTTCTTTGCTTTTCAAGGCTACAGAAATTAAAGAGCATAATCTGGAATTCAGATGGGGTGTTTTGCTACCGTTCAAGGTCTTGCCCCCCGACAAGCCCCGCACCCAGCTGGCGAGAAGGAATATGTTGTCTTCTTCCGTCCGGTCTTGGTTGGGGGCGAATACAGCCTTGGCAACGGCAGCAACACGGGAAATAAGGCCAGGGTCTGTTCCCGCTTCCTGATTCCGTGGAAGTGGGTACAGGCCCTGGCTGATGCGTCCTAGGTCAGTGGCGGTTTTCCTGCTTGTTCCTCAGGCAGGCCACGAAGCCGACCAGGCCAAGCGCCATCAGCAGCAGGATCCTGAACACGGCCAGGGGCCACCCGCCGGTCAGCGGCAGGGCCGAGTTGGAAGGACGGAACTCCAGCGTCTGCGACACGACGGCTGACTGGTTTCCTCCTTGGAACCTGCCCTGGGCGTCAGCGCCCTCAGCGTCATCGGAAAGCACCTGCGCCGTGAACCCGCCCTTGTTGACGCCCTCAGGCGGAACCGCCTGCCACAAGCCCTGGTCACCCACAGTGACATCCGTACTGCTATTGCCGGGCCAGGTTATACGCACCACGGTCCCCTTGGTTTCAGGAACCTTCGCATCCCCGTCCACATACTTATAGGCCCTGCCCGCCACCTGGAAGACGTCATGGCGATCAACGGTCAGCGTGGTAGGGGTCATGTCCACCTTCCGCTCGATCGAAGCCGGCTCCGAGCTGACGTTCATCGGGTTGATCATCTTAACCCGGAAGGCGTACGTCTGCGTCTCGTCGCTGCCGTTGTAGCCGGTGAACCTGTCAACAGGGATGCTCAGCGTCCAGGACCAGGCGGAAGCCGCCGTCTTGACGACCCTGAGCACAGAACCCGACGCTGGATCCGAGACAGAAGAAGCAGTGCCGGCCGCCGCATCCCTCTGGAAGGTATCGGCCGGGGCGGTCACCAGAGGGGTCCAGCCCGAAGCGGCCCCCTGCTTCATCGAAACAGCCATCTTCGAACCAGCCATCCCCAGCCCCCCCGAAGACCAGGCCGTATACACAGGCGACGCCTCACCCCTGAACACGACGACCGAACCTGCAGGCAGGCTCCCGTTCACCGTATGAGGCACAGCGACCGCGAGCTTGCCCGCATCCGGAGCATTCTCGATGGAAACGAAATAAGCCGTTCCTATGTTCGAGAAGAAAGAAGTCAAACCGAACCCGGAGGTGGATTCAACCACCCAGGCATGATACCGCCGGTACCCGCTGAACCTGTTGCCGGGATCCGGCGCCGGATACTGCTTATTGTCGTCCTGTACCTGCCAGGAGCCCCCCTGCCTGCTGCCAGCATCGACCTTGCACTCGGCCTCGCCCAGCCTGAACCCCCACGTGTCCGCGCTTCTGGCCAAGGCGTCATCATTCCGGCCCTGCCCGCCGCCGATGGGATTGGCAGGATCCTCCCCATAAAGAACAACCATGTTGGGATGCGCCTCATCCCTGGAAGGCGTGCACTCACCACTGACCACCGGAGCAAGCCTGCTGGTATACACGCTCCCCGAAGCATCCAAAGGACTGTTCGCATCATTCTCGATCTTCGTGATCGTCGGATCCTTAGGACGGGCCACATCATACTTATAAAAAGCCGTATTGATGGTCTGCCCTGCAGTCAGGTTCCTGTCCTTCGTCGAAGCGGACATGTTGTCATCTATCCCCACAAGACCGACACTCATGGGGTTGTACACTTCAGGACTGACCGTGCAAGCGCTCCCATCCCGGTTCGTGGTCACAGGCCACGTGACCATCTTGAAATAACCATCAAGACCCTGCTTCTCCTTAGCCTCCCTGAAATTGATGGAACCATCCGGATTCTGCGCAGGCATAGGATTGCCATCCCTATCAGTCGCAAACAACTCATTCGGATTATTGAGATACCTCGGATCCCTCGGACTCACATTGAAAGCCGAAGACGAATAGGCTAGGGGCGTCCCGCTCACCGAATCAGTGAGCGTATTGGGAGACGGCTGCTGGCCCGTCACCAGGACCGGCTCAGGAGTCAGCTCATCAACAGGCACCCACTGGCCATCCTTCAAAGCCACCCACTGGTAATAATACGAATTCGTCTCAGAACATATGCCGTCGGGGTTGTAGTAGGTGCTGCCGCGAACATTCAGCCAGTACACGAAGAATGACCGGGACGGTGCTGTTCCCGGAGCAGTGCCATTTACACGGTAACCATCATAAAAACCATTATAGGCAGGGAAACCATAATCAGTCACCATGCCCCAGTTCGACTGACCTCCACTATAAAGATCTGGCTGCCGATCCCAGCCGACCCAAGACCAGGGCCCGCTGCACTGAAGACCAGCTCCACTGCCCAGGCAGTCTTTCATGTACTTCTTGAAACCCTTGCCCTCAGCCGTTAAAGCTGCAGTGATATTGGATGTTCGATCCGGCGCCTTAATATTAATATCAGGATTAAAGTAGAAGCACTCATCAAGGGCGTTGGAGGGGGTCCAGCTCCATGTACCAGCGCCGCAACCCACAGCTCCTATCTGCTGACCTACAATTGCGTAAATGTTCAGAGGCTCGTCGACACCACCCGTTTTATGGGCTGACGAGTCACCCGTATCCCCAAGATTCAGATCGCCCTCGATGGAAATGGTCAAATAGTCATATAGACCGGAGTTTATGATCTTGTGGACGGTGAAGTACTGATCCTGATTCTTGGCCCAATTATAGGCTCCGATCCAGGCCGGATCAGTGGATGATTTTGAAGCTATGGTGTTCAGATACTTTATTCGGCGATAATGCGGCGGATTGGTAGAACCTTCAAACGGGTATACAAAAGATAGATTACAAGAGCCCATGGTGTCCATACCGCCGGTAGCATTGGCGCAGGAAGGGTCGAACTCGTTGTGCTTCACGCGCAGGATGAAGTCCATGCGCAGCTCATCCTGGTTGGAATCAATCCTTTGGTTGTAAGCCAGCATCTTGTAAAGCAGCGGCTTCCTGCTGGCCGTCCCGTCCTGCCCGTCGACGGCATTCGCCTGACCGGCCGACAAGGCGCTCAGCCCAAGCGGAACAACCATGGCCAGCACCGCCAGAAGGGTCACCAGAACAGCGATGACCGAACGACTCACACGCTGTGAACCCTTAGCGTCCCGTCCCTGCAAACGCTTCAATGCAATACCCCCCAGATCACAATGAAATCATGCTCTAGAACAAATCAACTCCACTTTTGGCTTACCCCCAATTAAGGCAACTGCACATAGAGCACAACAATGCATCATCATTTTTGCTTTACATGTTCCAAGCGTACAGAAATCGAAAGCATTATCTGGGATTCAAATAGGATATTCCATAACCGGCGTTTCGTGACCATCCACGGTCTTGACTCTGGCTGGTCTGAGTTGGGGGCGCGGCCATTTTAGCTCAGTTGGCAGAGCGTCTCACTCGTAATGAGAAGGTCGACAGTTCGATTCTGTCAAGTGGCTCTTTTGGCAGCTGCCCTTTGCAGGGGTTAGGTATGCAGCAGGCGCGAGTGGCGTAATGGTAGCCGCGCAGGATTTAGGTTCCTGTGTCTTCGGACGTGTGGGTTCGAGTCCCATCTCGCGCACAGGTATTAAGAACAGGGCCTGCCTTCATCTCCATGGAATTGGAAAATGGGGGCGGGCCCTGGCTGATGCTACCGGAGTCAGTGGCGGTTTTCCTGCTTGTTCCTCAGGCAGGCCACGAAGCCGACCAGGCCAAGCGCCATCAGCAGCAGGATCCTGAACACGGCCAGGGGCCACCCGCCCGTCAACGGCAAAGCCGAGTTGGAAGGACGGAACTCCAGCGTCTGCGACACGACGGCTGACTGGTTTCCTCCTTGGAACCTGCCCTGGGCGTCAGCGCCCTCAGCATCATCGGAAAGCACCTGCGCAGTGAACTCGCCCTTGTTGACGCCCTCAGGCGGAACCGCCTGCCACAAGCCCTGGTCACCCACAGTGACATCCGTACTGCTATTGCCGGGCCAGGTTATACGCACCACGGTCCCCTTGGTTTCAGGAACCTTCGCATCCCCGTCCACATACTTATAGGCCCTGCCCGCCACCTGGAAGACGTCATGGCGATCAACGGTCAGCGTGGTAGGGGTCATGTCCACCTTCCGCTCGATCGAAGCCGGCTCCGAGCTGACGTTCATCGGGTTGATCATCTTAACCCGGAAGGCGTACGTCTGCGTCTCGTCGCTGCCGTTGTAGCCGGTGAACCTGTCAACAGGGATGCTCAGCGTCCAGGACCAGGCGGAAGCCGCCGTCTTGACGACCCTGAGCACAGAACCCGACGCTGGATCCGAGACAGAAGAAGCAGTGCCGGCCGCCGCATCCCTCTGGAAGGTATCGGCCGGGGCGGTCACCAGAGGAGTCCAGCCCGAAACGGCCCCCTGCTTCATCGAAACAGCCATCTTCGAACCAGCCATCCCCAGCCCCCCCGAAGACCAGGCCGTATACACAGGCGACGCCTCACCCCTGAACACGACGACCGAACCTGCAGGCAGGCTCCCGTTCACCGTATGAGGCACAGCGACCGCGAGCTTGCCCGCATCCGGAGCATTCTCGATGGAAACGAAATAAGCCGTTCCTATGTTCGAGAAGAAAGAAGTCAAACCGAACCCGGAGGTGGATTCAACCACCCAGGCATGATACCGCCGGTACCCGCTGAACCTGTTGCCGGGATCCGGCGCCGGATACTGCTTATTGTCGTCCTGTACCTGCCAGGAGCCCCCCTGCCTGCTGCCAGCATCGACCTTGCACTCGGCCTCGCCCAGCCTGAACCCCCACGTGTCCGCGCTTCTGGCCAAGGCGTCATCATTCCGGCCCTGCCCGCCGCCGATGGGATTGGCAGGATCCTCCCCATAAAGAACAACCATGTTGGGATGCGCCTCATCCCTGGAAGGCGTGCACTCACCACTGACCACCGGATCAAGCCTGTTGGTATACACGCTCCCCGAAGCATCCAAAGGACTGTTCGCATCATTCTCGATCTTCGTGATCGTCGGATCCTTAGGACGAGCCACATCATACTTATAAAAAGCCGTATTGATGGTCTGCCCAGCAGTCAGGTTCCTGTCCTTCGTCGAAGCGGGCATGTTGTCATCTATCCCCACAAGACCTACATTCATGGGGTTGTACACTTCAGGACTGACCGTGCAAGCGCTCCCATCCCGGTTCGTGGTCACAGGCCACGTGACCATCTTGAAATAACCATCAAGACCCTGCTTCTCCTTAGCCTCCCTGAAATTGATGGAACCATCCGGATTCTGCGCAGGCATAGGATTGCCATCCCTATCAGTCGCAAACAACTCATTCGGATTATTCCGCTGCTTAGGCAAATTAAAAGCCGAATACGGATCAGCCGAGGAATCTGCGCCCCCCGAATCAGTGCGCGTATTGGGAGACGGCTGCTGGCCCGTCACCAGAACCGGCTCAGGAGTCAGCTCATCAACAGGCACCCACTGGCCATCCTTCAAAGCCACCCACTGGTAATAATACGAATTCGTCTGCGAACATACATCAGAGCCGCCACGAACATTCAGCCAGTACACGAAGAAAGACCGGGACGGGGCTGTTCCCGGAGCAGTGCCACTGATACTGGGGCTATTGGTGTTATCAGCAGGAAAACCATAATCAGTCACCATGCCCCAATTCGACTGACCCCCACTATAAAGCATTGGGTGCTGATCCCAGCCAACCCAAGACCACGGCCCGCTGCACTGAAGATCAGCTCCACTGCCCAGGCAGTTTTCCATATACTTCTTGAAACCCCTGCCCTCCGCCATCAAAGCTGCAGTGATATTAGATGTTCGATCCGGCGCGTTGATCATCGTGTCAGGGTTAAAATTGTCACAGTCGCTACTACCCCAGCCCCACAAACTACCGCTACCGGTACAAGACAGTGCATCCTGCTGTTGACCAACGACCGCGAAGACGTTCAAAGACTGGTCGACACCGCCTGTTTTATAGTCTGACGAGCCGCCACCATCCGGAAGGTTCATATCGCCCTCAATGGATATGGTCAAATAGTCATACAGACCGGAGTTTATAATCTTATGGACAGTGAAGAACTGATCCTGATTCTTGGCCCAATTATAGGCCCCAGACCAGGGCTGATCTGAGGATGAATCTGAGACTATAGTGTTCAAATACTTTACTCGACGGTAATAATTCGGACTGTATCCGCCGTTATAGAACTGATACACGAAAGATAGATTACAGGAGCCCGTGGTGTCGATGCCGCCGGTAGCATTGGCGCAGGAAGGGTCGAACTCGTTGTGCTTCACGCGCAGGATGAAGTCCATGCGCAGCTCATCAATGTTGGAATCAATCCTTTGGTTGTAAGCCAGCATCTTGTAAAGCAGCGGCTTCCTGCTGGCCGTCCCGTCCTGCCCGTCGACGGCATTCGCCTGACCGGCCGACAAAGCACTCAGCCCAAGCGGAACAACCATGGCCAGCACCGCCAGAAGGGTCACCAGAACAGCGATAATCGAACGGTTCACGTGCAGTGATCCCCTATTGTTCCGTTCTTGCAATCGCTTCAATACGAAACCCCCAAATCCCGATAGAGTCATGTGCTAGAACAGATCAACTTTGCTCTTAGTCTTTCCCTTAATATCGCCGACTCTATCACAGAGATAAAAGAATCGCACCTTCGCGTTTTCTTTACCAGCTTTAAGCACAACCGGCATTCAGGGCATGATCATCGATGTTTCGCGACCGTTCACCGTACGGAATCTATAAGGATTTATCAGCTTCTAACGCGGCCGTCGCCCAGCACCCAGCTGACGAGAATCGGCATGATGGCCGCCAAGGCCTTGCCCCTGTGCGAAATGGCGTTCTTTTCATCCGAGGTCATTTCCGCCGAGGTCAGAGGCTCCTGGTCCCTGGCGCGCCGAGGCTGGTCACGGGGCACGAAGATCGGATCGTAGCCAAACCCGTTTTCCCCTCGTGCCTGGCGGATGATGCTTCCGGGCATCTCGCCGGTCCTAGTCACCTGAGACCCACGGACGGCGTACCCTGGCACATCAGGAATGACTAGGGCGGCTGCGCAGACAAACCGTCCTCCCCTGTGACCGTCAGGAATGTCGTTCAGCTGGTTCAGCAAGAGCTCCAAGTTGGCTTGGTCGTCGCCGTGGCGGCCGCTCCACCTTGCCGAAAGGATTCCCGGGGCAGCGCCCATCACATCAACGACCAGCCCCGAGTCGTCCGCCAGCGCGGGCAGACCGGATTCCCGAGCGGCCCGCCCAGCCTTGATGAGAGCATTCTGCTGAAAAGTGGTGCCGGTCTCTACCGGATCGGGCAGGCCCAACTGGCCGGCCGAAACCAGCTCGATCCTCTGCCCCTCATGGGGCAGGAAACCGTTGAGTATACTACGAAGCTCACGCATTTTACCCTCGTTGTGCGTGGCCACAACCACTTTTCTGGCCTGCCCCATACAGATTCTCCTCGCTGAAATACCTGCCCTAAGCGTCAGTCAGATGCCAGAGCCTTGTGCTGAGCGGCCTGAAGCTCCTTGTTCCCCTTGGATGCCAGGTCCAGCAAGAGGCCGAGCTCCTGACGGCTGAAGGGACGATGCTCCGCCGTTCCCTGTATCTCTATGAAATCGCCGGAGCCGGTCATCGACACGTTCATATCGGTCATGGCCCGGCTGTCCTCCAGATAAGGAAGATCAAGCATGGGGTTACCATCGATGATGCCCACCGAGACGGCCGAGACGCAATCCTTGGTCACCTTGTCGGCGCTGCGGATGTGATGATGGTCCTGGGCCCATCGGAGGGCATCGACCATGGCCACGTAGGCGCCGGTGACGGAGGCCGTACGGGTGCCGCCGTCGGCCTGGAGCACGTCGCAATCAAGCTGGATCTGGTTTTCGCCCAAGGCCTTCATATCCACTACGCCGCGCAGACAGCGCCCTATCAGCCGGCTGATCTCCTGGGTGCGTCCACCGACCTTTCCGCGGACCGATTCCCGTGCAGTCCTGTCGCTGGTGGCTCTGGGAAGCATGGCGTACTCGGCCGTGACCCAGCCCAGTCCGGAGTCCTTGCGCCAACGGGGCAGCGTCGGCGTGAAGGAGGCCGTGCACATGACCCGGGTCTTGCCGCACTCAATCAGCACCGATCCCTCGGGGGCATCCGTCCAATGCCGGGTGATGACGACCGGTCGCAACTCATCAGCCGCCCTGCCGTCAGGCCGCAACACGGCACCTTCCTGGAGCATGTCCTTGATAGCAACCATCAGTGATGATCCTTTCCTGTTCCGCCCAGGCTCCCCTGGTCTGGTCCCTATTATTCCGTCAGCCGTCTACCGATCAATGGTCAGCGGTGTCTTGGCCGGCAGGATGCGATCAATCAGGAAGATGACCAGCGACAGGGCGAAGAAAACGACCAGGTACTCAGCCAGGTTGACCAGCAGCTGGGCCCATCCCAAGTGTCCGAGGTCCAAGAAGGCATAGGGGTAGGGATTACCGCCCGGCTGCGGTCCCGAATGAGGCCAGATGGCGGCCCTGATCAGCACAAAAGCCACATAGAAGGGGAAATAGATCAGCCAGGTCAGCACATTGTGCCAATGGAAACGACGATGAGGGTCGAACAAGAGGAAGTCCACCGATGCCAGGATGGGGCTGATGACGTGAATCATCCATGTGGTCCGGATGCCCAGGACCAGCTTGTAGTCCGTGCTGTTCAGCCCCAGAACCAGGATGGCCACCAGCCCGGTGATGACGATGTAGAGCGTCAGGCAGCCTTTAAGCCAGGCGGGAGGCTGGACGCCCTTGAGCAAGGTGGCCGCTCCGGCCCAGAGCATGACCAGACCTAGGGCGATATTGGTCTGGAAGGTAAAGTAGACCCACTTGTTGCCGATCCCCAGCAGCCAGGCCTCGTAGGTGCCGCCCAGGCAGAAAAAGGCGATCAGCAATCGGTAGATGCCCACGACGAATCTCATGCGGACCAGCTTAGCCCACCTTGGGAGGGCAGGGCGAGCCAGGTGGCTGGAGGATTAGACTGGGTGCCAACCAAGTGCTTTTTCACCCACAAAGGGGAACGCATGAACGCTGAAAACAATAGCAAGGGCACCGGAACCTCTACGGCTCTGATGACCGATATGTACGAATACACCATGCTGGATGCAGCCTTGCAGGATGGTACGGCCGGACGCCAATCCGTCTTCGAGGTCTATACCAGACACCTGCCAGCAGGGCGCCGCTACGGAGTGGTGGCAGGCACTGGGCGGATTCTGGACGCGCTGGCGGATTTCCAGCCCAGCGAGGATGAACTTCGCTTCCTGTCCGACCGTCGCATCGTCAGCCAGACCACCATCGACTGGCTGGAGCACTTCCGCTTCACCGGAACCATCCGCGGCTATCGGGAGGGCGAGATATTCTTCCCCGACTCCCCTATTCTGCAGGTCGAAGGCAGTTTCGGCGAGTGCACCCTCCTGGAGACGCTGATCCTGTCCATACTCAACTACGACTCGGCTGTGGCCTCGGCGGCCTCCCGCATGGTCACCGCAGCCAAGGGCCGGCCCTGCATGGATATGGGCGCGCGCCGTGCCAACGAATATGCAGCCGTGGCAGCGGCCAGAGCGGCCATAGTCGGCGGATTCCAGGGGACATCAAACCTGCTGGCGGCCAAGCGATATGGCTTTAAGGCCATCGGAACCGCAGCCCACTCATTCACCCTCCTTCATGACAATGAACGCGAGGCCTTCCAAGGGCAGATTCAGGCCCTGGGCAAGGGAACCACCCTGCTGACCGACACCTACTCCATCGAGGAGGCCGTCAGGACAGCCGTCGAGGTGGCCGGGCCAGAGCTGGGCGGGGTCCGCATAGACTCTGGAGACCTGGGCTCGCTGGCCCAGCAGGTCCGCGCCCAGCTGGACTCCCTGGGAGCCACCAAGGCCACCATCACCGTCACCAACGATCTGGACGAGTACGCCATCGCCTCCCTGCAGAACGCTCCAGTGGACTCCTACGGGGTGGGCACCATGCTGGTCACCGGTTCGGGGGCCCCCACCTGCGCCATGGTCTACAAGCTGACCGAGCGCGAGAACTCCGACGGAGTCATGCAGGCCGTGGCCAAGAAGTCGGTGGGCAAGGCCTCGGTGCCGGGGCGCAAGCTGGCCTACCGCTCCTACCACAACGGGGTGGCCGACGCTGAGCACGTCATCTCGGGCGCCGAACAGGCTTTGTCGGCCTATACGCCTGATCAGGACTGGCGAGATCTGCTGGTCACCTACGTGGACCATGGCCAGAGCATGCCAGGGCACCAGGGGGGGCAAGCCGTCCTGGACGCCCGTGAGCACCGGGCCAAGGCCCTTGAGGAGCTGCCCATCAACGCCCTGAGCCTGATGAAGGGCGAGCCTGTCCTGCCCACCCTGGTCAGGAGCATCTGATGGGCGCGCGATCCGAAAACCATCAGCCCGACCCAAGCCGATATGATTCCACAACCTACCGGCGCTGCGGAGACAGCGGTCTGAAATTGCCGCCCATTTGCCTGGGCTGCTGGCACAACTTCGGCGACACCACGCCCCTGGACCGTATGCAGGGACTATGCACGACGGCCTTCGACCACGGCATCACCCACTTCGACCTGGCTGACAATTACGGGCCTGGACCGGGCGCCGCTGAGCGCAACATGGGAATCATCCTGCAGAAATGCTTCAGCCACCATCGCCAGGAGCTGGTCATCTCCACCAAGGCCGGTTATGAAATGTGGCCTGGCCCTTACGGGGACCTCGGCTCACGCAAGCATCTGCTGTCCGGGCTGGACCAGAGCCTGAAACGGCTGGGACTTGACTATGTGGACATCTTCTACCACCACCGCCCCGACCCGGACACGCCCCTAGAAGAGACCATGGGCGCCCTGGCTCAAGCGGTCACCAGCGGCAAGGCCCTCTACCTTGGACTGTCCAACTACGACGGGCCGACCATGGCACGGGCCTCGGCCATCCTGACCGAGATGCACGTCCCCTTCATCATCAACCAAAACCGCTATTCCATCTTGGACAGAACCATCGAAGGCAACGGCCTCAAACGGATGACAATGAACGAGAAGAAGGGACTGATCGCCTTCAGCCCGCTGGCCCAGGGGCTGCTGACCGACCGCTACCTGCAGGGGATTCCCAAGGACAGCCGTATTCGGGCCGACGGCCGCTTCCTCAAGGAGTCCGCCCTGACCCCTCAGCGGCTGAAGCAGATCCAGAACCTGAACGGCCTGGCCCGTCAACGCGGCCAGAGTCTGGCAGAGATGGCTCTAGCCTGGCTGCTCAGGGACCCGGCTGTCACCTCGGTGCTCATCGGCGCCTCCAAGCCCGAGCAGATCATGGACAATCTCAAGGCTGTCGAATCCGCCGACTTCAGCCAGGAGGAGCTAGACCTCATCGACCGGATCGCCTTGGACAGGCAGTCCTGAAGCAGCCTGTGCCGCTCAGTAGCCCTCAGTGGCTGCCGCCGGTCATCTGTTCATAAATGCGCTTGCAGTCCGGACAGACCGGGTACTGGGAGGGGTCGTGCTTGGGCACCCAGACCTTGCCGCAGAGGGCCACGACAGGCCGGCCGGTCAGCTTGGACTCGGCGATGCGCTCACGGGAGACGTAGTGGGCGAACCGGTCGGCATCGCCCTGGTCGTTCAGGCGGGTCTTTTCGGCGGTCTCGGTGTCCGGACGGTCCAGAACGGCCGTGCCAGTGCCCTGGTCGGGGTTCTGCTCCCGCTCCGGATCCTCCATGCGAATGCTCTTGCTTGCAGTCATGATATCCATGGTACGGCGGCGAGCTACACGTTCGCTCCCTATGACGCGCTACGCTGAGAATCATGACTATCGCTGTATGCCCTGGCTCATATGATCCGGTCACCTCCGGCCACATGGATGTGATCGAACGTTGCGCCTGCTTCTTCGAGACGGTCCACGTGGTCGTGGCCGTCAATGCCGCCAAGACCCCCATGTTTAGCGAACAGAAGCGGGTGGCCATGATCCGCCGGGCCCTGGACGAGGACGGATACCCGAACATCACCGTAGCCTCTACCGATGGCCTGATCACCGACTACTGCCGGAAGGTGGGGGCCTCGGTCATCGTCAAGGGACTGAGACAGAACGGGGACTATGAGGCCGAGCTGGGCATGGCCCTGGTCAATCGCAAGCTGTCCGGGGTGGAAACGCTCTTCCTGCCAGCAGATCCGGTAAGGGAGCACATCTCCAGCACCATCGTCAAGGACGTGGCCAGACATGGAGGGGACATCACCGGCATGGTCCCTGACAGCGTCGTGGATGCATTGATAAACACCTTGCACAGGGACACACCGCACACGGAAAAGAGCCAATGATGAACGAGCAGACCCAGGAGAGGGACGATAAGGAGCCTATCGACGACTCGACCAGAGCGAGCGCTCCCAGGTCCGCAGTCGACATGAAGGACCTGCCCGACCTGCAGGAGGATCGAAGCGAGAGCGGGAACCCCCGATCGGAATTCACCACCGTCTATGACATCATCGATCGGATCCAGGCCGTGCTGGATGAGGCCAAGGCCCCCATTTTCAGTCCGGGACTGGTCAAGGTAGACCGAGACGAGCTGGCCGACGATCTCAACGAGCTCAAGAAGATGCTGCCAGTGCAGCTGGAGCGGGCCTCGGCGCTCATGAGAGAGGCGGAACGCCGGCTGAACACGGCACAGACCCAGGCCAACGCCACCGTATCCGACGCCCAGAGTCGAGCTGCAGACATCGTCAAGGAGGCTGGCGAGCAGGCCCGCTTCCTGGCTGGTCAGGAGAATGTGGTGGCCATAGCCCGGCAGAAGGCCCAGACCATCATCGACACGGCCCAGGCCCAGGCAGACCGTCTGGTCCAGGGGGCCGATGGGTATGCCGCCCAGGTCATGGGCGAGCTCGACACCCAGCTGGGCAAGATGAGTCAGGATGTGCGTGCCGGCCTGGAGGTTCTCCACCAGCGTGAGCAGGAGGCAGCGCGTAGCATGAACGCGTCGGTCTCGGACCGGGGAAAGGAGACGCAGGGATGAGCAGACCGGAGGATTCCCCCTGGGCGGTTTCAGTGGCCCAGGTGTCGACGCGGGCAGGGCAGAGCACCCGAGTGAACCGCGATTTTCCAGCCCCGGAGGGCATCGGCGACCAAGTAGTGGGTATACCGGCAGGAACACCCGTGCATGTGGAGGGTGACATCGACTCCTTGGTGGATGGACTCTTGTTGCAGGCCCACATCAGCGTACCGCTGAAGACCGAATGCACTCGCTGCCTGAGGCCTGTGGACACCAGCATCCAGGACGATCCGGTGGTCTTCTACCCTTACAAGGAACCCGAACCGGAGCCGACCCATGGCAAGGAGGAGATCCTGGCCGAACAGGAGGAGGCCAGCGGCCAGACCTATCCCCTGGCCGGCGCGGGCGCCTTTATGGATCTGGAAGCCCTGCTGCGTGACGCCCTGGTGGAGGCCCTGCCCCTGCAGCCCCTATGCCGACCCGACTGCCGAGGCCTGTGCCCCCAGTGTGGCATGGATCTTAATGACCACCCTGACCACCACCACCAGATGATGGACGACCGCTGGGCGGCCCTGGAGGGGCTGAAGCAGCGTCTTGAGCAGGAGGAGAACCCCGGCAGCGACGGCCAAGCTGGCGAATGACCGGAGGTTGCGATAGACTGCTCTACGCTTAAGCTCGAAGTATTCGATCGAAACAGAGGACAATATGGCACTGCCAAAATACAAGACTTCGCGCGCCAACACCCATTCACGGCGCGCCAACTGGAAGACCCAGGCCGCCGCTACGGTGACCTGCCCCAATTGCGGAGCTCCTGCGCTGCCGCACATGGCATGCCCCAGCTGCGGCATGTACCGCGGGCGCGTCTACCGCGACGCCATTCGTCCGCAGTTCAGCAAGTGAGCCAATCGGCGATCGACACGCAATGAGAGAACCCCGGCCATCGACGGGTGGCGGGGTTTTTCCATATCATCAGACGGCAAGTCCGAGAAAGCGAGAAGGGGCCATGCAGACAGGGCGCTCCAGGAAGGATCAGGAAGACCACATGCGGCAGGAGGAACAGGAGCAAGAGGATTCCGGCAACCAGGCTGCTGAGGAGCTCTTCCAGGCCCTGGGCGGCAGGATCAGCCCGGAGCTGCTGGTGCACGCCCTGACCCATCGTTCCTTCGCCCATGAGCACCCGGGCATGCCCAACAATGAACGGTTGGAGTTCTTGGGCGACGCGGTTCTGGAACTGGTAGCCACGGAGACCCTATACAAGGTTCACCCGGACATGACCGAGGGCCAGCTGGCCAAGATGCGGGCCAAGGCGGTCTCCGAGGAGGCCCTGTCGGCCATCGCCCGGGAGAAGCTGCACCTTGGGCAGTATATTCTTCTGGGCAGGGGCGAGAGCGAAAACGGCGGGGCCGACAAGGACTCCATACTCTGCGACACCGTCGAATCGTTGATCGGATCGGTCTTTGTGGAGCACGGCATCGAGGGGGCCAGGACCACCGTCCATACCCTTCTTGACGACACCTTGGCCGAGGTAGCCACCGAAGGGCCGGCTCTGGATTGGAAGACCTCGATCACCGTCAAGGCCCACAAGCTGGGCTTGGGCGAACCGCGGTACGCCATGGCGGTCTCCGGACCGGAATACGCCCAGGTTTTCACCGCCGAGCTGCGCCTGGAGGACGGCGGGACCGTGATCGGCAAGGGCCAGGCCAGCAGCAAGCGGAAGGCCCAGCTGGCTGCTGCCGCCCAGGGGTGGAAGCGGCTGGACGACCAGGATCTGCTTGCGACCCTGCGCGCCGAGCAATCCTCCTGAGAATCCATCCGAAATTCCGGCATGCGGTACTGCGCCAACGCCCCGACCAGACCCCTGTTTAGACTATGGGGATAACCTGGAGGCATGCCGTCACGAACGGCATAGGCGCCTCCTCCTGATCGGGATTCGTCCGCCCACACCGCCGACGCTCCGACAGGTTCATATTTCGACATGCACGGCCGCAGGTCGGCGCGCAGTCTGGAGGTCGAGAGGAAACATGAGTCTGCCGACACCTCTGCAAGCATTCAGTTCGGTACCCAGGAACTGGGGCCCCGACGACAAGGATGTTCCCGCCCAGGGTGAGCCCATGACGGGAGCTCAGGCGCTGATTCGGTCCCTGGAGGATCTAGGGGTCACGCAGGTCTTCGGCGTTCCAGGAGGGGCCATCCTGCCCACCTACGACGCCATCGACGAGCAGGTGCGTTTCAACTTCACGCTGACCCGCCACGAGCAGGCCGCCGGGCACGCAGCCGAGGGCTATGCCGTCTCCACGGGCAAGGTGGGGGTCTGTCTGGTGACCTCGGGCCCCGGGGCCACAAACATGGTCACCCCCATAGCCGATGCCATGATGGACTCGGTGCCCCTGGTAGTGGTGACCGGCCAGGTGGGTGTGGACTCCATTGGCACCGATGCCTTTCAGGAGGCCGACATCGTGGGCATCACCTACCCGGTGGCCAAACACTCCTATCTGGTGACCAAAGCCCAGGACATTCCCCGGGTCATGACCGAGGCCTACCACATCGCCCGCTCGGGAAGGCCCGGCCCTGTAGTAGTGGACCTGAGCAAGACGGCCCAGAACGGCAAAATGCTCTACTCCTGGCCCCAGGAGATGATTCTGCCCGGCTACAACCCGGTGACGCGTGCGCACGGGCACGTCCTGGATGATGCCGCCCGACTCCTGGTCCAGTCGCACAGACCAGTCCTCTATGTGGGCGGCGGCGCAGTCCGATCAGACGCTCGCCGGCAGATCCAGGAACTCGTTCGAGCTACCGGTGCCCCCATGGTCACCACCCTGCCAGCACGAGGCATCGTGCCCGACTCCGATCCAGCCGTTCTGGGAATGCCCGGCATGCACGGCACGGTGGCCGCCAACGGAGCCATCCAACACTCCGACCTGCTGGTGGCCGTGGGCACACGCTTCGACGACCGGGTGACCGGCAGCCTGGAGGACTTCGCCCCAGTGGCCAGGGTCATCCACATCGACATCGACCCGGCCGAAATCGGGAAGAACCGGCAGGCAGACGTACCCATCGTCGGGGACGTGGGCCAGGTGCTGGACGACCTGATTCCGGCGCTCAAAGCGTCCCAGCGCACTTGGGGCAAGCCCGACCTCAAGCCCTGGTGGCGGCTGATCGACGGCTGGCGGCACGACTATCCCACCACCTTTGAGCCCAGCCCGGACGGCACGCTGGCTCCCCAGTGGGTGGTCCAGACCCTGAGCAACAAGGCCGATCCGAATACCATCTGGGTATCCGGCGTAGGTCAACACCAGATGTGGGCCAGCCAGTTCATCGACTTCGAACGCACCCGCTCCTGGGTCTCCTCCTGCGGACTGGGGACCATGGGCTACGGTCTGCCCGCCGCCATCGGCACAGCCATTGGTACCAGGGAACAGGAGGATCCACGGCCTGTCTGGCTGGTTGACGGGGACGGCTCCTTCCAGATGACCTCCGAGGAGCTGGCCACAGCTCAGCAGGCGGGACTGCCCATCCGCATCGCCATACTCAACAACTCGGTCTACGGCATGGTCCGTCAGTGGCAGACCCTCTTCTATGGCAGCCACTACTCCCAGACCGACTTGGAGGACGGCGGCGACAAGCCCACAGACGGCAACGGCATCCCCGACTTCGTCAAGCTGGCCGAGGCCTATGGCTGCCTGGGACTGCGGGCCTTTACCCAGGAGCAGGCCCTGGAAGCCATTGATAAGGCCAACGCAGTGACCGACCGGCCGGTCCTGATCGACTTCCGCGTCTGGAAGGATGCCATGGTATGGCCCATGGTCCCGGCAGGCGCCTCCAACGACACCATCATCTACAAGCCGGGCGTGCAGCCCCTGGCCGGCATCCGTCCGGAACAGGAGCAGCCCGAGCCGCACCAGCAGACCGGAGCCGACCGGGCAGCCATGGCCAACGATGCCGCCGGTCGCATGAACAAGTAGGAAAGGGGCACCACATGGCCAATTATCCAGCATCCAAGCCCGGCTCCGAGCGGCACACCCTTTCCGTCCTGGTCGAGAACCGCCCCGGCGTCCTGGCCAGGGTGGCCGGCCTGTTCGCCCGGCGCGCCTTCAACATCAACTCCCTGTCCGTCTCGTCCACCGAGCGGGGCGACATCTCTCGGATCACGGTCACTGCAGACGTGGAGGCCGTCCCCCTGGAGCAGATCATCAAACAGCTCAACAAGCTGCTGCACGTGCTCAAGATCGTCGAGCTCAAGGGCGACGAGGCCGTGGAGCGCGAGCTGGTCATGATCAAGGTCAAAGCCAACGAACGCAACCGCTCCGATGTGCTGGAGATCGTCAAACTCTTCCGCGTGCGTGTTGTCGACGTGCACCCCGAGTCACTGACCATCGAGGCCACTGGGGCCGAAGGCAAACTGGAGGCCCTGCTGCGTCTGCTGCGGCCCTTCGGCATCATCGAGCTGGTCCGGTCGGGCGCTGTAGCCGTCACGCGAGGCCCTCGGGCGCTGAGCGAGAGGGTGCTGGGCTCACAGATCACCGACCGCTGATCCTCAGGGCTCCCATCCAAGGCAGGCAGTAGATTGGTGAATCATGCCCATCTATGATCTCGGTCTGGAACACGTCGCCCTGTCCTTTGCCACAAAAACCATCTTCACGAGTGTGACCCAAGGCATCTTCGAGGGGGACCGGATCGGCATCGTGGGCCGAAACGGCGACGGGAAGTCCACCCTGCTGCACCTTCTGAAGGGCACCCAGGAACCCGATCAGGGACGGGTGACCATGCGCAATGGTCTCACCTTCGGCATGCTGGACCAGCGCGATCCCCTGAAGGACGAGGACACGGTCCGCAGGGCGGCCTTGGAGGATCGGCAAGACTACGAGTGGGCTGCCGATCCCAGATCGCGCGAAATCGTCGAATCCCTTCTGGGCGGCATGGAGCTGGAAGCCAAGGTAGGCACATTGTCCGGCGGTCAGCGCCGCAGGGTGGACTTGGCCCGGCTGCTGCTTCCGGATTGGGACATCCTGGCCCTGGATGAGCCGACCAATCATCTGGACCTGCTCACCATCCACTGGCTGGCCGAGCATCTGAAGAACCGCTGGGCCAAGAATTCCGGAGCCCTCCTGCTGGTCACCCACGACCGCTGGTTCCTGGACGAGGTCTGCACCTCCATGTGGGAGGTGCACGACGGAACCATCGACCCCTTCGAGGGCGGCTACAGCGCCTACATGCTTCAACGGGTGGAACGCGAACGCCGGGCTGATCTGGCCGAGACCAAGCGCCGCAACCTGGCCCGCAAGGAACTGGCCTGGCTGACCCGGGGCGCCCGGGCCCGTTCGACCAAGCAGAAGTTCCACGTCAAGGCCGCCCGGGAGCTGATTGCCGACGTGCCGCCCATGCGCAACAGCCTGGAACTCAAGCGGATGGCCACCTCCCGCTTGGGCAAACAGGTGGTGGACCTGGTCGACGTGACCAAGATCTATCCAGAGGCCGACTCCGATATCGAAGGAGGCAAGGATGACAGGGTCCCCTCCCCTCATGCCCAGCGCCCTCTGATGGGATCAGTGACCGTGGCCGCCGATCCCGGCAAGGACCGCCCGGGCACCGCAGCGGCCGACACCCTCACCATCAGCGGTCACAAGGTCCTGGACGACGTGACCTGGCTGATCGGCCCCGGCGACCGGTTCGGCATCGTAGGCGCCAACGGAGCCGGCAAGTCCACTCTGCTGGGTCTGATTGACGGCAGCGTGGCTCCCACGGCAGGGCACGTCAAGGTAGGCAAGACTGTCCGCTTTGCAGTGCTGACCCAACGTCTGGACGAACTGGAGAAACTGGACCGCTATCGGATCAAGGAGGTCCTCAGCCGCTACAAGCCCACCTATCTGGTGGAGGGCAAGGAGGTGTCACCCAGCCAATTGATGGAGCGCTTGGGCTTTGAAAGCTCCCAGCTGATGACCAGGATCGGCGACCTGTCTGGCGGGCAGAAGCGCCGCATGCAGCTCCTGCTCATCCTGCTGGACGAGCCCAACGTGCTGGTCATGGACGAGCCTGGCAACGATCTGGATACCGACATGCTGGCCGTCATGGAAGACATGCTGGACTCATGGCCGGGCACCCTGATCGTGGTCTCCCACGACCGCTACCTGCTGGAGCGAGTGACCGACCAGCAGTTTGCGCTGATCAACGGCAAGGTGGTTCACCTGCCCGGCGGCGTCCAGGACTACCTGGATATGGTTGAGTCGGCCGATCGGGAAGCTGCGGATGCACCGGGCCGGACATCGGCCAAGGAGGCCGAGGATCCCGATCAGGCCAAGGCCGAACGTGTCGCCAGACGAAATCTGAGCAAGCAGGCCTCTGCCATCGAACGCAAGCTGGCCAAGCTGGCCGATCGGCGCAAGGACCTTGAACGGCAGATGGCTGAACACGACCCCGGCGACTACCAGGGCCTCAACGAACTCAACAGCAAACTCAAGGATCTGACCGGGCAGTCGGACCAGCTTGAGAAGGAGTGGCTGACCATCGGGGAAGAGCTGGAGTAGCCTCAGGCGGCAGCCAGCTGAGCGGCCTGGGTCGAGCACTTGGCCGCAAAGGCAGAGAAGATTGCGTCGGCCAAGGGTTGCATCTGTGGCAACCCTTTCATAAAATCGTCACGCATTTTAGCGATCTTGGACTTCTTCATCGTGCCGACCATGCTCGGCACCTGCATCCACTCCTCGAAGATGGGCGCCGTCACCTCCAGATGGAATTGCAGGCCCAAGGCTGATCCGAGCCGAAAAGCCTGAACCTTGGTTGCCTGGGAGCGGGCCAGGAGCTTGGCACCCGGCGGCAGGGTGACCTGGTCGGCATGCCAGTGCAGCACATCAGTGTTCTTGCTCCACATGGCCACGTCGTCGTCCTGCCCCACCCAGCGGATCGGGCCCATACCGTATTCCGGATCCTGGTTCCTCATCAGGGTGCTTCCCAGGGCCCGCGCCAGAATCTGATGACCCAGGCAAATCCCCAGAATGGGCTTGTTGGCAGCCATCGCCGCCTTGGCAAGCTTGGTCTCCGCCTTGAGTCCGGGGTGATGCTCATAATCGTCAGCCGACATGGGCCCGCCCATGATAACCAGTCCTGCCAACTCGCGCGAGCGCGGCAGCTCGGGCTTTTTCTCGTCCACGATATTGGTGATCTCGGTGTCCAGCCCGCACTCCTGAAGATTGTCGAGAATGCAACCCGGCTTTTCCCAATCCACATGCTGAAGCACCAGCACCCTAGGTTTCGCCATGATTCCATTCTTGCACACATGCCGTCGGACCGGGTTCACAGGCTCGGCATTTCCCCTTGGACAGTCAGCAAGCCTTGGTAGGCTCAAGGATATGGATACGAGTTCGCAACCGCATGATTCCAAGGCTTCAGTCAGCCTGGCCGCAGCTGGTCTGCGTCTGTATGACACGGCTGATCACCAGGTGACTCCCTTCAGACCCATTGAACCGGGCAAGGTCGGCATCTACGTGTGCGGGGCCACAGTGCAGAGCTCGCCCCACATTGGCCATATCAGGACCACGCTGGCCTTCGACATAATCCGCCGCTGGCTGCTCAAATTGGGGTACCAGGTGACCCTGATCCGGAACGTGACTGACATCGACGACAAAATCCTGACCAAGGCAGCGGCCAACGGCCAGCGCTGGTGGGAGCGGGCTTACATCTACGAGCGCGAATTCACTCATGCCTACGAGACCATGGGAGTTCTGCCGCCCACGTACGAGCCCAGGGCCACCGGGCATATCCCCCAGATGATCGACCTGATTCAGCGCATCATCGACCGTGGCCACGCCTATGTGGTGCCCGACGAGCACGGCCGCCCATCAGGCAACGTCTACTTCGACGTGGCCTCTTGGCCTGAGTATGGTGCCCTGACCCACCAGCAGACCGGTACCCAGCCCGCTGACGAGCAGGCCGCCGCCAACGACCGACTGGGGCCCAGCATCGACATCGATGGCCAGAATGCCGACACCGATGAGGAACCCGGCAAGCGCGACCCCCGCGACTTCGCACTTTGGAAGGCGCCCAAGCCCACCGATCCGCCCACGGCTCGCTGGCAAACCCCCTTCGGCACAGGTCGGCCGGGCTGGCATCTGGAGTGCTCGGCCATGAGCCACCGCTATCTGGGTGCGGATTTCGACATCCACGGAGGCGGCCTGGACCTGCGCTTCCCCCATCACGAGAACGAGATGGCCCAGTCGCACGCGGCAGGCTGGGGGTTTGCCCATCGATGGATGCACACGGCCTGGGTGACTCAGAAGGGCGAGAAGATGAGCAAGTCCCTGGGCAACGGGCTGTCAGTAGACCAGGTGCTGTCGCAGCATCCAGCCTGGGTGGTGCGCTACGCCTTGGTCTCGGTGCAGTACCGGTCCATGCTGGAATGGTCCGACCAGTCCCTGCAGGAGGCCGAAGGCGCCTACGAGCGCATCCGTAACTTCGTGGACCGGGCCGGGCGGATCCTAGGAGCGCAGCCGGAGCGTGCCCGCGTGGCGGGACTGAGCGCGGATGATCTGCCAGAGGACTTTGTGCAGGCCATGAATGACGACATCAACGTTTCAGGCGGTCTGGCTGCCCTCTATGCACTGATCCGTCAAGCCAACGCGGCGATGGATGCCAATTCTGAAACGCTGGGCCGGAAGTGGCTGGCCAATGCCCTGCTTCAGGTCAGAGCCATGCTGGACGTCTTCGGACTTGATCCACTCGACCCCCACTGGGCCAAGGCTGCAGCCGACCGTGACAATCGGGCCATGAACACCCTGGATGCCTTGGTAGGCCAGCAGTTGCAGGAACGCGAACAGGCACGAAAGGATCATGACTTCGCCCGTGCCGATGCCATCCGGAGCCAGCTGACGGCTGCCGGCGTGGCCGTGGCGGACACACCAGCTGGCAGCACCTGGGACCTGAGCCGCTGAACCCATGTCCGACATACGCGACGTCGCCAGAAGGGCCGGGGTCTCGGTCAGCACAGTATCCTATGCCTTCTCCGGCAAACGTCCCGTCTCTCCGGAAACCTACCAGCGGATCATGCAGGCCGCCGACGAACTGGACTACGCCGCGGATGCCGGCGCCCGGATGCTGCGGGCCAAGCGCAATCAGATCGTCGCCCTAAGTGCCCCCCTGCGCCCCGGGCAGAACCGGGCCTCCTACGCGGATTACTTCATCGAGATGGCCAGTTGCGAGCACGCTCGCGGCTATGATTCCCTGCTGCTGACCGCTGAAAACGGCGTCGAAGATATTCGGCGGGTCGCCCGTAGCAATCTGGCCGACGGGGTGGTCCTGATGGATCTGGTGGACGATGACATCCGCGCCGCCCAGGCCGCCTCATACGGACGCCCCTGCGTGGCCCTGGGAGTGCCTCGGCAGCACACAGCCTGCGCCTGTGTGGATTTGGATTTTGATCTAATGGGCCGCATGGCGGTGGAAGCCATGGCCCGAGCGGGACGCAAACGCCTGCTCTTTTTGGAGGATCTCGAAGGCGAATACCAGCGCGGGTCCGGTTTCCGTCTCATCCTCCTACGCAGTCTCAAGACCTGGGCCCGCCGCCTGGGAATGGATCTGCAGCTTCAGCCGGGACCTACCGGCAGCGATTTGGCCTACACCCAGCAAGTGCTGGACATCATCCATCACGGCCGCATTGATGGCCTGATCGGACAGATTCGCCCCTCCCTGCTGGACACCGTGGTGGTCCGCATGCGCTCGGACGGCGTGAGCATTCCCGATGACGTGGCCGTTCTGTCCTGCGCCGCAGGCAAGGTCAGCCCTACTCTTGAGCTTCAGGGCATATCTGAGATGCCACTTACCCCCCGCTCACTATGTGCCAAGGCTGCAGATCTGCTGACCCAAGCTGTGGAGGAGGGGGCTTCCCTGGCCGGTCGAGTCCAACTGGAACGCCCCAGGCTGATCGACCGCGCCTCCATCAGCCGGTAGAAGCAGGAGTTCCCCAGAGCTGCTCAGCGGGGCCGACGGTCCCGCTCACCCGTCTCCAGCACATTGTGCGGGAAGGGCTGGTGGGGCTCCTGCTGATACCAATAGGCCACGCTGGCCAGGTCGTCCTGACGCTCGAAGTAGCCCTGCTCATCCACGCCTATCTGTTGCAGAGTCACCCTGATGTCACTGTTGAAAATGATGGGGTCGGGAATGTGCCAACGGTAGAACCCCCTGGTCACCGGGGTGTCAGCATCCCAGTACTGGGATTCGCGGTTGTCCAACTGCCTGGAGCGGAAGGGAAATCCCATATAGGCCCCGCTGTAGGTGACCTCGCGCATGCGACCATCCGGATCCTGCCCGGCAAAGCTCCAGGCACCGCCGAAGTAGTCCTCGCTGCCCGTGGAGCACCAGGTGGGATAGTCCTTGTCCCCGTCCAGATAGACCTTGACCTCACCTTCGCCCCACCAGCGGCTCTCCAGAGCGGTCAGAGCCAGATAAGTGCCCACGTAGGAGCCCCGGCCATGCACCCCATCCAGGATCACGTAGTCCTGACCCAGTTCGGTGACCCGCTGACGGCGCCACTGGGCATGGAAGGTCATGACCTCCTCGGGCAGCTCGTCCTTCTCCACATAGTCAATCTGGTAGAAGAAGGCCTCAATGGGTTCGTTGTGCCGGTTGCACAGGACAATCCGGGCCCCGTCGTGGAAGGGCATGGGCCAGTAGCAGTTGAAACCCTGGCGCGGGTAGACGGCCACAGGCACAGACTCCACCCTGCAGGCTTGGGCATGGCCGCAGCAGAAGAAGTCGCCCAGAGGCACGCAGACGGAGGGTGTCTGTTCGCCATCCCAGTAGCATTCCAGGATCAGATTGCGCAGGACGTTGGGCCCGGTGGGCGAGGTGGCATCGGTCACAGTCATCCAGATATGGCGGATTTCGCCTGCGCCGGACAGGTCGGCCAGAACCATGTCCTGCCCGGGAGGAATGTTCTTGAGGCAAGGGGTCCCCTTTCTGGATGGACCGAGATTGCTGGCCGTCATAGCTGCACTGCCCTTGCCCCCCCGAGGGTTCTCGGCGTTGATGCAGCGGGTGCGGTCTGTGGATGGGCGGGTCAGCGCCTCAAGACCGTTGGTGATGTTCGGCATGGTCATACCCATGGTTGTGGTTGCCTTTCATATTCGGGCCGCTCGCTCCCCTCCTCCGCCTTCTTGCGGCGGGCGGCCATGTTCAATGTACTTGTGCAACGGCGATTACTTGACAGCGCCCGCTACTATCCCCTGCGAGAGCTTCCTCTGGAAGAAGATGAAGAAGATGATGGTGGGGATGATGCTGAGCAGGGAGGCGGAGGCCAGGTCTGTGGCAGCCATGGTGTGCTGCCCCTGCATGGTCGCCAGGGCCAGCGGGATGGTCTGCGTCTTCTCGCTCATCAGGAAGGCCATGGGGATCATGTACTCATTCCAGGTCCAGATGAAGAAGAAGACGAAGAGGACGCTGATGGTCGACCAGGACACCGGCAGGACGATCCTGCTCAGGATCTGCCAGCGCGAGGCCCCGTCGACGGTGGCTGCCTCCAGGATGGCCTGGGGGAAGGTCCCGTAGACCGAGGAGAGCAGGTAGGTGCCGTAGGCGCTCTGGATGATGGTGAAGATGATGATGATGGACCACTGCGAGTTATAGAAGCCCATCCATTTGAACATGACGTAGAGCGGGTAGAGCAGGGCCTCCTGGGGGACCATGTTGGCCAGCATGATGAACAGGAGGATGACCGTGTTGCCCTTGACCCTGCCGATGCCCAAGGCGAAGGAGTTGAGGACCGAAAGCAGAACTCCGACCACGGCAACCACCAGGGAGATCAGCAGGGAGTTGCCCAGCTTGAGCGGGAAATTGCTCTTGTTCCAGAAGGAGATGATGCCGTCCATGCTGAAGTGGGCGGGCACGGACAGGGGGCCCGTGGCGTTGTAGTCTGCCGTGGTCTTGAAGGCGTTCAGGACCAGAATCAGCAGGGGGAAGAGCATGATTACGGCTCCGGCGACCAGCAGGATCAGACCGGCCCAGTCCCCCCAGGTGCGGATTCTATGGGCGTGCCGGGCGGACACCCCGGTGTCGGCTTGCAGTGTGGCTTGATTATTCATGATGTGCTTCCTAGCCTTCCTCAGGCGATGCTCTTTTGCACGCGCTTCTGCACGATGGTGAAGACGATGGAGAAGATGACGATGACCACGGTCAGGGATGTCGAGATGGCGGCGCCGTAGCCCACCTGCTGCACCTGGAAGAACTGGTTGTAGGAGTAGTAGGAGGGAACCATGGTGGAGGTGCCGGGCCCGCCCTTGGTCAGCAGATAGACCGGGGCGAAGGTCTTCAGAGCGCCGATGGTGGAGGTGAGAATGACCACCAGCAGCTCAGGAATGATGGAGGGCAGGGTGATGACGCGGAACTTCTGCCACCAGTTGGCCCCGTCCAGGCTGGCCGCCTCGTAGAGCTCGGGATCCACCCGCTGCAGTCCGGACATGAAGATGACGATGGGATAGCCCAGCTGTATCCAGATCAGGATGACCATGAGGATGGGCAAGGCCGTCGTGGTCGAACCCAGCCAGTTGTGGGCCAGGCCGCCCAGGCCGATCTTGGTCAGCAGGTCGTTGACCGCACCGTCTTCAGGCCGGAAGATCCAGCCCATGATGATGGTGGCCACGGCCACAGGCAGAACCTGGGGCAGGTAGTAGAGTGCCCGCAGGGTCGAGGAGGTGTGGGGGCCGAACTTCTTCTGGATCACGTCGGTCAGAGCCGAGGAGATCAGCAGGCCCAGGACCGTGGGAATGATGACAATGGCCACGATGATCCAGAGGGTGTGGCCGAAGGAGACCCAGAAGGTCGAGTCGCCCATGAGGCGGCGCCAGTTGCGCAGACCCACCCATTTTGTCGGCCCCACCCCCCTCCAGCGGGTGAAGCTCAGGTAGATGTTCCAGAAGATGGGCACGATGACGATGGCCACGATGCCTATCAGACCGGGAATCAGATAAGGGACGAACCGCGAAGGCGCGCTGCCCGGGATGCGGGACTGCGCCTTCTTCCTGCTATGTGTGTCAGACATGCTTGTACTCTCCTTGGCGGATTGACGCAGCTCAGTCGTCATCCAGATCGAGCTGGGCGACGCCGTCGTCGTAGTTCTTATGCAGGGTATCCAGAACCTGGTCGGGGCTCTTGGTGCCGTTGACCAGCTCTTGGAAGGCGGCCGGCATGGCGTCGGTCAGGTTGGGCGCAGGGTAGTCGGGATAATAGCTCATCCGGCTGGCGTCCGAGGCTTTGGTATATTCATCGACCAGATCACGGCTCTTGGGGTTGGTGATGGCGTCCGTATCGGCCGCCACTGGCACGCCGCCCTTGTTGCCGATGTAGTTCTGAACCTCCTTGGACAGGACCACGTTGATATAGCGGGCCGCAGCATCCTTACGCCGGGATTTCTGCGGGATGACCAGCAGGTTGCCCGCGCAGCCTTCTACCATCTTGGCCCCTGGGAAGATGGATGCCGTCCAGTCGAAGGCCTTCACCTGTTCCATGAAGCGGGTCTGGTTCCAGGTGCCGGTCTGGTAGATGGGATAGGTCCCCTTGATGAATGCCGTGGTCGTGTCCTCGGCCTTCATGCCGGTGGCGTTCTTGGAAATGTATCCCTTGTCGATCCAATCACGGATGGTGTTGGTGGCGAAGGTCAGCGGCTTGCTGCGCCAGTTGACCGGATGCTTGTAGAGCTGCCAGTCGTCGACGAAGCGGGCATCGGCCTTGGTCATGGCCAGCTGCCACCAGAGCCAAAGCACCCCGTATTCCTGAGCATCGGCCGCTATGGGCGTGACCCCGTGACTCTTGAAGGCCTTGAGGGCAGCCACGAACTGGTCGAAAGTACGCGGAATGGGGATCTTGTACTTGGCAAAAAGGTCCTTGTTGTAGTAGACCCGCTGCATCTCCGCATAGGAGGAAACCCCGTACCAGGTATCCCCGTCCATGACGCCGCGCTTATCGTACTTGCCCACTGCTGCCGCCTGGCCGCGCACCTTCTTGTCCCAGCCGTACTTCTGCACATAGGGCTTCAGATCGGTCAGCAGCTGCAGGGTGGACAGGACCCCGGCCGAGCCGTTGCCTCGATTGGACTCCATGACGTCCGGGGCATCGTCCGAGTTGAGGAACTGGCTGCCGTTCTGGGCAATCTGAGTGAAAGACTTGACCTCGAAGTCCACCTTGATGCCGGTCTGTCGGGTAAAGATATCGGCAGCCTTCAGCCAGCCCCGTGCCTGCCCGCTGCTGGGCTCCTCGTAGTACCAGATCTTGATGCTGGACGGATGGGCTTCCTGGGGAGCATCGCCTCCCGATCCGCAGGCCGCCAGTGGCAGGATCGACATGGCCAGGGCCAAGGCCGCCCCGATCCCTCTTCTGATCTTCATGATGGCTCCTAACTTCCTTGCATCCTTGCATCCAGTTATTGCGATTCAACTTGTCGAAAGGTTTCGACTCCGGGCGGATTGCAGGGTACCGACCATCTCCGTCGATGCACCCGAGATGTCGAATCGTTTCGACTCAGTATAGAAGCCGGCCATGGGTCATGTCAACAGGCGCGCAGAAGAAGACTGCCGCAAAACCAAGAATCCCTTCCCATTGCCCGATGGCTGCGGACAGTGGGAAGGGATTGGAAGCGCAGCGATCAGGGGCGCCGCATGCCCCAGGGGCTGGTCACCTTCGACCCGACGAGATCCGGCGGATGGTCTTGTTCCTGGCCACATAGGCGACAAAGGCCAGAGCATAAGCGATCAGCGAAAGCCAATCTGCCGTGGCCAAGGAAAAGACCATGCAGAAGATCATCCAGTACTGCACTCCCCGAATAATCGTCGAGGGCCGCATGGCCCGCAGAGCCACAATGAAGGAGACCGCCCCAAGAATGAGCAGCAGAAAACCGTAGGACTGGGCCACGGTGGCCGCGCCGTTGACTGTGGCCATGTCGTCGGCCAGACGTCCGGCCCGGCCGAGGATGGCATAGCCCTCATCCTTGAACCAAGGCGAGTAGATGAACATAGTGACCGAGGCCATGATCACGTTGATGGCTGCCGCCACCAGGAGGATGATTTTCTCGGTCCTTCTGCTAGCTACGCCCTTGCTCGCCAGATGATCGCTGCGGTTTTCCTTTGCCATTGTTGCCGCCTTTCCTGATTCAGCCCTTGAGGCCCGAGGTGATGTTCAGCGACTGCAGGAAGTAGCGCTGGGCGAACACGAAGAGCAACAGGGTGGGGATGATGGCCAGGCAGGTGGCCGCGCAAAGCGTGCCCATCTGGTTGTACTGCATCATCTGGTTGCCCAGCAGCTGCAGGCCGGCCGTGACCGGGGTCTTCTTGATGTCATTGAAGACCAGGGTGGGCCAGAGGAAGTCGTTCCAGGCGCCAGTGAAGGCGAACAGGAAGATCACGATCAGGATTGGGCGGATGGAGGGCAACATGATGCTACGGAAGATGCGGAAGTCGCCGGCACCGTCAATCTCGGCGGCCTCGTCGATCTCCTTGGGGATTCCCTTCATGAAGTTGCGCACCAGGAAGATGTTGGCCACGTTCCCCAAGCCGGGGATGATGCAGGACCAGTATGAGTTGATCCAGCCGAAGGTGGCCACGATGCGGTAGGAGGGAATCATGTTGACCACGCCCGGGAACATCGAGATGAGCAGGAGGACGAAGAAGAGCGTGTCCCTGCCCTTGAAGTTGATGCGGGAGTAGCCGTACCCAGCCAGGGCCACCACGCAGACCGCCAGGATACCGTGCGACAGCGAGATGATCAGCGAGTTGCCCAGCCAGTTGAAGACAGGGTAGGAGGCCGAGGCCTGCAGCAGTGTCAGATAGTTGACGGTGACCCAGTGCGCAGGCAGGAAGTTGTAGGCGTTCTTCAGGAACTCCTGGGGCGACTTGAACGATGTTGTGATGGTGTAGACCACAGGAATGATCCAGACTACAGCCAAGACGATCAGCACCGCATAGACGGCAACCAGCGAAGGCTTGAACACTTTGTGGTGGTTTTCGGGCACGTCCTCGCCGCCGGGAACCGTTGCGCTGGGGCCAGGAGCCTTGAGCCCCTTGCCCAGAGATGACATATCAAGGGTTGCCGAACTCACGTCAGTCCTCCTTGTTCATGAAGAATATCTGCACCAGGGAGATCAGCATGAGGATGATCCCCAGCAGCAGGGCCATTGCCGAGGCCATGCCAGCGGCCGAAGGCCCCTGCGGGAAGGCCAGGTTCCTGATGTCCATCAGCAGCACCTGCGAAGTGTATGCAGGACCGCCGCCGGTCAGCATTTGTGGCTGACCCCAGACGTTGAAGGCGCCGCCCGTGGTCATGATGGTCGTATAGAAGAGCGGCAGCTTGATGGCTGGCAGGGTGATGCTGAAGAACTGCCGGATGGATCCGGCGCCGTCCACCGAGGCCGCCTCGTACAGATCCTGGCTTACCCCGGACAGGGCCGACCGGTAAATGATCAGGTTGCCGCCGATGCCTCCCCAGAGGCTAAGGACGAAGATGGCGATCCAGGCCCAGGGCTGCTTGCCCAGCCAGTTGATGTCCCACCGGAAAGTGGTGTTGAGCAGGCCGAACTGGGAGTTGAAGACCAGCCGCCAGACCAGAGCGCCTGCGGCCACTGATATCAGCCCGGGCACGTAGAAGATGGCCTGGAAGAGCCCCACTCCCTTCAGGTGCTTGGTCTGCAGGGCGCAGGCCAGCAACAGGGGGACGACGATGGTCAGGGGCACGCTGATCAGCACGAAGATGATCGTGTGCCACATGTCCCTCCAGAAGATGGAGTAGAAGTAGGTGGACTTGTCGAAGATCAGCTTGAAGTTGTCCAGGCCGACCCAGGTTGGGGAACCGACCAGGTTCCACCTGGTGAAGGCCAGGTAGATGCCGAAGAAGATCGGGATGACTCCGAAGACGGCGAATACCACCATGTGCGGGGCGATGTAGGGGAAGGCATGCCAGAAGGACTTCTGTCCCAGCGGACGACGCTTGACCCGTCCATCCGTGACTGCGGTTGTGCCGTGTGCGCTCATGATTGCTCCTGAATCTGAATCTGGCCCTGGGTCATCAGATCAAGCGTCTTCAGACCTTCCTCCAGTGAGATGTTCCGATAGACGATGTCCATGAAGGATCCCCACCCGGCTGTGGCATAGCCGCCATATATGTAATTGGATGTCTTGATCCATTGCCGCTCGCGCTTGTCGTTGGTGAAAGAGGCCTGAATGAGCTTCTGGTATTCCGGGTTGTTCAGGTCACGGTAGGCCGGCGATATGGATCCCACGTCCGACCACATCATCCAATGCTTGTAGACGAAGTCCACGAAGTCGGCAGCCGCTTTGACCTTGGCCTCGGGACGATTCTTGTCCTTGAGCTGGAGCCAGTTCTGCTGGTACAGGAAGTTGGAAGGGTGCTCGGTACCGTACTGGAGGGTGTTGATCTCGCCAACCTTGTCCTTGCCCAGGGTGGAGGACATGTTGCCCTGCGCCCAAGTGCCCAGCATGCCAAAGACCGCATGCCCAGAGGCGAAGACCTGCTCACCGTCGCTGTCGATGGGCGAGAGCATGCCCTGGTCGTTGAGGTCGCGCAGTGCCTTGAGCGGCTTGCGCCAGCCCGGACCGGTCATGTCCTTGACGCCATCCTTGATGTTGCCACCGGTGCTGTAGAGCAGGGACATCATGGCCCAGGGCAGGTTGCCCAGGCAGAGCCCGTAGACGTCCTTGGGCAGCTTGCCCTTCATGGAGGCAATCTCATCGGTGGTGACCAGCCGGTCGTCCAGGATATAGTCCAGGCCGTACTTGTGGATCAGATCCTTGTTGTAATAGATGGCCATCTGGAACATGTACAGAGGTATGCCGTAGGACTTGCCATTGACGACGGTGTTCCGCCAGGCCTGCGGCAGGAAGTTCGATTCCTTGAGCTCCGGGTGGTACTTGGTCCACACCGACGAGGGGTTGAGCAGCCCCTGGCTCTGCAAAACCGAAGTAGAAAACGAGTCGTTGATGACCAGATCGGGGATGTTCTTCCCGGTCTGCATGACGCTGTAGATCTTGGTGGTCAAATCTCCGCCGTTCATGGGCTGGAAGACCACCTTGTACTCAGGGCTCTGTGCATTGAAGACCTTGATGATTTTCTGCATGGCCGGGCCGTCATCGCCGGTCAAACCATTCCAGAAGTAGATCTCCTTGGCGGATTGATCACCGCCGCCACAGCCTGCGGTCGAGACCACCATGCCGCATATGGCTGCCAGGCTTAGCAACAGCCTGAGCCAACGTCGCGCAAATAGGGGCATGTGGGTTCCACCTCCCCCGTGTCTTTCTTCCTTGAAGACACTCACAATCCCTCTTGCTCCTCTCGATGGGACCGGCACACCCGTATGCCGGCAACCCTGCATCGTTTCTTCAGAACCCGTCGGCCCCTGGGCATCAAACATCGATGCCCAGCGAGCCGGACCGACCGGTTCATATTAATTTGCAACGTTGCAAATTCAGGGTAACACGCCTTTTGCTACTGAACAAAATCGTCGTTCCATATATCAGAACCAGCTAGAGGCCCTAAGGAATCAACAGCCAATCTCCCGGCTGACAGGTAGACTTGGGACACTATGGCAGCATTTTCATCTTTGACCGATCGGCTCTCCCAGGCCTTCACCCATCTGCGCTCCAAGGGGAAGCTGACTGAGGCCGACATCGATGGCACAATCCGCGAGATCCGCCGCGCCCTCCTGGATGCCGATGTCTCCCTGGATGTGGTGCGCTCCTTTACCGGACGCATCCGGGAACGCGCCCTGGGCGAGGAGGTCTCCAAGGCTCTGAACCCAGCCCAGCAGGTGGTCTCCATCGTCTATGACGAACTGACCGACATCTTGGGCGCGGGAGTGGACCGACCACTCAATTTCGCTAAGAACCCACCCACAGTCATCATGCTGGCCGGCCTGCAGGGTGCAGGCAAAACCACGCTGGCCGGCAAGCTGGGCTACTGGCTCAAGGATGCCGGCCACACCCCACTGCTCGTGGCGGCCGACCTGCAGCGACCCAACGCGGTCACCCAGCTCCAGGTGGTCGGCGAGCGCGCCGAAGTGCCGGTATACGCACCCGAGCCGGGCGTGCAAACCAGCGGATCCGAGCTGGCGGCCCCCGGACAGGTCACAGGAGACCCCGTCAAGGTGGCGGCCGACTCGATCAGGGTGGCCAAGGACAAGCTCTACGACGTGGTCATCATTGATACGGCCGGACGGCTGGGCGTGGATCAGGAGCTGATGGAACAGGCCCGCAATATCCGCGATGCCGTCCACCCCGACGAGATCCTCTTCGTCATCGATGCCATGATCGGCCAGGACGCCGTCGCCACAGCCAAGGCCTTCGACCAGGGCGTGGACTTCACCGGCGTGGTCCTATCCAAGCTGGACGGCGATGCCCGCGGCGGCGCGGCCCTGTCGGTGGCCTCGGTGACCGGCAAGCCCATCCTCTTCGATTCCAACGGCGAAGGTCTCAAGGACTTCGAGGTCTTCCACCCCGACCGGATGGCCTCCCGCATTCTGGATATGGGCGACATCCTGACCCTGATCGAGCAGGCCCAGCGTCAGTTCGACGAGGAGGAGGCCCGCAAGGCCGCCGGGAAGATGTCCGAGGGCAGCTTTGGCTTGGACGACTTTCTGGAACAGCTCCAGCAGGTTCGCAAGCTGGGCTCCTTCAAGAGCATCCTAGGCATGATCCCGGGCATGGCCCAGCACCGCAAGGAGCTTGAACAGTTCGATGAGAAGGAAGTGGACCGGACCCAGGCAATCATCCAGTCGATGACTACCCAGGAACGACGCGACCCCAGCATCATCGACGGCTCACGTCGGGCCCGGATCGCCTATGGCGCCGGCACTACGGTCTCAGCTGTGAACGGCCTGCTGCAGCGGTTTGAGCAAGCAGCCAAAATGATGAAGCGGATGACCAATGGCAGCCGTTCAATCCCAGGCATGGGTGGCATGGGCGCTGGCGGCGGCAAGAAGGGCAAAAAAGGCAAGAAAGGCCGCAAGGGTTCCCGTTCAGGCAATCCCATGAAGCGTGAGGCCGAAGAAAAGGCTTTACGCGAGCGCCTGTCCGGCAAGGGCAAATCCTCCGGCGGCTCGGCCTTCGCTAAGCGCCCTCAAACTCCGCAGATGCCTGAAGGCCTGCCGGACCTGCCCCCCAACCTTGGCGGCGGACTGGGCGGTCTCTTCGGCGGCCGCTAACCCCTCCCTCATGCAGGAGACAATGGCACGTGAACACGCTTCTCTGGATTCTCTTGGGTCTCATCGCCTTGTGGATGGCCCTGCGCTTCCTGCCTGCCGGAGCTGATTGGCACCGCCCCCTGGTAGAGCTGATCGCCCTGATCGACCTGCTGACCGCTCCCCTGTTGGCCATACTGATATGGACGGTCTTCGCACACGCCTGGCCCCAATGCCTGCTGGCGCTGATAGAACTCACTCTGGCCAGCTGCCAGCGTCTATGCTACCGACTGCCTCCAGCAGACCGGACCAGTCAATCATCTTCCGACCATGGACTGAGCGTCATGACTCTGAACTGTCGCTTCGGCCAGTCCAATCCTGAAGAGGTCGTGCGTTGCGTGCGGGCCTATGGAATAAAGGTACTAGCTCTGCAGGAGGTAGAGGGGAAGCTGCTGGAATCGCTTCAGGCTGCAGGTCTGGATCGGCTCCTGCCCTACCTGACACAGGGAACTGCGAGCCCTGACGACAATGGCGGCCAGAACGCTATCCTTTCAGCCACGCAACCCGTCAAAACCTCGCCATCGGCTCTGGACCTTCCGGCGGCTGCAGTACCTCTAGTCGAGCTCAAGACCAGCTCTGGACCGATCCGAGTGGCCAGCGTCCATCCCAAATCACCCCAACGAGGTGCCGGACAGTGGGGTTTGGGCATCGCCGCACTGGCCAAACTGACCCATCCGCCTGTACCCACCATCGTCATGGGCGATTGCAACGCCACCCTGCAACATCCGACCTTCCGGGCTACGCTGGCCAAATCCGGACTGCATGACGCATCTTTGCACCTGAAAGCCGGCAGCCATCCGACCTTCCCCTCCGCAAGCGCGCTGCCGCCGTTGATCGAAATCGACCATATTTTGACGGACGGCGGCCTAATTCCGCAATCCATGCATGCCCTCAGGATTCCCGGCAGCGACCACCGAGCGCTGGTGGCCCGGTTGACTCTGCCTCGTCGGCTCTGAAATCCTTACAGGCTCACCACCCGCCATATCCCACGGTGGAGGTATACTTTTGTTGTTATTCATGTCCGGAGGAGCCCTCTCATTCCGACGGCCGTGAGGAACACGCCAGGAGCGCCACCATGCCCCACATGGAGACGCCGCCGGGCACACCAAGTACCAAGGAGAGCCGTTTTGGCAACCAGAATTCGTCTGAAGAGAATGGGCAAGAAGTTCTACCCCTTCTACCGCGTGGTCGTGGTCGATTCCCGCAAGAAGCGCGATGGCAAGGTCATTGAGGAGATCGGCACCTACGATCCCAACACCCAGCCTTCTTCAATCAAGATCGACTCCGATCGCGCCCAGTACTGGCTGGGTGTGGGCGCTCAGCCCAGCGACCCTGTTTTCAACCTTCTGAAGATCACCGGCGACTGGCAGAAGTTCAAGGATCTGCCCGGCAAGGAAGGCACTCTTAAGGTGCCGCAGGCCGAGGTCGACGCCCAGGCCCGCATCGAGCAGGCACAGAACGAAGCCCAGAAGCTCAAGGCCGCCAAGTCCGAGGCTGACGCCAAGGCCAAGGCTGAGGCGGAGAAGGAAGCCCCCAAGGCCGATGAGTCGGCGGATGCCGCCCAGGCCGAGCAGGCTGCTGAGTAAGGCACATTCACTGAGGACTGGAAGGACCGGCTATCATGCTTGCACAGGCTGTTGAGCACCTGATCAGGAACATCGTGGACTTCCCCGATGACGTGTCGGTCAAGTCCCACGAGAACTCTCGCGGGGAGTTGTTGCGGGTGCGGGTCAACCCCGAGGACATCGGCCGCGTGATCGGCAGGGGCGGCAGGACCGCCAACGCCATCCGCACCGTGATCCAGGCGTTGGCCGACCACAAGGTGCGCGTCGACATCATGGACGTGCGCCGGTGAGCTCCAGCCGGTCCGCCAATCACGACCCGCAGGGTCCGGACCCTCAGCAGCGAAGGTTGCTGAGGGTCTGCCGTATCGGCCGCGCCCAGGGGCTCAAGGGCGAGGTCAACGTATATGCCTGCACCGACGAGCCTGAGCGTCGCTTCGCCCCCGGCTCCCAGTTGCAGACCAGGGACGGTCAGGTTTTCACGGTGGTCTCCTCCCGCCGCTTCAAACAGCGTTGGATCGTCCTCTTCCAAGGAGTCGAAGACAGGAACGCCTCCGAAGCATTGAACGGCATCGAGCTGTATACCCAGGCCGATCCAGCAGAGGAGCTGGCGCAGGAGGATGCTTGGTACCCCGATGATCTGATTGGGCTCAAGGTTCGCATGGCTCCGGGCAACTCACTGGGTGAGCCCTCCGGACGAGTGGTCGGCCAGGTCAGCGACGTGCTGGACGGCGTAGCCCAGCAGCAGCTGCAGATCCGCATGACCGTCGAAGACGGCGACGAGGAGACGGAAGGGCTGATACCCTTCGTCGAAGCCTTGGTGCCCCAGGTTGATATTGAAAACGGGTATGTGGCCATCGATCCGCCTGGAGGACTTCTGCCTGGCCTGGGCTGACCCCGTCTCTTAACAAGAAGGTAGGTGGGGAGTCAGCGGCTCGAAGAAGGACGCTGACTCCCCACCTGCGGGAAATGCACCTGCCGAAGCAGGAAATGATATAGAGCTACATATCTTCAACCACCAGATATGTCATATCCAGAGGGCCATGCACGCCCACCACGATCACCATTTCGATATCGCCCGTGTTGGAGGGGCCAGTGATGAAGTTGATGTTGGAGGTCTTGAGCTCTCCTGAAACCAGGGCTGGATCATAGTAGTCCATGGCCTGCCGGGTTCGCGGCAGGATCTTGGACTTGCGGATGATGCTCAGATAGTGCACCGGGAGGAAGTGGAAAGCACGACCCTGACCAGGAGTGGTTGCCACGGTGATGGTGCCAGACTCTGCCAGCAGGAAGTCCGCAAAGGCAATCGCCGTACCAGATTCGTCAGCAGTCCTGATGTTCTCCTCGCGGCTGGCCCCCGGCTTCCAGAAAGTGGCAGGCGGATTCAGGCCATCCCGCCACTCCTCCAGACCGAAGTCTGCGAACAGGTCGGAGGTGGGCAGCATCACATGGTCGCTGTCGTCCTTGCGCGAATCGATGAACTCGTCCAAGGCAGTGGGCAACCCGGCCTTGGTGCAGGTGCGGAAGTCCACATGGACGGCCTCGCTGCTCTTCCGGGCGATCTCCAGCAGCTCGTCCTGGGTGTGGCCAGACAAAGTGGTCTCCGGCAGATCGTTGACCGGCACCAAAGGATGGTCCTTGAGCTGGTGGCGTGGTCTGCCGCTCTTCTTAGCCAGGTAGTCCAGGAATACCTCACGATCGGTCATGCCTGCTGCTCCTTCTTGTGATGAGCGAACCAGCTGCGGAAGTTCTGCCCGTGCTTGGGCGGATCCGGCAGATCACGAACCTTGGTCCAACCGCCGAAGACGAAGGGCATCCATTCCACATGCCGATCGCTGGCGAAGAGGTTCTTGGCCGTTTCCGGCTGCTTCTTGGATATGGGCGTCAGCATGGTGTGATCCACCCCTAGGGCGGTACGGAAGAGCGAGGAGTGGCCGGTTCCCAGGCCCATGACCCTCATGACGGTGTCGTCAATCAGATTGGCCTTGGACTGGTCGTCCATCATGATCCTTCTGTGCTCGATCATGAGCTGATGCAGGGGGATCTTGACCGGACAGGTGGCCGTACACGCGGCGCACAGGCTGCAGGCGTAGGGCAGGTCTCCGAAATCGTCGTAGCCGCCATCCAGCACCGGCGAGAGCACCGAACCCACAGGACCGGGATAGATGGATCCGTAGCCGTGACCGCCAATGTGCCGGTAAATGGGGCAGACGTTCAGGCAGGAGGCGCAACGGATGCACTGGAGGATGGGCTCGAAAACCGTTCCCAGAGCGTTGGAGCGCCCATTGTCCAGAATTACCACATAGACATCGTCCGGCCCGTCCGACTCCTGGCCGGTGCGTGGTGCAGTGTAGGTCAGATAGGAGGTCAGCTTCTGGCCGACAGCGGACCGGGCCAGCATGTTGTCCATGGTCTCGGCCTCTTTCATGGTCGGCACCAGACGCTCCATGCCCATGACCACCACCTGGGTCCTGGGGATGCACATGGCCAGGTCGGCGTTGCCCTCGTTGGTCACCAGGTTGATCATGCCCGTGTCAGCCACGGCGAAGTTGCAGCCGGTGATGCCCATGTCGGCCTCAAGGAAGTGCTTGCGCAGAACCTTGCGCGAGAATCGAGCCATGTGCTGAGGATCGTTGTCGCCCTTGTAGCCCAGCTTCTTCTCGAAAACCTGACGAACCTGTTCACGGTTCTTGTGCAGGGCAGGGAAGACCAGATGCGTGGGCTGGTCCCAGTCGTCCTCCTCCAGGATGAACTCGGCCAGGTCGGTCTCCAGCACTTCCAGGCCGGACACAGTCATCAGCGTAGGATCCAGGTTGATCTCGCTGGTCACCATGGACTTGCTCTTGACGACGTGCTTGGCCTTCTTCTCGATGGCGATCTGCTTGATGTACTGGGCAGCCTCATCGTCGGTCTGAGCGAAGAAGACATGGCCGCCGCGCTTCTCTACATTGTCGGCGAATTCCTCCAGGTAGTCAGGCAGGTAGCGGATGACGTGCTGGCGAATCTGCTCGCCCAGGTCGCGCCACTGTTCCCAGTTGCCCAGCTCCTGACGGGCGGCCTCCCGCTTGATCCACTGCGCATCCTGGGCCTTGGCCACGGCCTGTTGGGCAAATTCGTCCTGTTCGGACTCTTTGACCCTGGTCAGGAAGGGAGCCTTGCTGGTCCGCAGATATTGCGCAGCCTTCTTGCCATTGACCATGCTGCTCATACCAGAGCCCCCTCTTCTTTGGCAGCCCTGAGGGAACCCGCGGCCCCATCGCCTGCAGAGCGGCCTTCCACATACTTGACGCGACTCATGTCCACGTTGTGATTGAGCACCTCAGCCAGGTGCATGATGGTGATCTTCTCGCCACGCCGGTTGAAGCGGCCGCCGATGTTCATCAGACAGCCCGGATCGCAGGAGATGAGGACGCTGGCCTTGGTGCTGAGCACGTCGTTCACCTTCTCATCCACCATCTGCTTGGAGATCTCAGGCTCCTTCATGGAGAACATGCCGCCGAACCCGCAGCAGTTCTCGATGTGCGGCAGGGGGATCATGGTCAAGCCCTTGACATGGTCCAGCAGAACGAAGGGGCTGGTCCGTTCCCCAAGCAGCCGGGTCATGTGGCAGGAGCGATGATAGGTGGCCACAGCGTCAAGTTCGGCGCCCGCATCCAGCACACCCAGCACCCGATAGAGAAACTGTGAGAACTCATAGGTCTTGTCAGCCATGGTCTGGGCCTTGGCCGCGTAGACCGGGTCACTCTTCAGATGGAAGGGCAGCTCCTTGAGCATATTCACGCAGGATCCCGCCGGGCCCACGATGTAGTCGGCATCCACACTCAGCAGAGCATCCACCTCGTTGCGCATGACCTGCATGCTTTCCTTGACATATCCGCTGTTGAAGGTGGGCTGGGCGCAGCATATCTGCTCCTTGGGAAGATAGGTGTCGCAGCCGAACCGCTCCAGCACCTCCACCATGGCCTTCCCCACGTTCGGAAACATGAGGTCCACCACGCAGGTGGAGAAAATCACTACTTTCATTACCACACCTCTCTACAGCCTTGTACGCCAGGTCCGGACCGCCTCCGGATCGTGCAGGAGCCCAAAACAGCTTCCGCCTCTCAACGCATCGCTGCCTTGCGACTGGCCATGCCCATGCGGTCACCGATGTGCAATCCAAAAGGACCCCTCAGCATCATGATATCGATCTGTGGTGCGCACCGTCGGGAAACACCCACACTCATCCTCCAAGGTGTGAGATTTACCACTTATATGGTACCACGGCTGTCAGGGAACCTCTGGCATGTCAAAGATAGGCGCCGGCTGGCTGATTCGCTACAGTGGAAGCAGACCCTGCGCGGCCATTCTCGTGAAAGGGGCAATCGGCGCATGTCCAACCACCTGCAACTCCTCCTGCTCTATGCACCCGCCATCATCTTCGGCCTGCTTTTCCTCTGGGATCTGCACAAGGAACCACGGCAGTTCCGCAATGCCATCTGGCTCCTGCTCCTGCTGCTGTCCCTGGGCGGAGCGCTTCTTCTGCAGTTCGGGATGCGCTGGCTGATCCTGCCCCTGGTCATCCTGCTCATTGCCTCTCCCCTGCTGGTGATCTGCTTCCTGTTGGCCAACACGGCCATCGTCATTCGACACGAGGGAATCTCCCTGACCACTCTGTTGCCCGGACTGCTAGCACTGGCCGTGGTGGCCTACATGATCCTTTCACCCCTCTTGGCTGGGTTTGGCGCCCCCTCATGGATGCAGAAGCTGGCTGGGCTAATCGACCTAGAAGCCACCTGGTTCTTCTTCTCCTTCCTGGCCCTGCTGCTCTATTCCAGCTTTTACAGGCTGCTGCCCCGCAAGCGTCGCTACGACTACATCATCATCCATGGAGCCGGTCTGCGCGGCGAAGAGCCCACGCCCCTGCTCCGGGGACGGTTGGACAAGGCTGTAGACCTCTGGAAGCGGCAGGGACGGCTGGGGCGCTTCGTGGTCTCCGGCGGGCAAGGCCCCGATGAGGTCATCAGCGAGGCAAGGGCCATGGCTCAGTATTTGCGCAACTCATGCGGGGTGCCAGCCGAGGCCATCATCATGGAGGACAGGTCAACCACTACCTTGGAGAATCTGCGTTACTCCAAGCAGATCCTGGATGACCGCTACAAGATGGGCACGGGGCCTGAACATTACCGGGTGGCCCTGGTCACCAGCGACTACCACGTCTTCCGGGCCAGCGAATACGCCAGCAAAGTGGGACTCAATGCCGACGGAATCGGCTCGCACACCAAGGGCTACTACTGGCCAACTGCATTCATCCGTGAGTTCGTAGCCATCACCCGCATGCACTGGTGGCCCTACCTGGTCCTTGCACTAGGCTGGGCCGTCTGGGTCGGCATCTCATTGCTGAATTAAAACCATTGGTCTTTCAGAAGGAGTCGGAGGTCATACAACCTGAGCCCCACCCTTATCCTGACTGGCCAGGCTGTGCTCCAGGAACCAGGCCACCAGGAGGATGACCAGGACGATGAAAAAGACGAAAGCGAAAGCCCAGACAGCTCCGAACTGGAAGGCTTGAGCGCCGGCATGAATCCCTCTGGCCTTTGGCATGCCGGTGATGATGGCAGCCAGGACGCCGGTCGAAGCGGCGCCTGAATACTGTTGAAGGGTGTTGAAGAGCGCGTTGCCGTCGGGCACCAGTTTCGCTGGGACATGCTGCAGTCCAACCGTAAGCAGGTTGTTGAAGACACAAGCCTGACCGACCATGTAGCAGGCGTAGAGAAGAACCATCAGCGGAACGGACAAATGCCGACTGAGAACCAGAAAGCCTAAGGCCGAGAGGAAGAAGGCAGCGCTTCCCACAGCCAGCAGTCCACGCAGGCCATGACCGTCCAAATAGCCGCCTGTGACGGGCTGGCAGAGGGCCGAAAGCAGGCTCCCCGGCAGCAGAAGCAGACCTGCGACGGTGGAGGTTTCTCCCAGGACGGACTGGGCCATGTTGGGCAGGATGAATGTCAGGCCAATCTGGACGAACTGAACCAAAAAGTAGAGGATCAGGGCAGGAGCAAAGATACGGTTCCGAAAAACTGCGATGTTGATCAGGCTGTAGCGCTGATGCGTAAGGGTCCAGATCCCTGCAACCAGGGCCAGAACACCGATGAACAGGGACAGCCAAGTAATAGGACCGTGCACATCCAGGGTGCTCAGACCCATGGTGAGACCAGTCAGAAAAATACCCAGAAGAAGAAATTGGAGCCAGGCGAAAGGACCGACATGGGCGCTCTCCCTGTCGACTGATATGAGTGCTATGACCCCGAAGATCAGCTCTATGGGCAGCACGATCAGAAAGATGGCTCGCCAAGACAAGGCCTGGATAACGGCTCCGCCAAAAGTCGGGCCCAAGGAGGGCGCCAGGGCCACCGCCATGCCGGCGCTGCCCACGTAGCGACCCTGAACGTGAAGAGGGACCTTCCTCATGATTAGGGAAAACACCAGGGGAAGGGCTATACCAGTGCTAATGCCCTGCAGGAGGCGTCCCGCCATAAGGACGGGAAAGCATGGAGCGAGGATGCACATCAGGTCACTGCCCAGGAATATCCCCACGCTGGCAAGAATCAAAACGTGGGTCGTGAATGAATGCTCCAGCCAGGCGGCAGCCAGAACCGTCAAGGCCACCACCAGCAGATAGCCGGTGGTCAGCCATTGGACCGTACCCAGCCCAGTTTTGAAGTACCGGGTCATCTCCGGAAAGGTGACGTTGAGCGAGGTCTCCAAGAGGACCCCGCAGAAAGCGAGCCCGGCAGTGCCGGCAATCAGCAGTCTTGTTTTCTTATCAACATGGTCGACCATGGACCGTCCGCTCCTCACGCATCAGACTGTTCGCATAGCCATCACCACGGATCCGTACGGCATGGCATCATCCGATGCCGCTCTCATTGCTGTTTGCGCAACGGTTATAGCTCTCTGGCTGCGTTGATGACATCTTCCAAAGCGGCGCCGGGCTGACAGCCGCATGCTGCGACGAGCCGGTTCGCCTCCACAACTTTTGAAGACCCAGCCAGTGTAGCACCCGCAGACGTACCGATCCGCGTCCGCTACGGACCTAAACAGGCTTAGGTAGAGTTGGTGACATGCAAATCGATATCGTCTCCGTCTTCCCCGAGTATTTTGACATAACTGGACTCAGCCTGCTGGGCAAGGCCCAGGAGAAAGGCCTGGTGACCATACGCGCCCATAATCTGCGCGACTGGACCCATGACGTGCACCACTCCGTGGACGATACGCCGGTGGGCGGCGGAGCAGGCATGGTGATGAAACCTGAAGTCTGGGGCCGATGCCTGGACGATTTGTTGGGCATTCCAGACCAATCGGCTCTGCAACAAGCCACCACGGACCAAACAGCCAACACTGCTGATGCCGAAGAACAAAAAGAAGCGATGAAGAGTTCCGGCGAGAAAAGCGATGGCGTAGCATCCCAGACAGATACATCTGCAGACAGCCACGAGGCTGGCATGACCGAACCAGTCCTGATCTTCCCCAACCCATCCGCGCCCCTGTTCACCCAGGCCGATGCGACCAGGCTGTCACAGGCGAAGCGGTTGGTATTCGGCTGCGGCCGCTACGAGGGCTACGACGCACGCATCCCCGACTACTACCGAAACAAAGGGGTCGATGTCCGAGAGTACTCCATCGGCGACTACGTGCTCAATGGGGGCGAGGTGGCAGTCTCGGTCATGCTGGAGGCCATCACCCGTCTCCTGCCCGGCTTCATGGGCAATCCTGACTCCATCGTGCAGGAGTCCTACACCGGGGACGAGCCGCTGCTGGAATATCGCCAGTACACACGACCCACCACCTGGCGGGGTATGGCCGTGCCCGAGATACTGACCAGTGGCGACCACGGAAAGGTGGACAGATTCCGACGCGATGAGGCCATCAGGCGAACCAGTCGAATCCGTCCCGACCTGATCGCCCGATTGGACTGCTTCACTCTCGATAAGCATGACCGCCGTCTCTTGGAGGACCTGGGCTGGGATACACGGGAAACCCATCCGAGGCCTCTAAATGAGCCGTCAAATTGATAAGTCATACAATACAGGGATAATCAGCGGGCCGTCATATAGTAGACTGCCGTTTCCCCGTAGATACGAACCTGATCAATGACCCATCCTTCAGGAGCCGTGGGCGGCGGAGTGCGTGTGGATCGCTCCAGAATGATCATGCCTCTATCGTCCACCATTGCTCGGGCGGTCAGGCCGGTCACAATGCTTTGGCAGTCATCCCTCGACAGATCATAAGGCGGGTCCATGAAGACCAGGTCGAAGCAGGCCTCGGACAGACCGACATCCTCATGACCGGAAGAGAGAGGACGAACAAAGCGCTCGGCACGGTTTCTGCTGACGCGAATATCCATGGCTTGATCCCAGGCAGGATGATGGCGCAACCCTGCGGCCGAACGTGACAGCACTCCGGCAACACGACCAGAAGACTCCACAGCCACCAGGCTCTGAGCACCGCGGGAGAGGGCTTCGAATCCCAAAGCCCCTGTGCCGGCGAACAGGTCCAAGACCCGAGCGCCGGACAACAGGCCTTCGGACTCCAGATGGGAGAAAATAGCCTCCTTGGTCCGATCGGTGGTGGGCCGGGTGCCTTTGAGGGCTGCGGGAATGGGGAATCCCTTGAAGCGGCCGGCGATGATGTGCATATGGTCTGTTGTCCTTTCAGCTGGAGACCAGGAAGCCTTCGTTGCCCCTCATGAAGTCCAGGACAGCGCCAGCCAGCTCGGGCTGCCCGGCCAGAGCGGGGTCGGATTCCAGCAGTTGGCCTGCCTGTGTGCGGGCACGGGCGATCATGGGCGCGTCGGTGACCACCCGCAGAAGCTTCAGGGAGGAATGACCACCGGACTGGGCATCACCCAACACGTCGCCAGCCCCCCTGATGCGAATGTCCTCCTCGGCGATTTTTGCCCCGTCAGTGGTGTCACGAATGACCTCAAGCCGCTCCGCAGCAGGGGAATCCGCAGGGGCGCGCGAGATCAGGAAGGCCCAAGAGTCCGTGCCGCCGCGTCCTACCCTGCCGCGCAGCTGATGAAGCTGGGAGAGCCCGAACCGATCGGCATCGAAGATGACGATGCAGGAGGCTTGGGGCACATCCACCCCCACTTCCACAACCGTGGTGGCCACCAGCAGGGGGGTGCGACCCGAGGCGAAGTCCGCCATAACAGCATTCTTGGTGGCATCGTCATCTCGTCCGGTCAGCGTGGCCATGGCAATGCCTTGGAACTGCGGCAGGGCGGCCAGTCGCTGGCTCATTTCGGCCACTGAATGCAGAGGCGGACGGTGGCCATCGCCCTGGCCCTCCTCAACCAGCAGTTCAGGTTGGGAGTCAGACGCACTGGATTGGCCGGGACGGTCAGAGGAGGTCGAAGGGTCATCTTCGTCGTCAATGCGGGCGCAGATGACATAGGTTCGTTCCCCAGCATCGATCCGTCGACGCAGGTGCAGGAACATGGCGCCCATGGTCGCTCCGTCAGACTCGGCGATGACGTGGGTGCGCACTGGTTTGCGGTTGCTGGGCAGCTCGGTCAGGGTGGAGATGTCAAGATCTCCGAACCAGGTCATGGCGGCTGTGCGCGGTATGGGTGTAGCGGTCATGATCAGCAGGTGGGGAACCCGCTCGGATTTGCGGCGCAGCTTCTCGCGCTGCTCAACGCCGAAACGATGCTGCTCGTCGATGACGGTCAAGGCCAGATTTGGAGCCTGGAAGGTCTTGGAGAAGGCCGCATGGGTGGCGACGATAATGCAGGGACGGCCCGAGGCCGAGACAGCCAGGGCAGAGCGACGCTGGGCCAGCCTCATACCTCCGGTCAGCAGCACCAGAGGCAGGACCAGCTGATCCGTCATACGGATCATAGTGACGTTGTCCACAGGCTTATGGCGTCCTTCTACGGCGGTCGCGGTCACATCGGCGCCCATGGCCTTGAGCATGCCGCCGATAGAGGCATAGTGTTGCTCGGCCAACACCTGGGTCGGAACCACCAAGACAGCCTGATGGCCAGCCTGGACCGCCTGAAGCATGGCTGCCAGGGCCACCACGGTCTTGCCGGAGCCGACCTCGCCTTGCAGAAGCCGCTGCATGGGCTGATCCTGGGCCATGTCGACGCCTATATCGTTGATGACCTGACGCTGGCCATCGGTAAGCTGGAATGGCAGGGAGTCGACGAAACGGGCGGGCAGGGTGTCTGGACGGTCAGCCCCCGAATCCGCGCATGGATAGGTGGGTTGCTGCTGGGTCTGGTGACGGGTCTGCAGAAGGGCCGTCTGCGAGACGAAGGCCTCCTCGTAACGTAGGGTCTTGCGTGCCGCAGCGAAGTCGTCAGGGCTGTCGGGGGCATGCATCTCCAGCAGAGCACGGGCACGATGCATCAGCCCCTGGTTGGCACGGACATGTTCGGGCAGCACATCAGGTATGGCCCGACCCAAGGCTTCTGGATCAATGCGGACCTCGGCGCTGCTCTGCCCCTCCTCGGCGGCACCTGCTACAGGAGTGGGGCTGGATGCATCATCAGCCCGTGTCAGCAGGCGCAGAAAACCCAGAATGACATCGTGAATATGGTCCGAGGAGATGCGGGAGCTGGCGTGATAGACCGGGCGCGGACGACGGACGCGCTCCAGGGCCTCATCAAGGCTGGCCGCACCGGGCCGAGAAGCGTCCGCTGAAGCCTTTTGATCGGCATTGGCAACAATCAGGGTCTCGGGATGAGTGAACTGAAGCTGGTCCATGTAGATGCCGGGCTCACCGGCCACGACCAGATCCGCCCCTACCTGCAGCCGACGGACCATCCAGTCCATATAAGGCTTCTTATGAGAGAAGAAAACCAGTCTGACCGCCAGCGGAGTGCCACCCCGACTGTTGGCGAAGGCTGCATCGTCCACCATCACATCCAGCCGGAAGCCACGGTGAGCGCTCAGTGGCACCAAACGCACCTGATCTACCCGGGCGGCGAAGGCACAGGGCTCCCCAAGCCGAATACCGGCAATAGTGGTGACCTGCATGGGATCGGTGATGCGGAAAGGATAATAGGTCAGCGCATCCCCGACCGTGACCACGCCTAGAGCCTTGAGCGCGCTCACCCGACGCCTGTTGGCCACCAGCGAGGCCACGGTGCTGTGCAGACCAACACGAGCCACTGCCGACATACCCGATCACCTCCCGCAAGCGCCTACCATCATCCCTCAGGACGACAAGAACCCCCGGAGCTTATGCCTCCGGGGGTCCATATACGACCGACGAACCGCACTTAGGCGGCGACGCGCTGCACCTTACCGGCTTTGAGGCATTTGACGCAGACGCGCAGACGCACGTTCTGACCATCAACGGTGGTGTGCACCGACTGCAGGTTGGGGCGGAAGACGCGCTTATTACGGATATGCGAATGAGAAACACTGTAACCGGTCTGCGGGCCCTTGCCGCACACCGCGCAACGAGCTGCCATGATGACTCCCTTTACGTTGTTTTTCCAAGTCGTTCCAGGTGTTCATACCGGCAGCACAAGGCTACGGTCAAACACACAACTTTGTCAGGCTACTACATTTGACCGACGAAGGCAAGTCATCAGGCCGGCACGAGGGGGCTTGTGGAAGATGCCGATCAGGGCCTGCACCAACCCGCAGACGACTCCGCCGATGGCCCAGAAGGCCCAGAATGGCACGTGGAAGCCGAGGAAGTTGTTTTCGTTGCCCGAGAAGAGTATGACCAAGGCCACCACCGTGCACAGGCCCATGATGATGCCGCTTATGGAGTTGGAGACCCGGTTCCCGTCAGCGCCCGAATCCTCGAAGCCATGTTCCTCGCTCTCCCCCACTTCGTTGCCTTGATGTTCATCATTTTTCTGGTGGTGCCGGCATGGACCAGGAGGAGGACCCCGAAGGCCAAGAGGGCGAAGAGGATGAAGCCCCTGACCTGGTCCGACCAGCCCCAGATCAGGAAGCCGGCGGTGTTGATCGGCACATCCAGAAGAATCAGAGCCAGGCCGCAGACCTGCTCCCAGGTGGTCTGACGGGAGGCCCGAGAACACTTCTCATCGGTGTAGAAATCAACCACGCAGGGATGCCTGCAGCGGAAGTCCTTCCTGGCCGAGACCACCGGCAGCAGGCAGGCCGGGCCGTTCTGCGCGTCCGTCGGGTGGCTCCCTCCGGCGAAGAGGCCGCTGAAGGCCAGCCCCAACAGGATGGCGGCGACGCCGAGGGCCGATCGCAGACTGTAGACGTTACTGAAGGAGACGTATCCGGTCACGTCCTCCATGGTCGAGGGAACGGGCGCGGTCGGCCGAGCGGGCCTGGCCTGGGGGATCGTCGAGGACCCCCGGCCGGTGCCGCCCCGGCCCACGGCGGGCATGGATGAGGATACGGCTTCCGGCTGGTCAGGAGCGCCATCATCCCGCCCAGCCAGGCCCTGCGCTTTCGGATCATCATGCCGACCGGAGCCCGGCCGGCGGACATCGCCCAGGACCAGGTCATCCAGGGTGCAGCCGAACAGGTCGCAGATGGCCAGGATCTTGTCCATCTCCGGGTAGGCCTTGTCGGACTCCCACTTGGACACTGCCTGACGGGATACCCCTACCAGCATGGCCAGTCGCTCCTGGGTCACGTTGCGTTGCGACCGCAGGTCCTGCAGGTTGGTTCTGAAACTCATGATGTTTTTCTTCCGATCGACGGGACGCCGATTCACCCGGCGACGGAACCATGATGGAATACCCAGGTCCCCGGCCCCCACCAGCTTCGGGTCGCCTCTGGCAAAGACACCAATATTTTCTGTCAACCGACGGTTACATCCTTGCAGTTTCAAGGAAACAAGCGGTCGCTAAGTCCCTGTCAGCCTGTGAATAACGCGCCCATCAATCCCCCTCCCCTCCCTTCCGGAAGGAATGCGAATCTTGCGAACCACAACCCTGAATCGTCCCCGATTCGACCCTGAAAACACCCTGACAGGAGCGCTCGCCATGGTCTTATGGAGGAAGAGACCAAGCAGGCGACGGCCGAAAGGAAGGCAAGGATGCAGCATCGGACGGCAAAGAAACCATACATGCAGACCCCACTCATTCTGAACAAGATCTGCTACGACTACGGAACTCGGCAGAAGCAGGGAGCCCGGGTGCTAGACGAGATCAGCCTGGAGTGTCAGGCAGGGGCCTGGACGGCCATCATGGGCCCTTCAGGCGCCGGCAAATCGACCCTCCTCTATTGCGCCGCAGGGCTGCTCCAGGTCAGGCAGGGCAAGGTGGCCATCGCCGGGGAAGACCTGACACGAATGAAGGAGAAGGAGCTGACCAGACTCCGGCGCGACCATATCGGCTTCGTCTTCCAGGACTACAACCTGGTCAACGCCTTCACCTGCCTGCAGAACACCATGCTGTCCAGCCTCTTCGGCGGCAGGAAAATCTCCGTCCAAGCAGCCCTGTCTGCCCTGTCGAGCGTCGGATTGGAAGGGTACGCCAACACCTATCCGGCCGACATGAGCGGAGGCCAGCAGCAGCGCGTGGCCATCGCGAGGTCCCTGGCCGCCAGCCCGGAGATCATTATGGCCGACGAGCCCACCGGCGCCTTGGACACCCATAGCTCGCGGGAGGTCATGGACCTCTTCGACCTGGCCGTCCGCAGCGGCCAGACCATCCTCATGGTGACCCACGACCCCAATGTCGCCGCCCGGGCCCACCGCGTCATCTTCCTCCAAGACGGACGCATTCAGGCAACCTGCCCGGGCGGAGACCCGCAGAACATAGCCCGGCAACTGGCCAGCATGGATGCTCTGCCAGACCAGGAGGCCTTCAGCCCTCCCCTGGCAGTTCCATCCGATCATCCTCGGTGATGGCCCGGATCGCTCGGCAGGGCACGCCCGCAGCCAGGGAGTCAGGCGCAATGTCATGGGTGACCACGGATCCGGCCCCGATGACCGCACCATCGCCGATGGTCACTCCCCCGGCCACGGTCACGTTTGATGCCAGCCAGCAGTTGGATCCGATGGTGATTGGAGCGCCTAACTCGTAGTCGTAGAGGGAGCCATCCTCATGGCTCCTCAGTTTCCGCTCCTGCCACCGCAGAGGATGCAGGGGCGTAGCCAAGGTGACGTTGGGGCCGATCATCACATCGTCGCCAATCTGCACAGGGCAGGTATCCAGAACAGTGAAGTTGAAATTGGCGAAGATACGCGAGCCAAGCTTGGTAAAGCACCCATAGTCGAAGTAGATAGGCCCCATAAAGTCAACGTCCCGACCGTGTTTGGGCACCAGATCGTCCAGAAGTCGGCTGCGCAGGTCCCGCTCCTGCTCAGAAGACGCGTTGAAAAGACGGCAAAGTTCGTGGGCCTTGACCCGCAGCTGGCCCAATTCAGGATCCGAGGCATCATAGAGCTCGCCAGCAAGCATCCGCTCCCTCTGCGAGCGCCAAGCCCCTTTACCGGCTCCGCCAGCTGCACCTGTCAGTTTTGAGTCCTTGTCCATGGCCATCCCATCGTTCCCGCGTCACTTCAGCGTCCCTACTGCAAGTTTGCACTGCTTACAGCTTCTCTATTCATGTAATCGTCTGGGTCAGACAGCCGATAGCCGCACCTACCATTCGTTATCCGGTTCCGGACATGCGTTCACGCCCAGGGACAAACTTGGTAGATTGGAGACAACGGAGGACCGTGGCGAGGAGGAAGCATGCGGTATGAGGTGAGCGAGGCCATTCCCGAGGATGCCAAGGCCATCCGCAAGGCCGTATTCGTGGAGGAGCAGGGCTTTCATAACGAATTCGATCGAACCGACGATGCCAGCCTCCATATTGTGGCCTATGACGGGAATGAACCCGTCGGGGTATGCCGAATCTTCACCGACCGAGACGAGGCATGGACCCTGGGCCGCTTGGCTGTTCTGAAACCCTACCGCGGTCAGCATTGTGGCGCCAATTTGGTAGGCAAAGCGGAGGAAACCGCTCGAAGCCACGGAGCGGACCGAATCACACTCCATGCCCAAGAACGGGTGTCGGGCTTCTATAAGTCTTTAGGCTATAGGGACATGGGCATTCACGACCAGGACGAGGGATGCCCGCACATGTGGATGGACAAGCCTCTAACGAGCAAGGCCGGCAGCGAGTCAGAGGACGAGGCCTGATGAATCTGACCGTCAATTTTGCCAGCGAGGTTTCAGCTCTGACCAGCACAAGCATCACTACGGATAAGGATCCCATGGGAAGATCCGAACAGGCCATCTCCAGCTTCAGCGATGCCGTCATCTACTGGTTCCGTCAGAACTTCGGAAAGATCATCCTTCTGATCGTCGTGGCCGTATGCGCTGCGTTGATCTCCAAGATCGTAGCGGCGGCCATGCGACGTGCCCTGGAACGGACCAACCTGCCCAGTGCCTCAATCTTCGTCAACATCGTCCGCGCCCTGATCTGGATCTTCGCTGCTGCCACAGTCCTGCAACCCGTTTTCGGAATCAACCCGTCCACTGTGGTCGCCGCCTTGGGCGTCAGCGGCCTTGCCCTATCCTTCGGATTGAAGGATACGATTGCCAACATTGTCGGCGGATTCGGACTGATGGTCAGCAAGGTGGTCCAGCCCGGCGATATCATCACCATCCAGGGCACCACCGGAACCGTCCGCGATGTGACCTGGCGTCATACCATCGTCATCGACAGGACCGGCAACCAGCTGCTGATCCCCAACTCCATCCTCAACACCACGGCGCTCGAGAAGATCACCGAGGCCGGTGAGGCCGCCACCACGGTTCCCTTCACCCTGCGAGGGGATGCCGATATAGCCAAGTCCTCACATTCAATTGCACAGGTGGTGGCCCAGGCAACCAAGGGCATGGCCATGCCATCCAACCCACCCATTGCCCAGCTCCAGGGCTTCACCCCTTACGGCATCAAGGGCCAGGTGGTCATGTTCGCCAAGCAGGGCGTGATCGCCGCCGATATGCAGGATGCCGCCACCCGCGCTTTGGCCGGCCAGGACTACCTGGTCCAGGAGGTCGAGCTGCAGATAGGCGGCATGGAAGACAAGAAGAGCTAAGGATTGCTCATCAGTTTCGAGCAGCCTTCTTATAATCCACAGCTTCTAATCTCGTAGAATAAGAACGAGAAGACGCCTCTGACGATCATTAAGAAGCGGCCAAAATAGTAAAGAACAACTGTACCCTCACCTTGTCTGCTCTTATCAGTCAAATTCAGAAGGGAACCCCGCAGCGAAAAATCACATTAGAATATGAAGTCGTTTCACCGGTGCGTATGACGAATCGCACACCTTTCATTCTGGTTTTGAAACCGTTTTCGCCATCATGCGTGCAGTATGTTAGGGGAATATCGAAACGATCCTTCACCCAGCGTTCGGCTTCGGTCCCTCTAGCTTCATCCGCCATAAGGCCTGACTCCAGAATTAATTCCGGTTTAAGCACATCCAAGACCTGACAAAAACGAGGCACTCCAAAAGCCACTGCCAAGTCAATCACTTCCACACCATCCGGAACTGGCAGGCCTGCATCTGATATGACAAACCTATCCTTGTGTCTGAGCCGAGCCACTGCGGCGGCCATCTGCGCATTCAATATCCCATGAGTTAGCATTTTGTTCCCCTTACATGCTTTGTGCGCACGATGACACGGGTGCGGCAAGAGCCGCACCCGTGTCGTTCGCATGCCAATCCTTTACTGGAATTGCGAAACATTTTCCTTGGTCACGGTCTTCACCTCAATTGCCTGTGTCTTTTGGACTTTCTGACCCTTGAGAATCCTCGAAGCCGCCTGGACTGCCTTCTGGCCCAGCACCTTAGGCTGCTGGGCTATGGTGCCCACAGCCTTGCCATCAGCGACTGATTTGAGTCCGTCTTTGGTTCCGTCGAAGCCGAAGATTTTGACATCCTTGCCAGCTTTTTCACCCAAGGCTTGAACGCCGCCTAGGAGCATCTCGTCATTCTCAGCATAGATGCCTGTGGCATCCGGGTGTGATTGCATGAGGTTGGTTGTGACATTGAGAGCTTCTGCACGATCGAAGTTGGCCGTCTGCTCAGCTACGACCTGAATACCTGAGTACTTCTTAATCCGATCCTTAAAGCCCTTGCCGCGATCACGAGTAGAAGCTGCTCCGGGAGTCCCCTGCAGGATGATGACCTTGCCTTTCTCGCCGATAGACTTGGCAAGCTCATCAGCTGCCTGGGCGCCGCCAGCCACATTGTTGGAAGCAATATGAGAGTCGACGCTCTCGCCAGTGACGGCACGGTCCACGGATATGACCGGCACCTTAGAGGAGAGGAGAGGAGCAACGGCTGATGCAGCTGCATCTGAATCCACTGGATTGATGATCACAGCCTTGGCCCCTTGTGATTGAGCATTCTGGGCTTGGTTCTGCTGAGTCGCTGAATCATTCTGAGCATCCGAAACCTGAAGGTCGATATTTAGCTTCTGGGCCTCTGCCTTTGCCCCGTCCCGAAGATCCACGAAGAAGGGATTATTGAGTGTGGATACCAGGAGAGTCACCTTTTCATTGCCAGAAGATGAGCTTGACGGTCCGCATGCCGACAGACCCGCCATAAACGTGCCAGCACATACCAGTGCCAGAGCTGCTTTCAAGCCCTTTTGGAATTTCACATTAATCATTTCATTCTCTTTCCTTGTTTTTTGCTACTTGTTTGGTTTCAGTGAGCATCCTCTTTGCGGCGCAAGGTATCAAAGCTCACGGCAGCTGCGATCACAAGACCGATGACAACCTGCTGCCAGAAGGAGGAGACATTCAGGATATTGAGGCCATTACGGATTACTGCAAGAAGAATGGCGCCCACGAAAGTCCCGGAGACTTTACCTTTGCCTCCGGAAAGGGAGGCTCCACCGATGACAGTCGAAGCGATGGCATCCATTTCATATCCCGTAGCAGCCTGCGGCTGTGCAGAGTGGAGCCGACCCGCAATAACCAGCCCGGCCACGGCCGCGAAGATGCCTGAAAGAATGAAGACGACTATCTGCGTCTTATGAACTGAAATGCCAGACAACCTGGAAGCCTCCATGTTGCCGCCGACGGCATACATGGAACGTCCAATGGTTGTGAAATTCAAAATAATAGCTGCGATGATCCCCATGATGATCATCATGACAATGGGTACCGGAATATTGAGGATCGTACCTCCGAAGAAATTTACCACAGCTGAGGTGCTGATAGGTCTGCCGTCCGATATGACCAGTGTCAACCCTCTGGCAACCGACATCATCGCCAATGTAGCAATGAAGGAGGGAAGCTTGAGATACGCATTGGCGATGCCGCTCAAGGCTCCGAAGACAGCACCGGCTACGATGCCAACGACAACAGTCAACCATGCCGGCATACCCATGGAGGCTCCGGCATACGCAGCGAACATACTGGAAACAGCCGCAACAGATCCGACGGAAAGATCAATGCCAGCGGCAACAATGGCAAAGGTTTCCCCGAAAGCCAGGATGGCGACTGTCGCAGCCTGTATGCCTACGTTAAGGATGTTCGACCCAGTGAGGAAGGCAGGTGCGGCGAGGGAAAGAACGACAGCCAGCAGTATAAGGCCAATCAAGGCCCCATTCCTCATGGCGAATCTCTTGATTTCTTCCCCTGCGGATCTTCTGACAGCTGTGTTGCCCTCATTCATCTTTTCAGACATTTTTCTCCTTCACGCTTTGATCAGCCGTTTGCGGCTGCTTCATCCATATGGGACACTGCCAACGCCATGACTTTCTGCTGATCAGCCTCGGCGGCGATCATGGAGCCGCTGACCTTGCCGTTGCTCATGACGATGACTCGATCAGACATGCCCAGGACCTCCGGCAGATCTGAGGAAGCCATGAGCACCGCCCCACCGTTGGCAGTTACCTGGTTGATCAGCTCGTAAATTTCGACACGAGCCCCGACATCCACACCACGCGTGGGCTCGTCCAAAAGCAGGACCTTGACCTGAGCCATGGCCCATTTGCCGAATACGACTTTCTGCTGATTGCCTCCCGACAGGGACCCGGCGCTTTGATTGATGTCCGCCATGCGGATCGACAGTTTTTCGGCAGTCAGCTCTTCGCGTTTCTTTTGTCCAGAGCGATCCACGAACCCCATATGGGCAGTTGAACGCATGGTAGGCAGGCCCAGATTCTCACTGACCGCTGCCTCTGCGATAAGCCCCTGTGCGCGTCTGTCTTCAGGTACTAGACCAACCCCAGCGTTTATAGCCGCATTGATGGAATTCTTAGGAAGAGCTTTGCCTTCTACGGCCACTGAACCAGAGTCATAATCATCAGCGCCGAAGATGGCCCGGATGACTTCCGTCCTACCCGCCCCAACCAAGCCGGCCATGCCGACCACCTCTCCTGCCTTGAGTTCGAAGGAAACGTCCTCCATGGTGCCTTGGCGGGTCAGGCCGTCTACTTTCAGAAGCACCTTTCCGGGCTTCTGCGCCTGGCGAGGATACTGATCCTCAATGTTGCGCCCAACCATGAGCTTTATAAGCTCAGGCTCCGGCGTGGTTGCAGGAACAGTATCGATATACTGCCCATCGCGCAAGACAGTAACGATATCGCCCACCTTGGCGAGCTCATCTAGATGGTGGGAGATGAAGACCATGCCCACACCCTTGGCCTTGAGATCACGCATGATGTCGAAGAGATGCTCACACTCACGGTGAGTCAAGGCAGCGGTGGGCTCGTCCAGGATAAGAATGGATGCGTCCTGCATGAGCGCCTTTGCTATCTCTACCATCTGCTGACGGGCCACGCCTAGCTCCCCCATCGGCTTGGAGACATCCTCATCCAGCTGTATCAGCTTCAAGGCCTCTTTGGCCTTGCGCTTCATTGCTCTCTTATTCACTAAGCCAGATGAGGAAGGCAGATTACCCAAGAACAGATTTTCCATGATCGAGAGTTGGGGAACCATATTCAGCTCTTGATGGATGACTGCAATCCCCAGCTTCCTGGCAGCATCGACATTCGGAATGCGTACCTGTTGACCGTCGATTTCGATGTGTCCCTCATCCGGCTGGTAAATTCCGCTCATCATTTTGATGACCGTGGACTTACCTGCACCGTTTTCCCCAAGAAGAACGTGTACCTTGCCTGGTTCAACGGTAATAGATACTCGATCGACCACCTTGGTAACGCCGAACTTTTTCGATACTCCGACAAGAGATAATTGTGTCATAGTGTTCACTTTCATATAAACTCAATGAGCTCCATTGCGGCTGCGCTTATTGAAATCATTCATCGGGCCGTGCGAAAAGCGGGCTACAGCAGTGAAGTACCGCTCTTTATAATCGGCTTACCCGTGCGAACTGGGTCGTCGCCGGTTCCCTCTTCCCCTATTGCAGGTGAGGCAAGGGTGATTACCTTATTCTCGGAGTACCCAGTGAACCTCGGGGTATGTAAATCGTCTTCACTCGCTCGTGAAACTCGATTTCCTTGCCAGCCAACATATCCAGGAAAAGACGTGCACCCTTGTGGCCGATTTCCTGCACTTGTTGGGATATGACCGAGATCTTGGGAGATGAAAGCGAAAAAATGTCCAGATCATCAAACGAGATCATCGACATTTCCTCACCCAGCGTGGCGCCTGTGTCATTCAACAGAGACATCGCTCTCACCGCATCCGGCGAATACCCGAATATCATGGCATCCGCACCTACGTCACTCATACGTTGAAGGACAGAAGCGCAGGAAGCCTGATCAAAACTGGTCGATTCCACGAATAGGTTCTCTTCACCAAACAAACGAGATGCCACCTGCCGAAAAGCCAGTTCGCGCTCTTGCAAGGACGGAGAATCCAACACCGGGCCGGACACATAACCAACCTTGCTGAATCCGTGGTCACGAACATCACGCAGAGCCGACTCCATGCCAGGGAAAGGATCGGAATCCACCACCGGGACATCTCGCATGCCCTTGACATGCCGATCAACGAAGATCACCGGCAGGCCGCGTGCTACAAGCTGACGCAGGGCCCTCGTCTGCTCCCCCTGTGGAACGATGATGACTCCATCGATTCGTTGCGACAGAATGCTCATGATAAAGGCATCCTGACGAGAACCGCTTTCTGAAGAGGTACCAATGAACGTGCTGTAATTTCGTTTAAATAAGGTGTCTTGAATCGCATACGCCAAGTCTGCAAAGTAACCGTTACGGATATCTGGAACCAGCAAACCCACGGTCTTGGTTCTGGAAGAACGCATGGCTCGGGCCCGCGAATCCGGTATATAATCCAGTTCCTTGGCGATTTGTTCTATTCTCGCTTCGGTCACGTGGGATACACGTCCAGCATGGTTCAATGCCCTGGAAACCGTAGATACCGATACCCCGGCACGTTGGGCCACTTCGCGGATTGTCACGTATGCCATCACACCTCCTCTCAGTAAACGCTAGCATTCAGTACTCACCTGACGACGTCCCTTGCGCACCAGCCTGATTGCTCTATCAATCGAGCAGGTACAAAAAGTTCCAGAAGAGTAGGGATGAATGTCTGACTTGATTCATACGACTTCTATAGATCCGCGACGTCGGGGATACGGATTGATTGCGCTCTTTGGGTATGAGTGAACAATCATCGTCCACATCCATAACCAATGCAAAAACGTTTCCGCTATTTATGCTCTCTCCTTTCAGGAAAAAGCGGTAACGTTGTCACAAGTATATAACTTTCTGCACAAGGGCCACAACCTGGTTGAAACAAAAGGCGTGTCGCACGGGAAAATTCAGGAATCCTGCCCACTCGAAAACTGGTCACCCCGAACATCGGATCTGCTCAGGCAAGGCAGAGCAATAAGGGCTGGTTGCAACTATCAAGACACAAACCAAGCGATTAGAAAGGGGCAGAGACACCATCGAGGGCATGAAAAGCGATACGGCGCCCACTCACGCTCGGGTTCCAGCTGATTAGTTTGAGACACACGATCATATGCTGTTGTTATGCAATCGACTCCGGAGCTCAGCTGGCTACCCAAGATCAAGCCCGCTCGGCCTTGCAGAGACAGGATCATTGCACACAAATATGCATCTTCCTCATAACTGCCAGCGCTCTCTCTAAGCGAAAGGGAAAAGTCTGCAAGAGAACGGCCTGCAACTGAAGGGGCGCTCAATGTCGGAACTGGCTTTGTCTGCTCCCATAACCATTAGTCCAGGACACCTTCAATCAACTCGGTTATCAAGTCATGCATATCCAGACCGGTGGCCTCCCAGGCCTTGGCATACATGGAGATAGGCGTGAAGCCAGGCATGGTATTGATCTCGTTGACAATGACCTTGCCCTCGGACGTTACAAAGCAGTCGACACGGCTCAGACCGGCGCCGTCCACGGTTCTGAAGGCCTTGGCGGCCAGGTCGCGAACCTTCTGAAGAGTCTCCTCTGGCAGGTTCGCGGGAACCTCCACGTGGGATGCGGAGGAATCCACATACTTGCTGTCGAAGTCGTAGAAGGACTCGTCCTGATCAGCCTTGTCCAGCACCACCTCGCCAGGCCAGGCAATACGTGGCTTTCTGCCCTTGCCGGAGGCGAGCACGGCGCACTCGATCTCACGCCCTTCGACACCCTCCTCTATCAGGACCCGCCAGTCATGCTTTGCCGCCTCGGCGACCGCAGCAGCCAGCGCTTCAGCTAGTGGCTCTTCTACCTTGACCACGCCAAAGCTGGATCCTGCGCGGGAGGGCTTGACGAAGAGCGGGTAATGCAGCTCCGCCTTCTTCACAGCGGCCAACAGGTCGGTCCCAGACCGCTGTTCACGGGAGTCAATCGTGATGCCTGGCGCTACAGGTATGGCGGCTTGGCTGAGCAGAATCTTGGTGTAGTGCTTGTCCATGCATGCGGCAGAGGCGAAGACCCCGCATCCTACGTAGGGCAACCCCATCATTTCAAGCAGGCCCTGCAGGGTGCCGTCCTCACCATAGGGGCCATGAAGCACTGGGAAAACCGCGTCAACACGCCCCAACGGCTCCAGGGAACCGACGGTCCTCGTAGGCTCGGCTCCAGAGACCAGGTCGGCATGGTCGCCGATCAGAAACCCATCCCTACCACGAGCCATGTCAAGGATGACCGGGCGGCTGCCTTCGGTTATCTGCACGGATGGCAGACTGGCATCACCCAGACCCCACTGCCTGGGATCCTGGCCGCCAATAGTCCATCGACCGTCCTTGGTGATGCCAATGGGAATGGGCTCGTATCGGTCGGTATCGATGGCATTGAGCACGCCGGCCGCCGACACGCAGGATATGGAATGTTCGTCCGCTCGCCCGCCATAGAGCACTACAACACGTTTCCTGACCATCATTCCTCGTCTTTCCTCATCCTGGACATGAATTCCAGCCTCACGCACCTGCCCTAGGCAGATACATCACTCAAGACAGCAGAATATTCCCTTGGCGGGCGGCAGGGCCTAGTCAGGGCCGCTCATCTACAAGCTTGGCACGAACAAGGCATCTTGGGAAGCTGATGCAGACACCAGACAAGCCAGGCATACCGTCTGATTCGGAAAACCGTTCATCGCCGAGCAAAGAGCTGATAGCGCCGGTTTCACAGCCTATCCCTATAGCCTTCAGAATTTTCTGATGGGCATCAGCCTCATTCTGCAGTGATCTGCCCGCCGAACAGCTCGTCAATCATGCCCCGGCAACTCAGGCCCTGATCCAGCACATGGCTCATGGCCGTAGCCAGCGGGGTCGCCACCTTGTAGCGCTTGCCCAGGGCGACGACAGCATCGGTGGTAGGCACGCCCTCGGCGACACCCTTGCTGACGCGAGTGGCTTCCTCAATGCTTTTGCCCTGGCCCAGATTAAAGCCGAAAGTGTAGTTCCTGCTCAGGGACGACCCACAGGTGGCGACCAGGTCGCCGACTCCTGCAAGACCTGCAAAAGTCTTGGACTTGGCACCGCAGGCCTCTCCTAAGGCAGTGAGTTCAGCCAGCCCCCTGGCCTGGATCATGGCGGCCGTGTTCTCCCCGAATCCAGCCCCCCGTGACATCCCCACGGCCAGCGCAGTGACGTTCTTCAGTGACCCGCACATTTCGAGGCCGATCACATCGTCCGAGACGAAGGCCTTGAAATAGTCGGTCGTGCAGGCACGGGCTACTCTCATAGCGGTATCGGCATCAGCGCTGGCAACCACGGTGGCGCTCGGTTCGCGGGCTGCCACCTCCTTGCTCAGGTTGGGGCCGGATACGGCCGCAAACCTGACTGGGGCCAGGTCCAGCGTCTGGCAGACCACCTGATCCATCCGCCTGTCAGTGCCCCGCTCAATCCCTTTCATCAAAGAAACTGCAATGGCATCATGGCCCAACAGACCCTTGAATTCCGTCAAGGCCTCACAGGCGTGCTGAGCTGCTATGGCCACGACCACGATTTCTGCCCCCGAGACAGCCTCGGCCCGGTCACCCTCAGCGTGGATGGCCTCGGGAAGCCTCTTCACATTCGGCAGACGGCGAGCATTCGAATGTTGACTGTTGATTTCGTCCACGACATCCGGGGCGACATCCCACATGACCACCTGATTGCCTGAGTCAGCCAACACTTGGGCAAAAGCGGTTCCCCATGCGCCTGCTCCCAATACCGCGATCTTCGTCATCATTCTCCTTTGCATAATGCCGTGCGCACGGGAACGCCGACTAGCAGCCTTATTCTTGTCCCTACCATCCTATGACACCACCGCCAGACAGGAGGAATTAGAGGTGGGTTCCGGCCTTATTGCTCGCTTCTGGGCCGACGGGTCATGGTCAAGTAGTCGAAGTAACCAGCCTTTGGGGGTTCTTCGCCACGAATCTCGGCCATGACCTCCTCCATACGGTTGCGCAGGCGAACACAGAAGGCATGCACGGACTGCTTGGGGGGTTCCGCACCCCACTGATCCATATCTTCAAGCAGGTCGGAATAGTCAAGGAGCCGGTCATAGCACATGACCACGTTCTTGCGAGGCCAGGGCCACTTGTGATTGATCGAAGCCGCCCCCCAGGTGATGCTGGGATACAGAGGAACCATGCGACCCAGCTGCCGCGAGGCCTCCAGAGCGATGAATCCGACCCCGGGCTTGAGCGACATGGGCCACTTCAGGGGGTCACGGGTCACGGTTCCCTCCGGCCAGATGGTCAGTGGCCTGCCGGAGGTGATGATGCCGATCGACTCCTCCTCAATCGACCTGGCCTTGCCGGACTTGCGTTCCACCGGCTGCATGCCCACCATGCGGAACCAGCTGCCAATCATGGGCCAATGGGCCATCTCGGCCTTGGCCATGTAGCGTGGACGACGCCCCTGGTGGAAGAGGGCCATCATGGGAATGAAAACATCGAACTGGGTCACATGGGTGGCTGCGGTGATAAAAGGCCCGGTCTGCGGCACCCGCTCCAGCCCCCAGGCATAGACCCGGCAGGAGTCACGCACCACTTGGGAGACCCCGCGCAGTAGACGGGTGGTCCCCACGGGGTGTTGACCGTCTATCTCGTCCAGGGCCGGCGTGCGGTGTCCAGTGGGATAGTAGCGGGTCGGATCCACCAGCCTGTGCCTTTGGGCCAGCAGGGCCACCTGCTGGTCGGACAAGGAGGGCACCGCAGACCGGGGGGAGGGTTTGCCTTTGGAAGCCATCTATGATGCCTGCCGGATCAGTCGATCTGTGCGTCCAGGGCCAGCAGCTTGTCGCGGAAGTCCTCGTAGCCACGGTCGATCAGGGAGATGCCGTGGACGGTGGAGGGGCCGGAAGCTGTCAGTGCGGCGATCAGGTGACTGAAACCGCCACGCAGGTCGGGCACATCGATGTCCTGGCCGGTCAGCGGGGTGGGCCCGAAGATGACAGCCGAGTGGTTGAAGTTGCGCTGCTGGAAGCGGCAGGGCAGGGACCCCAGGCACTCCTTGTAGAGTTGGATGGTAGCGCCCATCTGAATCAGCGGCTTGGTGAAGCCGAAACGATTCTCATAGACGGTCTCGTGAACGATGGAAAGACCCTTGGCCTGGGTCAGAGCGACCACCAGGGGCTGCTGCCAGTCGGTCATGAACCCGGGGTGCACGTCGGTCTCGATGGCCACGGGCCGCAGGTCGCCGCCCGGATGCCAGAAGCGGATGCCGTCGTCGCGTACATCGAACTGGCCGCCTATCTTGCGGAAGACGTTCAAGTAAGTCATCATGTCAGGCTGGTGGGCGCCCTCGACCATGATGTCGCCATGGGTGGCCAAAGCGGCAGAGGCCCAGGAGGCAGCTTCGATCCGGTCGGGCAGGGAAGTATGGGTGAAGCCCTTCAGGGAGGGCACCCCCTCGATGCGGATGGTCCGGTCCACGTCCACGGAGATCTGCGCGCCCATCTTCTGCAGGACCGCCACCAAGTCCATGATTTCGGGTTCGGTCGCAGCCCCTGACAGCTCGGTGCGGCCCTCGGCAAGAACGGCCGCCAGCAGGGTCTGTTCCGTGGCGCCCACAGAAGGGTAAGGCAGGTGGATTTTGGCCCCATGCAGACCATCGGGCGCAGTGATGTGGATGCCGGCCTCATGCTCCTTGTCAACATCGGCCCCTAGCTTACGCAGGGTTTCCAGATGGAAATCAATGGGCCGGCTGCCGATGCGGCAACCGCCCAAGGCGGGGATGAAGGCCTCCCCCATCCGATGCAGAAGCGGACCCGAGAAGAGTATGGGGATTCGGGAGGAGCCGGACAGGGTGTCTACGTCGGCCACGTCGGCCAGCTCCACATGGCTGGCATCGATGGTGACCACGCCCTCCTGCGGGCGGACATCCACCTTGACCCCGTGCAGCCTCAGCAAATCCGAAACGACCTGGACATCACGGATCTCAGGCACATTCTTGAGTACCGAGACACCAGGAGCCAAAAGGGCGGCCACCATAGCCTTGCTGACGAAGTTCTTGGCCCCGCGGACCTGTATGGTGCCATGCAGGGGTCTGCCGCCCACCACATGCAGCACATCATTCTGTGTATTCACCTTGGGCATTTATCGGCTTCTTTCTCGTATCCGCTCAGAGCCGGGCTTTGGCGCGTCATCGGCCCCTATTTGCAAGTCTGCCACAGGGGGTGTGGGGACACCGTGAATTGTCGCCTCAGGCATAGAGCATCCACCCAGTCAGATACTGGTCAGGCGCCGGCTGAAACGAAGGGGACCAGCATCGTGAAGCCCATGATCAGCAGCAGCATGATAAAGAACGGGCAGGCCCAGGCACCATAGACGTTCGTATAGGTGCGGTTTTCCCGCAGAAAAGCGACAATCCGATGACGGCCCAGATAAAGGACCAGGACGGCTGCCAGCATGCCTGCCAGCATCATGAGCACGTTTATGTAGGAGGACATATTGTCGCTCATAAAGCCGAGAAGGAGTTCCAACCCGTCGCTGACGACCAGGTTGTTGAACACATGCAGAGCCATGGACCAGAAGATGGAGTATTCGCAGGCCAGATAGCCCAAGAGCAGACCCATAATGAAAGCGAAGAACCCCTGGCCAAGATCGCCATGGAAGAAGCCGAACATAACGGCGGAGGTGACGATGGCGAAGACATGGCCATAGGGCTTCAGCGCGTGCAGGATGGCCCCTCTGAAGATTAGTTCCTCGATGACGGGAGCCAGCAGGCTGACGTAAATAAACATGGGAATGGTACCCGAAGCCTGCTGGATCTGCTCAGTGGTGGTCCAGGACTGCTGCACTCCCAACCGCGCCGTGGTCCAGTCCATGCCTGACTGATACCAGTCAGCCAGGGTCTGCCCAGTCAGCGTCAGCGCAAAGCACCCCAGCAGAACCTGCCAGGTCATGCGATGCAGATCCGTGTGGAAAATGCCCAGAGGGCCTGAATCGCAAATCTGCCGACGTCGTGTGAAGACCAGGAAGCAGAGGCCTGTGCAGGCGGCGATCAGATTGATGGTGCCGCCATACTCCTTGTCGGCATGGCTCGTCACATATACAAATCCCGAGTGGGCAGGCACTGGATCAAACACGGCATTCCACTCCATCTGAGCCAGAACACCGAACAGAAGGCCGACGCTGCTGATGATAAGCAGGTAGACCAGCAGCAGGGCCGCTTGACGGTTGAGCATGCCCCTGGCCGCGCTCATCCATGCGCGATCCGCTGTGCCTCGTCTGAGCTTCTGAGTCTGCCTGATCCCTGACGCGTCGGCTGCCGTCGCTGTCTGCCCCATGTCACCATGCCCTTTCATGATCCTCCGCAGGTTTGGCCGTTCAGCACCGACCTCCAGCTGGTCCAAGTCTACGCCACCAGCGGCGGCACCTATGCGTCATGCTCTAGAGCAGGCCGGGTACGAACTTGAAGATTGCCAGCAGCAGGCAGAGCAGCAAATAGAGCAGGAACCAGGGCTGCCTCCAGGACGCATAGGTCCCCCTAGGGGCTCGATAGCGCCGCCGGTAATCCAAGAGACTGGCGCGGTGCAGGAAGAACATGAGCAACCCAGCCAGCATCAAGACCAGAGCCACTGCCAAAACCAGCAGACGGGCAGTTCGCGAGGCGCTCATCAGATAACGGTTGGGCAGACCGCTGAAGAGCAGATCGCCGACCACACGGGCTCCGATGGCCCAGATCAGACCATACTCCAGGGAGCAGTATCCCAATGCCAGCCCCAGCAGGAAGATCCAAAGCCCAGAGACCGGATCACACTGCAGCAGGGCGCAAAGCAGGGATGAGGTCAGAATGGCAAAGACCCGGCCAAACCGACGCAGTCCGTTGAGGATGATGCCGCGGAAAACCAGCTCCTCAGCCAAGGGAACCGCCAGGAGGGCATACAGGGCCATCATCGGCGAGGACGCGCCTGTGACCAGCAGGCTGCGCGAGGCCAAGGAGGGGATGTGAAGAAGCAGACAGAAGTGGTTGAAGAACTTGTTCAGTTCATGGACCATCCCCTGGCTGAGCAGGAGAACTGCTATAAGAGCCAGCAGAGCCGCCAGCGTCATTCTTCTATCTGTGCGCCAATGGACGGCGTCCTCTCTTTGCCGATCCTCACCTCGAATAACGCTCCACTCTGAAATGCAGGCATAGGTCAGCGCCAGCAGGACCGACAGGAGGGTGATTCCATCGGATAGAAAGGCTATGGATCCGGGGTCTTTGACCTGTTCCATGATGGCAGGCAGAATCATCCCCGAACCGACCATGAGCACCAGAACGGATATGGCCAGGTAGACGAAAGCGAAGGCGGCCTGCCCGTTGACGGCATGAAGAACCCCCGAACTGGCTGTGTAGGCGGTGGACTTTTGGGCAGCGGGCTTAGCCGTCTGCGATTCTGCCCGACCTTCGGATTGGGCCGCAACTGCAGCAGCTGGCTTGGCAGCATCAAGTTCACTTGGAACAGCAATCGGCTGTGAACCGACCGGCACCGGACGGCTTGCGCCTGCGACGGGTGCTGCCGAAGCATTGGAAACGCCCCTGGGGGCTGTCGGCTCGACTGAAGGACGGGTGCGGTTACGAGCAGATCGCCGCTTGGACGGCCGACGGGCTTCTCCACTTCTTTCATGGCCTCTGGCGGGAAGGCCGAGATGAAGACCCCCGAAACGCTTGCGAAAACCATGCGAAGAGCCGGACGGCTTGGTTGCGTCCGTCGCGGCATCCTCGGTCTCGGCCGACTCGGCCTTGGCAGCCACGGCAGCTGCAGCAGCCTCGGCAGCCTTGGCAGCAAGAGCTACCGAAGCACCCGGAGAGGATGCGGACGTCGGCGAAGATGCAAACTGGACGACCGACTGCGTCCCTGGAGCTGCGTTCACAGCCTCAGAAGTTCCGGAGGGAGCAGACTGAACGGCAATGCCTTCTTGGCCGGTCTGCAGGGGCTGACCGACACGATCCTTCTGCGCGAGCGCAGTCCCCTGTCCGTCAATAGTCTTTGACGAAACGACCCGACCACCGGAACCGTTACCGGCGACTGCAGTAGGCTGGACAACTACCCGTGGAGTCGAACAGACCCGACGTCCATGATGATCGGCTTCGCTGACCGCGGATCGTGTACCAGCATCATTCTCCGCTGGAGCCGACGAACCAGTGACCAGGGAATCCCAGTCCGCATCCGAGCGACGGACAACGACTGGTCGGTCGGCGAATACCACGGAAGTTGCAGGTGCAGAGACCTCCGAACCCGGTTTCGCAGACATCGAATCCTCAGAACCAGAGGCCGATGGCGTTCCGGCCGTGGTCACCGATTTGGGTTCAGCTGTATCGACTGAAGAAGGAGCGGGAGCAGAAGCTTTTGAAGACTCCTGCTCAGCCTTCGAAGGTGCCAGAGCAGCTGAATTGACGGCATTGGCAGATGACGCAGGAACAGATGAAGTCTTGGCCACGAAAGCTGCAGGTTTGCCTGCACGGGTGCTTGCGGAGGGCTTACGACGCTTGGGCATATTCCAAGAGAAGACCGGACCTTTGTTCGTCTCGGGCTTGGTCCAGGACCAGACGACCTTGACCGCAGGCTGCTCCTGCTGTGCCGGGGTCTCTTTGGCCGTCCCGGTGGCCCTGGAAGCCTCCAGCTCTCGACGAACCACCACGCGCCGCGGGGACGGCTCCTGGCTAGAATCCTTCCCGCCGTGCCCATCAGCTGGCAGGCCTGTCGGAAGAAATGCGGGAACTTCCGGTTGACTGGCCATGGTGACCGAGTTCAAAAAATTATAGGATCCGGGAAGCACCGAAGGTCGTTCACCGACTGGCAGGGCACCCTTGTGCCCCTTGCCACCGGCTCCTTCATCACCCAGAACCGCCGTCTTCCTATGAGCTATCCGCCCCGGGTAGGCCAATCCATCATCCACGGCCTCCCCCGGCAGGCTCAAGGGTGGCAGGTCGACGGATCCTTCCTCATAATCCCAGTGGCGTGCGTAGTCCTTGCTGGCACTGTGGGTTGCGGTCATGAGGGCAATAGAGGAGCGCGACACTTTCCAGCGCCCCTGATCGCTTTGGGCATCGGCAGACTCGCTGCCGCTGCTGCGATCCTCATCATCCCTCATCCGTCGATGATCCTTCCCCTTCATGCACTACCGTACGGCCGTCAAGGACGTCCAGCGACACGAACCTTTCCCCGTCTTCTTATCATGACACCGCACATCCGAGTCTAGCCCGACCCCGCCCTTCCCTCGACAGAACCCCGACAACGGGCCGGCATTATCGACTGCCCGGTCAAGCCAGCCCCGGCACGAATTCGCTCAGGGCCATCAGCAGGCATGCCAGGCAGAAGAGCAGGAACCAGGGCGCCTTCCAGGAAGCGTATATCCCCTTGGGAGCGCGATTGCTGCGGCAGTAATCACGGAGAGCCCTAATCTTGAACAGCAGTCCGACGACTCCGGTCAGCAACACCAGGATCATGAGCAGACCTAGGCCGATGCGAACCACCTCGGGTGCCAGGGACATGTACTTGGCCAGCAGACCTGAAGAGAAGGCATTGTTGAGCATGTGCACCAGCAGGGACCAGACCAGCCCGTACTCCATGGCCAGATAGCCCAGAACCAAGCCGGAGATGAAACCGAACAGACCCTGAACCAAGGAACCATGCATGAAGCCGAAAAGCAGAGAAGAGGTAATAATGGCAAATACTCGACCAAAGCGGCGCAGGCCGTTCATGATGACCCCGCGAAAGACCAGCTCCTCGGCAAAGGGCCCCAAAAGAATGCCATAGAAGAGCATGATCGGCGTATCCATGCCCCCGTCGTCAGACGCGGTCGGCGGATGCAGACCAGTACCGGAGAGAATGGCACTTAGTCCGGAGTTAGCCGCCCCGGCCACAAGCTGACTGAGGAAGAAGCAGGCCAGGGCGATGATCAACGCCAGCAGGCTGAATCTGCGCGCAGTGACCCAACGCACCTGGTCCTGGCCATGCCGTTCATGGCCTACGATGACCGGCCATTGACTGATCAAGGCAAACAGCAGGGCCAGCACCACGGAGATAACCACTGTCCAGTCCGACAAAGGACCGTTGTACTGCTCCTTGGAAGCGTGTGGGAAGAGAGCAGGCAGAACCACCTTGCCTCCCAGAAGGCCTGCCAGAGTCTCAATGGCCACATAAATGAAAGCAAAAGCACTTAGGGCATTCACTGCCTGTCTGACGCCCCAGTTGTGCACATCGCCGCTGCTGTGCCTCATGATAATCGCCCCTCTTTGTTTGCCAGCCGGTCACAGTCGACCAATGACTGGCACATTCCATGGTAGGCGAAGAGGGAGCGAATGACTTTCATATAAAGGCGCTCGGCCCGTCGGTTAGATGATGCCGCGGTCAGCCAGGGGACCAGGCCAGTCGATTTGACTCTCCCTGGCTGAAGTGACTGGCTCTTCGGGCATGTGCCGGGCCGGCAGGGTACGCGGCTTGAAAGGGAATCGCTCAGCCCGCATGCGCTCATAGGCACGGATGTCATCCTCGTGCTGCAGGGTCAGATCGATGTCGTCGTAGCCGTTCATGAGCCGCCATCGCACATAGTCGTCCACCTGGAAGGGCAGGGTCACATCCGCGCAGGTAACCGTGCGAGCGCCCAGGTCCACGGTCATCTCGGCGCCGGGGTCCTCCTCCAGGAGCTTCCAGAGCAACTCCACTGATTCCTGGGGCATGATGGCGGCCAGGACCCCGTTCTTGGCGGTGTTCCCATAGAAGATGTCAGCAAAACGGGGGGCGATGACCACGCGGAAGCCATAGTCCCGCAGAGCCCAGACCGCATGCTCGCGCGAGGATCCGATGCCGAAATCCGGCCCGGCCACCAGGATGCGGGCACCTGAATATTCGGGCCTGTTGAGTATGAAATTCGGATCCCTTCGCCAGGCGTAGAAGAGCGCATCTTCGAAGCCGGTCTTCTGCACCCGCTTCAGGAACACGGCGGGGATGATCTGATCAGTGTCGACGTTGGAGCGGCGCAAGGGCACCCCTACCCCGGTTACAACGGAAAGTGGCTCCATGATAACCTCCTGCCTTCTGGATGGCGATGACGATGACGATGGCGAACGATTGATGACTTACAGATCGGCCGGGGAGCAGATGGTTCCCTTGATGGCCGTCGCAGCAGCCACCTCGGGCGAGGCCAGATGCGTCCTGCCGCCCTTGCCCTGACGACCCTGGAAGTTGCGGTTGGATGTGGAAATGGAACGTTCCCCCGGCACCAGCTGGTCGGGATTCATTCCCAGGCACATGGAGCAGCCGGCGTTGCGCCATTCGGCTCCGAAGTCCTCGAAGATGCGGTCCAGCCCCTCCTTCTCGGCCTGAATGCGAACTCGCGAAGAGGCCGGCACCACCAGGACGCGATGGAGGTTCTTGGCCTTGTGATGCCCCTTCATGATGGCCGCTGCCGCGCGAAGATCCTCGATGCGTCCGTTGGTGCAGGAGCCAATAAACACGGTGTCCACGGCGATGTCCCGGATGGGCATCCCCGGCTTCAGCCCCATGTAGTCGATGGCCTCCTGGGCCGCCTGGCGCTTAGCCGGGTCGGCGATCTTTTCTGGCACAGGCACATCAGCTGCGATGGGCAGGCCCTGTCCGGGGTTGGTGCCCCAGGTCACGTAGGGGGTCAGCTGGTCGGCATCCAGGATGACCTCCTTGTCGAAGGCTGCATCCGGATCGGTGGGCAGAGTCCGCCAGTAGTCCAGGGCCTGATCCCACATGGCCCCCTTTGGGGCGTGCGGCCGACCCTCCAAGTAGGCGAAAGTGGTCTCGTCGGGTGCGATCATCCCAGCCCTCGCCCCGGCCTCTATGGACATGTTGCAGATGGTCATGCGCGCATCCATAGACATGCGCCGAATGGCGTCACCCCGATATTCCAGAACGTGCCCTTGGCCGCCGCCAGTGCCGATCCTGGCTATGACTGCCAGGATGACATCCTTGGCGCTCACGCCCGGCTTGAGCTGGCCGCGGACGGTGATGGCCATGGTCTTGAAAGGCTTCAGACTCAGGGTCTGGGTGGCCAGAACATGCTCCACCTCGGAGGTTCCGACGCCGAAGGCCAAAGCCCCAAAGGCCCCGTGGGTCGAGGTATGCGAATCGCCGCAGACGATGGTCATGCCGGGTTGGGTCAACCCCAGAAGGGGTGCAAAGGCATGGACGATGCCCTGGTCCGCATCTCCCAATGGATGCAGGCGGACCCCGAACTCGCGACAGTTGCGCTCCAAGGTGGAGATCTGCAAAGCCGAGACCCTGTCGGCGATGGGTCGATCGATGTCGATGGTAGGGGTGTTGTGGTCCTCGGTGGCTATGACCTGGTCCAAGTGGCGGATCTTCCGGCCTGCCAGACGCAGTCCCTCGAAGGCCTGTGGACTGGTCACCTCATGCATGAGCTGCAGATCGATGTAGATCAGATCGGGCTCGCCTCCCTGGCCCTTCCTGACCAAATGGTCAGCCCAGACCTTTTCCGCCATTGTGCGTCCCATATCGCCTCCTACAAGCCTGCACCGGCCAGGGCGCCAACCTCGCCGGCTCCCCGTCGGCCTTTCATCACCGAGTATGGAACTGCCCAACGATTATGAACTTTTGCATTTCATATACTGAGATGGCATAATTCAACCATGGACACACCTTCTAAGAACGACGACAGATTTCCTTCGGCGAATGATCAGAACCTGCATCAGGAGGAGATTCATTCGGGCGTCGGCGTTCTGGACAAGACGGTGCGGATTCTGGATACTTTGGAGACCGGACCCATGACTCTGGGCCAGCTGGTCAACGCGACCGGATTGGCCCGACCCACGGCCCACCGACTGGCCATCGCCTTGGAGCGCCACCGTTTCGTGCTGCGGGACGCGCATGGCCGCTTTGTCCTGGGCTCCCGCTTCGCCGAGCTGGCCGCTGCCGCCGGCGAAGACCGCCTGCTGACCGCCTCAGGGCCCATCCTGCATACACTGCTTACCCGTTCGGGCGAGTCGGCCCAGATTTTCCGCCGCCAAGGCGAGGTCCGGATCTGCATCGCCGCAGTGGAACGCGCCTCCGGCCTGCGTGACTCCATCCCCGTAGGCGCTCTGCTGTCCATGGAGGCCGGGTCGGCTGCACAGATTCTGCTGGCTTGGGAGGAGCCCGAGCGCCTTCATCAGGGTCTGAGACATGCCAAGTTCAACACGGCCACATTGGCCACGGTCCGCAAGCGCGGCTGGGCCGAGTCCATCAACGAGCGAGAAGAGGGGGTATGCTCCATTTCGGCCCCAATCCGCAACGGATCCGGACAAGTCATGGCAGCCATATCCATCTCCGGGCCTGTCAACCGCATGTCCACCACGCCGGGAAGGCGATACGCCCCTCTGGTCATGGCCGCTGGCAAATACCTGACCGAAGCCCTGCTGCGGGCCTCATCCCCCGCCCATCACAGGGTCTGAGCGGATTCCTGGCTCTTCATGGCCGCCTGGTGGAGCGCCAAGAGGCAATCAGCCCCGCCAGGGCCGTCAGGCCACCTGCCAGGAATCCGGGACGACGCAGCAGATTGACCGCATCCCCAGTAGAGGTAGGCACATGGCTCATGGCGAAGGTATAGACCTTGTGGGATCCGGGCCGTCCCACCAATTGGCCGAATTCCAGGAGTTGGGTGCGCGGATTATGGGGATGGCGAATGTCGAACTCGAAGAGCCGTGCCGCCCGCTTGCCGGGCACCGGTCCATAGGAGCCAAATCCGCATGTGGGCGTTGCCCCCAGAGTCAGGTCACCACTGCGTCCGACGAAGCCATTGCGATGGTCATGCCCGGCGAAGAGAGCAAAGTAGCCGCCGTCGCGGGTCAGCAGGTCATACTCCCCGCTGTCCTCGTCCGGACAGGAGACGCCCTCGCCCAGGTAGGAGCCCGGGCAGGTGCGCGATTCATCCAGGATGTAGCAATGGGAGTCGAAGCTTCGGTAGCCCTGGACCGCATAAGCCGTAGTGGCCGGCACTGGCTTAAGCAGATCATAGAACTGGGGAATTGGCATGTGCTGGAACACCATGGATCGGTTGCCTAAGAGATCCGGGACGGCCGCCAGGAAGTCCAGGGCCTGGGCCGAAGGCGGGCCATAGCCGCCGGAGCGGGCATAGTCGCCGGAGTCCAGCAGGACCAGGCCCATGACCACCCCATGACCGTCGCAATCCGCCACTGGCAGAACGAAAGTGCCTGGGGCACAGACGAAGGCCGTCTGGGAGGGCAGGGCCGATCCGATCAACGCGTGGACCCGATCCGGATGGGCGACCGTAGCCTCTGGGTTCAGACAACCGGGCACTTCCCGGTAGATGGCATCCATCTGATCGGTGTCTAGGCCGCACTGGAAGTCGTGATTGCCATAGGTAACAACGAAGGGAATCCCCCGTTCTACCAGCGGGCCGGTGATCAGACCGACGGTTCTGCGGACCAGGTCCTCGGTGTGCTTGATATTCTGCCGACGTACAGGCTCGGCACCCCTGCCGGTCTCTCCATGCTCCGATCCCCGGCGGCCCGCAGCCGCTTGGCCATTCTGGGGCTTGGAGGAGCGCCTCAGCGAGGCTCCCCCCAGTCCCAGGGCGCCGCCCATGCTCAGACCTGCTGAGTAGATGCCATCCAGAGGAGTACTCCAACGCCTTTTGCGGAAGGTGTGCTCGTAGGCCGTGTCGTAACCGGCCACCTGGTTGCCCGAGAAGATCACCAGATCAGGTCTGGCTGCATCACAGGCCGCGCCTATCAGCCTGATCGTGTCCGTAGAGACCTTGGGGCCCTCCTGGACATCGGCCAATTGCAAAAGTCTGAACTTGCCCGAGTGATGGAACTGAAGTCGCCCTAACCGGGCCGAAACGGACAGCGGTCGATCATGCCCTGCCTCGCCGCCTTGTGGGCAGGCCTGATACGCGTGGTAATGCTGACTCATATATCCCAGCCTACTTCACCTGGCTTCGGCCCTCGCCCGATCTGTGCAACCACTTCCCAGAAATGGCCCGTGAAGATGGCATCCTTCGTCCTAGGTCGGAGGATTGCCGCAGCGCGGTGGCAGAGTGGTGTGAGATTGGCCACATTGGCCACAGCGGCAGCCAGGACCGGGCCAATGATCTCCAGGCATGGTCTTGTACTTGGTATATTGAATATGTTGCGGTTCTCAACAAGCGAGAGGGAGCATACCTCCATGGCAGAAGGACAAGGGCTCCTGTTGCGCAAGGATCTTGAGCGGGTCGTCGACCGCCTGCACCAAGAGCGCACCCATGTGGCTCCCTATCAGGAGGATTACCGTCGACTGCTGGACAACCACGGCAAGATGATCCGAGCCGCTATGGTGGTCCTCTTTGCCCGAGTCGGCACCAGCACTGAAGGACTGGTGGACGACACTGTCATCACCGGCGCAGCCGCCATCGAGATGCTCCATCTAGCCACGCTGGTTCACGACGACGTTCTGGACAATGCCCCCATCCGCCGCAACAAGCCTACGGTCCACACCATCCGAGGCAACAAGGCCGCCATCTATCTGGGAGATCTGATCCTCTCGCGCTACATGGAGATCATGGCCTCCATAGCCCCTGATACAGCCTTTATCAGGGAGCAGGCCGGCACAGTCTGCGAAATTGTAGGCGGGGAGCTTTATCAGGAGTCCGACCGCCACCACACCCAGATAACCATAGACGACTACGACCGAGCCATCTCCGGCAAAACGGCGGCCCTCTTCCGCCTGGCCTGCCTGACCGGGATCCGCCTCGACGGCCAGCCAACCGACCCGGCACTGGAACGGACTGCCCGAAACTTCGGCAGTAATCTGGGTATGGCCTTCCAAATCATCGACGACATCAATGATTTTGATCTGGATCACGACACCGGCAAGCCCAAGCTGGAGGATATCCGCGATGGGATCTACACTCTGCCGGTTCTGCTGGGATTCCAGGAGGATGAAAACTTCAGAACACTGGTCCAGCAAGACGATCCTGTCCAGGTGGTCGCCTACTTCAGAAGCCATCCCCACCTGATGGAGAGCAGTCGGCAAACCGCCAGGGACTATCTGCGGCGTGCTGTAGACAGTCTGGAGGATTCCCCCGTGGCCAAAGGCGTGCGCGACCTGCTTCAGGGCATGGCAACTACGATAACCGCTCAGATCTGACCGAATCGGCACTACCAAACGAGAGGGAGCGAAGCCGGTCGGATATCATGCATATGCCGAGCATTCGCCAAAACATTCGCTTCATGCTCGGGATTGCCCCCCACTGACGCCAAGGCCTGATGACAGCAAAGCCCCCGTCCCGAACCGTGAGGTCCGAAACGGGGGCTTGCCGAAGGGGAAGAGAGGGTGGGCCAGCTAGCCAGCCAGCCGTCAGGCCAAGGCCACCCGGGCGGGAGCGCCATGCACCTTGGCAGTCTGCGGCCCATTGCCGTCATCCGGCCGGTAGAAGGGTCCCTGGTGCAGGGTCCTCCTGGTATAGAAGACCATGACTCCGCCCAGTACCAGGAAGAGGAGGAAATAGACAGTGCAGGTGAAGAGCAGGTTTGGCACCGTGCTCGTCGGCGAGACTCCATCGGCAATGGTCTGGAAACCGTAGACCAGCCATGGATATCGTCCAAGCTCCGTCACCAGCCAGCCGCTGGTCGTGGCCACGAAGGGGACGAAAGTAAAGATACCCATGATCCAGAGCTTCCAACGAGTAGTGAACAGCGTGTTCTTTTTCTTGCGGGTAAACCAAAGCACCAATGCGGATATCAGAGCGAAGGCAAAGCCGACTCCGGCCATCAGGCGGAAGACCCAGAAAAGGGTGGCGGCCGGTACGTAGTAGTTCATGTCCTTGCCATACTTGGCATCATACTTCTCGTGCAGCTCCTTGTTGATGGTGTTCATGCCCTTGACGGCCCCTGTGCTCTTGCCGTAAGCCAGTATGGACATGGCGCCTGGAACCTCGACAGACCCGTCGACCTTGTGATCCTTCTCGTTGACCAAAGCCACAACCGTCCAGGGGGCAGGATCGCCGGTATCCTCGTAGATGCCCTCAGTGGCGGCCAGCTTCATCGGTTGATCGGTCACGATGTACTTGCCCTGCAGATCACCATAGGTAATCACGCAGATGGAGCCGATCAGCCCCATCAGGGCGGCCAGACGGATGGACTTGGTGAAGAAGTTGACCTTGGCCTGCTTACCGGAGTCAGCCTCTACAGCAGCCACGGCCTTATCCTTGTTGCCCAGATGCATCCTCAGCAGGCTGAAGGCGCTGCAGCCCATGACCACAAAAGCCCCTGTGCAGACGGCAGCGAAGAAGACGTGGGGGAATTCTATCCATAACTGGGGGTTGGATACCACGGCGCCGAAATCGGTCAGACGCACATGGCCGGTGGCCTGGTTGATCTCGAAGCCGACCGGATGCTGCATAAAGCTGTTGGCAGCCAGAATCCAGATGGCCGACATGGATGAGCCCAGGAAGGTCAGCCAGATGAAGACCGCATGCACAGCCGGCTTGAAGCGGTTCCAAGTGAACATCCACACACCGATGAATGTGGATTCCAGGAAGAAGGCCAGCAAGGCTTCGATGGCCAATGGGGCACCGAAGATATCACCCATGAACCTGGAGTAGTTGGACCAGTTCATGCCGAACTGGAACTCCTGGATGATCCCAGTGACCACGCCGACTGCGAAGGAGAGCAGGAAGATCTTGGACCAGAACATGGTCATCTTCTTGTAGACATCCTTCTTGGTCACCACATAGATGGTCTCCATGATCGCGACCGCCAGGGACAGACCGATGGTCATAGGGACATAGAAGAAGTGGAATATCGTCGTCATGGCGAACTGGAATCTAGACAATCCCAATACAGTGAACATCGTTCCTCCCAATCTCTGCAGTGATTCGTCGGGCGTGAGTGCACGGCTCGAATCCGAACGGATTCAAATGTGACCGGACTTCTTACCTACGAAAGCCTTTTGGCCCTCCGGCTTAGCGATCCTGCCGCTTCTCCGGGCTTCGGCTTCCATACCGTACAGTCCATGAACTGTCGGCATGCAACAACTAGCAGGGAAGCCATCCGCCAAGATCGACGACCTGGCAACCGCGCAAAGCTCACTGCCCGGAAAACAGCCTGATGGTCATTCAACAGGGTTCCGTCCATCCGAATCTGACTGCCAGTCCAAGTATATCCCTTGACCGTCGCTCTTGTCCACGTCCGAGACATCCATGCGATAAAGTTCACGGAAACGTGCGTTCTCCCGATACAGGTCGACCGGGCGCCCCTGCATGACGATGTGCCCGTCCTGCATGAAGATGACCTGGTCGGCCTCCTCCAGCCCCTGCAGGTGATGGGTCACCCAAAGGAGTGTGCGCTTTTGGCTTACTCTGAAAATCATAGCCATGAGCCGTCGCTCGGTAATGGGATCCAGACCGATGGTGGGCTCGTCCAAAAGAATGATGGGAGTGCGCTTGAGCACGATTCTGGCCAAGGCCACACGCTGACGCTGCCCGCCTGAAAGACGGCCGCCGGCCTCCTCCACCGGCGTGTCGATTCCCTGGGGCATGCCCGCAACGACCTTATCCAGCTGAACAGCCTTCAAGGCCTGGCGGACCTGATCGTCATCGGCCTGTGGAGCGCCCAGACGCACGTTGGAGGCAATCGTGGTATTGAAGAGGAATGCCTGCTGGTTCAAATAGCCGAAAAGCTCGGGACGCTGGTCCTGCAAGGCATCGACCGGTATTCCATTGATCAGGATGCGGCCACTGGTGGGGCGCAGGTCGCCCAGAAGCAGCTGAAGAACCGTTGTCTTGCCCTCACCGCTGGGACCGAGCAGGGCCACTCGTTGTCCACCCTCGATCCGCAGGCTGAAGTCGTCCAGCAACAGCGGGTCATCAGGCCCGTAGGAGAAACTGACATGATCGAAAACGATCGACCGGATCGGCCCCTCCAGCCTGGTCTGAGCACTGGCCGGAATCCGCCGGGACTCGACCCGCTCGGTCAGTTCATTCAGGTGGCCCAGAGAGTCCGTATAAAGGGGGACCTCAGCCACCGCCTGGGAGACCACGATGAAACAGTCGACCAAAGGAAAAACCGCCAGGACCACTGCTGCCGCGAAGTCCGCAACGGAGGTGGAACTGGTCATACGCAGATCCGCTCCAACGATCAGAGCCACCACCATGAGGGCGAAAATCATCTGGATGCCGCAATTGCGCCATCGTTCGAACCGCTTTTGCTGCCTACGGCCATTGGCGATGTCGTTGAAATCGTCGGACGCTATATCCACGAACCGCCGCCGGCGGCGGGTGATCACCCAATCCCCCAGGCCCATATAGCTCTCAGTTACAGCAGTGTACTGGTCCTGCCGCCTTGCCTTCTCCATGTCATAGCGCCCGTCTGAATAAGCCAGCGAGACCAGCGGGACCAGGATCAGGATCAAGGCGAAAAGCAGGAAGAGCAGGAGCGAGGTCAGCCAGGAGAAGACGCCTACGGCGATGGTGACCACCACCCACATAATATAGGCCACGACCGTGGGGAAGATGGTGCGCAGGTAGAAGTTCTCCAAATGGTCCAGGTCGTCCGAGAGCATGCCCAAAACCTCGCCCGTGCGTTCATGCTCGTTCAGGAAGGCAGCATCCTGCGAGAGGGTGCGATAGAGCTGAACCCGCAGCTTGGAGACTACTCGGAGCACCCAATCATGGCTCTTGATGCGCTCCAGGTACTTGAATGACGGCCGTCCGATGCCGAAGGCCCTGGTCAGGACCACCGGCACGTAGACTGCGAAGATGTTGAAGGGGTGACGGGCCGACCTGCTGATCAGGAAGCCCGAGGTGAACATCAGCCCGGCCGCGCAGACGAAGGTGATGGCCCCCAGGAAAAAGATCAGGGCAAGCAACCCCTTGTTCTGACGAAGGTAGGGCCAGAACCAATGATCCCGGTGCCAGATCTGCATGTAGCCTGACAGCCCGCGGCCGCGGCGGGAGGTCTTCGGCGCCCTCCTGCCGCCTTTTCCGGCGGCATCAGTCCTGCTGGTAGTCGGCAATCTGGTTCCCCCCCATCTCATTGATCAGATCATCCAAGGGCCCGCCCTGACCGATCAGCTCGTGCGGATCGCCTTGGGCTACAATCCGTCCATCCTCCAGCATGATCACCCAATCCATGTTGGCCAGCCAGTGCAGGCGGTGGGTGGCCAGGACGACAAGGTGCCCGTTCATGATGGGCAGCAGTGTCTGCTTCAGATCGTATTCCGTCTCGATGTCCAGGTGGGCGGTGGGCTCGTCAAACAACAGGATCTCGCGTGAGGGGTCCAAGACGCCCCTGGCCAGGGCGATTCGCTGAGCCTGGCCGCCGCTGATGCCACGGTTGCCCTCACCGATTCGGGTGTTCAGACCGTCGGACAGTGTTTTTAGCCAGTCGGTCAACCCGGCCTGGTCGGCTGCACGAGCCACCGCAGCATCGTCTGCATCCTGGTTGTAGAAGCGTATGTTGTCAGCCACGGTGCCATGGAAGATGAAGGGGTTCTGGGGAATATAACTGATGTGCCGCTGCCAGGCAGCCGCATTGCAGTGCTCCAGCAGATGACCGTCCAAGTCGATGCTGCCCGCCTTGGGCTGCTCAAAGCCGGCCAGCAAATCCATCAATGTGGACTTGCCTGCTCCTGAACGGCCGACGACGGCCACCTTGGAAAAGCCGCGCAGGTCCAGCTCCAGCCCGCTCAGGGCCAGGGGCTGCTCCTCGGCATCGCTGTCGACCCGGCGGACCTGTGACTCCGGAACATCCTCGACTTCGGTTCCTCGCGATGCTCCGGAATTGGATGCCACCGAAACCGGCATCCCATCACCGTCATGATCCTTGGATTCCTTGGGCTTATTGCTTTTCTTGCCGGTCTTTTGATTCTCGGATTTGGCCATGGCATCCATCTGCGCCCCGGCTGACGCATTGCTCTGCAACGGCTTGGGGCCAGGATAGGCGAAGTCGATTCCCTCCAGGTGCAGGTGGCTGTCCTGCTTCCACCCGGACCAGTCCAGCTCCTCCAAGCGCTTAGGCTCAGGCTGGGCCAGCATGCCTACGATGTCATCCAAGGCATTCTTGCCGTTCAGTGTTGCATGGAAGTCGTCTCCGAACTGGCGAATAGGCATGAAGTATTCGGGAGCCAGGATCAGGGCCAGCAGGGAGGGAAAGAGCTCCGCCTTGCCATCGATCAGGCTGTTGCCCAGGAAGACCGCCATGATCGCGATGGCCAAAGTGGCGAAGAAGTCCAGGGCAAAAGTGGAGGTCATAGCCACCCGGATAACGCTCATGGTCCTCTTCCGGAAGCGGTCGGATACCGAATAGATCTCGTCCTCGTACTCCTTGTCGATGCCCAGCATCTTCAGGGTCGGCAGGCCCAAGACCGTATCCATGAACCTTGTGTTGAGCTTTCGGAACTGGGCGTACTGTCGACTGGAGCGATCCCTGGCGGCCAGGCCCAGGATGACCATGAAGAAGATGAGCAGGGGCAGCATAAGCAGGAGAATCAGACCGGAACCTGCATCCTGTGCCCAGACCATGACCAGAACGATCAGGGGGATGAAAATGAGATCCATCAGCTTGGGCAGGACCGTCAACACATAGGTGCGCACCTGGTCGAGTCCGTCCACCAACATGGTGACGGCCGATCCTGTGCCGCGCTGGGCCAGAGCCGATGGGCCCAGCGAGAAGACCTTGTCCTGAATTCGGGGCCGCAGCTGCGCCACGACGGCATCGGCACGATCGGTGGCGATACGATCCTTGGCCACGTCGCAGAGCTGCCGACAGGTGTAGGCGACCAAAAAGATCAGCACTGGCGCCACCAGCACACTGAGGTTCTGAAGGTGCCAAATGCGCACCAGAGCCAAGGTAAGTCCATAGGCCTGAGCCACCACACCGATTCCCTGGACCAGGGACAGGCCGGCCAGCAGGCCCAGGGTGGACCGGACTCCATCGAAACGGAAGAGATTTTTGTCGATCAATGCATTACCCTTCGGATGTCCTCCGGTCCTGTCGGCGCTGTCTCCCCTGCCCCTTGAATTTCAGAGGGCCTCAGCCACGGTGGCCGAAGGGGCCACAGGCGAGTTCAGGTGGGCGCCATCGGTCTCCAGCCGCTTGCGCTGGATGAAGTAGCTCCAGATGAAGTAGGCCAGCATGATGGGCAGGAGGATGCAAAGCACCACAGTCATGATCTTCATGGTCAGCGGAGAAGCCGAGGCATCCTGGATCAGCAGGTCGTGAGCCGGATTGTCGGCGATCATCACACGGGGGAAGAGCCCGTTGAAGATAAAGGCGATGATGGCCATCAAAGTGATGCCCGAGCAGGTGAAGGCATAGCCGCCGTGCTTCTTGAAGACAGCAAGGTGGCCTCCAATGACGGATGCCAGAATGATCACAGTGATCAGCCAGGTGGACAGGGGGCGGGCCTTGTAGAAGTCGGTGTTGAAGATGGCCAGGAGCACAAAGACGACCAGTGCCGGATAGGCGATCCAATAGGCCTTCTCGCTGACGTTGAGCATCCGGCGTGAATCCATGGCTCCAAGCTTCAGACTTAGGAAATGCAGGCCGTGGACGAAGCTGAAGAAGACGACTGCTATGCCGCCTACCACGGAAAGCCAGTTGAACACGTCAAAGAACCCGGGCCAGGCATCGCCGTTCTTATCCATGGGAATGCCCTGGATCAGACTGGTCAGCATCATACCCAGGAAGAAGGGCGCAAATAGGGAGCCGATGAAGTTGGCCCACTGCCATACGCCACGTTCACGGCTGGTCAGTGCGTGGGAGGCGAACTCGAATGAGACTCCGCGCAGGATCAGGGCGACCAGCACCAGGAAGAGCAGGATGTAATACCCCGAAAAGAGGGAGGCGTACCAGAGCGGGAAAGCCGCGAACATGGCGCCGCCGGCAGTGATCAGCCAGACCTCGTTGCCGTCCCAGTGGGGGCCGATGGCCCTCATGAAGGTGGCACGCTCATCACCATCGCGGGCCACGAACCTGGTAGCCATGCCAACGCCAAAGTCGAACCCCTCGAGCAGGAGGAACCCTGCAAAAAGCAGGCCAATGACGAAAAACCACAAACCTTGTAGGAAACTCATGCTAATGCCACTCTCCTCTCGCTCCTGCCGATCCGCATACGGGCGCGGGATCTCCGCACTCCTGGCGGAAGCCGCAGTCGGCCGGGGTTTCCACCGGAATGAGAAGGAGCAGGAGGTAGTCAATCATATTGATGAACGCAGGGCCAATGGCAATCCTCGCCGCAAATGATCCGATCCGAGGCTGGAGCGGAACGAACATACTTTCCGTCGCAGACCGATGCGGCGACTTCCTCATGTCCTGAATCATGTTCGTCCTCCCCTCTTTCATCGCCTTGTCCCTTGCATTCCTTGAGACGCTGGTTCAGTTGCTCTCCAGCATGGTACGCACGTCGGCCAACTCAAGGACCGACCGCTCGTTGACGATCCACTTCAGGACCGAGACCATCCTGCCCCTGAGCTTCAGCGTCCCCATTCGGTCGATTTCGGCGACCCCGGCGTGAGGGCCAAGGGAGCACACAGTTCCTTCGCTCCGGAAGGTGAACCGCTGAGGCTCCTGCCCCCGCATTCTGGCAAGGACATTCGCGGCCGCGGTATCAGCCTGGGCCATCGAAATCTGTGCAGTAGTTGGGTAGAGCCGACCTGACTGGGGGTCGGGAACGGCGCTCACATCACCCACCAGGAACTCCTCTGGATGCTGCTCCACCGATAGGTCATCCCTGACCACTACACGGTTGCGCTTCTGATTATACCCTGAATCGGCAATAACGTGGCTGCCACGTACGCCCGTTGTCCAAATGATCGTATGGGCCTTGAACTCCTGGTCATTGGAGACCACGGCACCTTGCTTGACCTCGGTGATAGGGGTCGAGGTGTGGAAGTTGACTCCCCGCTTGCTCAGATAATCCACAGCCCAGTCGACCAGGTCCTTGCTGAACATGGGCAGAATCTTGGGCGACGCCTCTATGCAGTCCACCTTGACCCGATCCATGGGGAAGCCCAGGCGCTTCGAAAGCTGAGGCAGCCGATAGACCAGCTCGCCCAGGTACTCGATGCTGGTGAAGCCCGCGCCACAAACCGCTATGCTCAGGTCCAGCGGATCATGGCTGGTCTGGTAGCGGGCCAGCGTCTGCTCCAATTTCCTGCGGGCTGCCAGAGCGGTGTCCACGTCCACGATGGGCCATCCATGCTCTTCGGCCCCCTTGATGCCGAAGGTTTCGGACTCGAAGCCCAGGGCGTTGACCAAGTAATCGTAGGACAGGGGATCGTGATGCTCCAGGCTCACCCGATGGCCGTCCTGATCAATGCCGACCACCTTGTCGACGATCAGTGTCACCGAATCAGGCAGAGACTTGCGCAGGTCGAAGACCACATCCGCTGGCTCCTTGGTTCCCGCCGCCAACTGATGCAGCTGGGTGGACTCGTAGTGGTACTCATTCTGGTTGACCAGCACCACATGGGCATCCGTCTTGGCATGAGCCAGCCTCTTGACCACGCGAAGGCCCGCATAACCGGCTCCCAACACCATGATTGTCGTCATGTTCACGCACCTTTACCAAAGAAAACCGTACAATGACTCAAACACTGGGTGATGCCGCCCGATCAGCCGATGACCGGGTCCATCACTCAAACTTCTATGCTCAACGTATCAGATTCCACCATCGGAAACTCTGACATGACTGCCTGCCGGGCCTCCTCTTTTTGTTTGCTTGCTCACACCGCGGACGACTCTCATGGACACGACCGGCCGCCTCTTTGGAAACCGGAAGCATTTCTGAGAAACGCAGCAATACGCATACAAGAAGAGCGGAACATCGTTTCGATGCTCCGCTCTTGGGGACTCTGAATCCCTACTGCTGGGGTACCTGGACTCGAACCAAGAATGGATGAACCAGAATCACCTGTGTTGCCAATTACACCATACCCCAATTGGCTGTGCGACAACCGCTTGGACGATTGCCACATGTCGTACCCCCGACCGGATTTGGACCGGTGTTGGCGCCGTGAGAGGGCGTAGTCCTAGACCGCTAGACGACGGGGGCTTCACTTTTCGCCGCGTACGAACCCGGTTCAGCAGGTCAGTAGCACAACAAAAAAGAAATATACCCGCTCAGAGGTTTTGGCGCAAGTTGGCCATCCTCCGGAGTGTTGTGCTCTTGCCCAAGATCTCCAGGGACTCAAACAGGGGTGGCGAAACCCGCCTTCCCGAGACCGCCACCCTGACCGGCCCGAAGGCCAGTCGGGGCTTATAGCCGCCCTCATCCACCAGCGCCTGAGTGAGCAGGTCGTGCAGGTGATCGGTTTTCCAGTCCTGGTCGGATACATCATCCAGAGCGGCAATGGCCAGGTCCAAGACTTGTCCAGCGGAGTCCTTGAGCTGTTTACGGGCATCCGGCTGGGGCTCCAGGTAATCCTCCTTGCTGAGCAGACTGCCTACCATGCCGGAGACCTCGCCCAGCAGACGTACGCGAGGCTGGACCAGGGGGGCGGCAGCGGTCAGGATCCGCTGCTCACGATCGCTCAGGTCCTGCCAGCGCTCAGCACTCACCAGCCTGTCGCGCCTGAGGTAGGGCAAGGACCGGTTCAGGAAGTCCTGTGGCTCCAGCATGCGAATGTGCTCGGCGTTGATAGCTACTGCCTTGTCGATGTCGAAGTGGGCCGGATTGGCCTTGACATCCCGGATGTCAAAGTGCTCAACCATCTCATCCATGGAGAAGACATCCCGGTCGGGGCCAATTGACCAGCCCAGCAGGGCCAGATAGTTGAGCAGACCTTCCGGAATGAAGCCGTGCTCCCGGTGCAGAAAGAGGTTGGACTCAGGGTCGCGCTTAGACAGCTTCTTCTTGCCCTGGCCCATGACATAGGGCAGGTGCCCGAAGAGAGGCATGGCCCGGGCTATGCCCAGCTTCATCAAGTAACGGTAGAGGACGATCTGCCGGGGGGTGGAACTGAGCAGGTCCTCGCCGCGCAGGACCACATTGATGCGCATCAGGGCATCATCCACCGGATTGGTCAGAGTATAAAGTGGATCGCCGTTGGGGCGCACAATCACATAGTCGGGCACGGACCCGGCCTTGAACTCGATATGCCCGCGAATCAGGTCGTCAAAGGCGATGTCCTCGTCAGGCATGCGGATGCGCAGGGCGGGTCGCCGACCCTGGTCGCGGAAGGCCTGACGCTGCTCATTGCTCAGGTCGCGGTCATAGCCGTCGTAGCCGAAAGCCGCCGGTCGACCAGCGGCCAGGTTACGCTCCTTGATCTCCTCGGCAGTGGAATAGGACTCGTAGGCGTAGCCGGCATCCAGCAGCTGCCGGGCTACATCGCGGTAAATATCGCCACGCTCGGACTGCCGGTAGGGGCCATCCGGTCCGCCGACCTCCACACCCTCGTCCCAGTCCAGCCCCAGCCACTTGAGGGCCTCCAGAATCTGCTGGTAGCTCTCCTCGCTGTCGCGCTGGGCATCGGTGTCCTCGATGCGGAAGACGAAGGTACCGTGCGAGTGCCGGGCCTGGGCCCAGTTGAAGAGTGCGGTTCGAACCATGCCCACATGCGGGGTGCCGGTCGGCGAGGGGCAGAAGCGGACCCTCAGATCCTTGGGCAGGTCGGGTTTGGCGTCGTGATCATGCTCATCAGTCATGACACCCATTGTGCCCCGGCAAGGCGACGTAGACCAACTCAGAGCAGGAGCCGGTATCAGCCCCGCTGCTGCTCTTGCTGCCTGTCCTTGCTGTAGGTCTCCGGAATAAACCTGGTCTGGTCATGCAGCTTGGGCCAGATGACCACCTGGCCCTGCTCCAAGGAACGCGGCACATCGATGATCCGCTGGTTGTCCGAGCCTCGGAACTGGAGCAGGCTGTTCTTCCGATTCTCCAAGTAGCGTCCGTCCACCAGCACGTCGAGGTAGGAGATCAGCTGGGCCTTGTCCGGGGTCTCCCCCGGCCGGTTCAGCTCCTCCCATGTATAGCCTGTCCAGCACCAGATATCCTTCTCATGGCCGAACTCGCGCCGGATCCGCTCCGAAAGGCCGAGCAGCATGGGGGTGTTGAGCAGGGGCTCCCCGCCCAGGTAGGTGATGCCCTGCACATAGGACAGCGACAGGTCCTTGACAATGCGGTCCTCAAGCTGCTGGGTATAGGGGTGCCCGGCGCCGAAGTCCCAGATGGAAGCGTTGTAGCACCCCTGGCAACGGAAAGGGCAGCCGCTGACGTAGAGGGAGCAGCGGATCCCCTCGCCGTCGGTCATGACCAGACGCTTGTAGTCCGCCACGATTCCTCGACTAAGCCGACGGCCGTCCCACTGGCCGGCCCTGGGATTGTTGGTCAGCTCAGAGGGGATCCCTGGACCGCGCCCCTGCTCATCAGCAGCGAAGTCACGGTGGCCGCCTGTCTTTCTCATGGCTCCCTGTTTGTCCATCATCTGGTCCTCCTCATGACAATGGCGGGCCGCAAACTACCCGGCCCGCCATGTACTGCGCCTCTTCAGAGCCTATTCGGCCTTGTCGTCGAACCACTCCTTGGTGGATCCGTCCTTGAGGACCACGTGGCCGGTCTCGCCCTCCATGTGCTTGACGCGGTGGGCGATCTCCTCGTGCCTGCCGTGGACCATGGGCCGCTGGACTGGGTTGCCCAGGTAGCCGCAGGTGCGCTTGGTCACGTTGCACTTATCGGGGTCGTCATTGCCGCATTCGGGGCATTTGAAGCCCTCTTCAGTGGGCTCGAAGTCGCCCTCGTAGCCGCAGACGAAGCAGTGGTCGATGGGGGTGTTGGTGCCCAGGTAGCCGATGCCGATGTCGTAGGCGTAGTCCCAGACCGCCTCCAGGGCCTTGGGGTTCTGCTGCATGGATGGGAACTCGCAGTAGTTGATGAACCCGCCCGAGGCCAGGTAAGGGAAGTCCCGCTCGTAGCTGAGCTTCTCCATGGGCGTGGGCCGCAGCCAGACCGGGTAGTGGAAGCTGTTGGTGTAGAAGTCGTGGTCGGTGACGCCGTCGACTACGCCGAACTTCTCCTTGTCCATCCGTGCGAAGCGGTCAGTCAGCGACTCGGCCGGAGTGGAGTAGACCGAATAGTGGTACCCCTCAGCCTTCTCCCACTGCTTGCAGAGCTGGTTCATCCGGCGCACAATGCTTAGGGCGAACTCCTTGCCATCCGGATCCCAGGAGTGGTCCTTCATCCAGTCCTTGCCGTAGAAGACGCTGGTGGCCTCATAGAGTCCGATGTAGCCCAAGGAAACAGTGGAGCGGCTGTTGCGGAAGAGGGTGTCAACGCTGTCGGTGGGCTTCAGCCTGCCGAAGGCGCCGTACTGGTAGAGGGTGGGGGCGTTGATGGGCGTGGCCTGCTTGCAGCGCATGATGCGGAACTGCAGAGCATGGTGGGCCACCTCCATACGCTGGTCAAAGATCTTCCAGAAGCGGTCCTTGTCGCCGCGGGACTCCAGAGCGATGCGGGGGATGTTGACGGTCACGACACCAAGGTTCATGCGACCGTCCTCTTCGTCCTCCCCCGTCTCGGGATTGGTCCAGGCCTGCAGGAAAGAGCGGCAGCCCATGGGGGCCTTGAAGGAGCCGGTGATCTTGACCAAATTTTCGTAGAAGACCACGTCAGGGTACATGCGCTTGGTCGAGCACTCCAGAGCCAGCTGCTTCATGTCGTAGTTGGGATCGCCCTCGTCCGCGTTCAGCCCATGCTTGATGGTGAAGACCAGCTTGGGGAAGATGGCGGTGTGGCGGTCCTTGCCCAGTCCGCGGATGCGAATCAGGAAGATGGCCCGCTGAATCTCCCTGGCGAACCAAGAGGTGCCCAGGCCGAAGCCCACAGTGACGAAGGGTGTCTGACCATTGGAGACACGGTTGGAGTTGATCTGGTACTCCATGGTCTGCATGGCATCGTAGATGTTCTTGCGAGTCAGGATCTTGGCATAGACCTGACGCAGCCGAACAATCTGCGGAGCGTCCAGATCGAAGGGGGCATCCTCGCCAATGGGAGCACGATCGTCCAAGTGGAGCCAGTCAGCTTCCCGGGCCTTGAGGCCGCGGACGACATCCTTGGCCACATCAATAGGCTCCTCGTCCGGCAGAACAGCCTCAGCCATGGAATAGTTCTTCTTGTAGTCCAGACGCGCATACCTGTCCAGCATCTCGTCACAACGGTTGACGGTCTGACCGCCGTACTGGGAGCCGGCAATGTCCTTGATGATCTGGGTGATCTGCGTAGCAGCGGTGCCGATGGACTTGGGCGAGTCCATCATGGCGTTGCCCAGCTCGAAACCATGGGCCAGCATGTCACCGAAGTCGGGCAGGGAGCAGTTGGTCTCAGCAGTAAAGGGCGAGTAGTCCGCGTCGTGGAAGTGGATGTCGCCCTTCATGTGGGCGTTGGAGACATCCTTGGGCAGCATGGCGAAGGCCGAGGCCTTGGATACCGCGCCGGCCAGCAGGTCGCGCTGGGTGGCGTAGACGTTGGCGTCCTTGTTGGCGTTCTCGCGCACCAGAGTCTCGTCCTTGCTGGTCAGACGATGAACGGCCTCATTGACATCAGTGGCCTTGGCCCGCTGAATGTCACGGTCAAGACGGTAGGAGGTATAGGAGCGAGCAATCTCATAAAGATGGGCATTGACCAGGGCATGCTCGACCAGGGTCTGGATGTCCTCGATCTTGACTGGGTTGGTGTAGCGATCAGTGATCTCGGACTGGACGGTCAGGGCCATACCCCGGATCTGCTGGCGATCCTCAGGACTGACCTCGTGCTTGACATCCTTGAAAGCAGCTTCGATGGCGTTCATGATGTTGACAGGATCAAAATCGACGATCCGGCCGTCGCGCTTCTCGACCAGAATGCCGTCAACAGCATCGCGATCCGAAATGCCACGCTCCTTCACGCTATCGGTCATGACCTCAGTATCCATCGTCACTCCTCATACGGTTGTCATACGGTTACTCATGTGCGCTTGCTTTGGCGTTCCCGAATTCCATACCGGGAACAGCGAATCACATGTATGTCATTTTTGCTGACAGGACTTACTCTATCACGTCGTGACCACCATATGTAGTGTTTGATGATGATTCGTTTCCTACATTTAGTTGTTCCCGTGTTTGGTGGACTAAGTCACCAACAGCGGGGTCTGGACAAGGGCTGCAAATGGCCGAAGAGCCATCGGGGGATCATCTACAGGGACGACGCAGCCGCTCGACACGCACACATTTTGCCCAGCCCCGACCCCTGCATCAAGCAGGAACAGGCCTAAGCCAACAGACCCCGCGGCACAAAGAGGGTCTGGGTGCGCAGGCGGCGATCCACGCTCATGCCCTCCGGGGACTGCCGACCCGGCTCGATCATGGACAGGAGCATGTCAACCCCCTGGCGACCCATGCGGTCCACCTGCTGGGAAATGACCGACACCTGAGGACTGATCAGTTGGAAGACCTCCAGGTCGTCGAAAGAGACCAAGGGCACTCGCGAGCGCTGGTCGCCGTCCCACTCCATAGCAACGGCCTTGATGGCATCGGCAGAGTAGCCGAAGATAACGGCGTCCACCCCCTGACCAAGCAGGTGGCGCATGGTCGCAGCCGCCCGGGGGCGATCCTCGAAACCTTGGCGGACCACCAATCCCGTCAGCCCCTGACAGGCATCCACACCGGCCAGAAAAGCCTGCTCGCGCTCGCGGAAGGTATAGGAGCGGCTCTCTGGGCCCGGGACGAAAGCCACTCGTCTGCAACCCCTTGCTACTAGCGCATCCAAGGCTGCCTCCAGGCCAGGCACCGGGTCAGAATCCACCAGAGGAACACCGGGCAGGGTCCGGTCGGGACGGTCTACGAAGACCACAGGAAATTCCCTTGCCAACATGGTGCGAAGCATGGGCGAGGTGGGTCCGTCAGGCACGACCAGAACACCGTCCATATGCCGAGACAGAAGGATGCGGTAATAGTCCTCCTGCCTGCTGGCTTGGCAAGAGGACACGCCGATCAGGGGCGCGTAGCCTGCCGAGTAGAGCTGGTCCTGGACGGCGTAGACCAGCTCAGAGAAATAAGGGTTGCGAATGTCGGGGACCAGCAGACCTACGGCATGCGAGCGCGAGGATCGCATGGAGCGGGCTCGGCTGTCAGGGATGTAGCCCAGCTCCATGGCCGCCCTGCGAACCCTGTCCTTGGTAGGCGGGGAGATGCGCCCCTTGTTATTGAGCGCCTGGGAGACCGTGGATACGGACATGCCCGCTTGCTTGGCCACATCACTGATGGTCACCGACATGGGAACCCTCTCCGTCGAACCCTACCGAAATCGGTTGTCTTGCTCCTGACGAGACCGACAGCAGCCGGCCCGCGTGGATCTCTCGTGAGTCTCCAGTATACGGGCAAATGATGCAACCTTTCATCACGGCAAGGCAGGACCGGCTGGGTTGGACTAGAGTGGTCTTGTTCGCGCGGCTGGTGGCAGCAGCCGTGACACACATCGCAGAATTCCATCGGTCAAGACCGTACCGGATCGTCGCGCGGGCTCCTCACCTTCCCGTAGCGGCCCCGATGCGGATGGGCACCAGGAGTGCCGGAGAGGCAAGGTGACAGTGATGAGCATGTCGGGGAACAGAGGCTCCAGGAGAATTCCCGGCCACAAACTGATCATGCGGGCGCTCGCCCTGGTAGCTGCGCTCTGCATGGCAGCTACGAGCGCAGCCTGCGGTGCCAAGGGGGCAGAGAACAAGGCCGATGACGGCTCCAGGCTCTCCTTCATGCTGGACTGGACGCCCAACACCAATCATGTAGGCATCTACGTGGCCCGGCACCTAGGCTACTTCGACAAGGCCGGCCTGAAGCTGACCATCCTGCCGACGGCCCAGGCAGGAGCCGAGACCTCCGTTCAGAACGGGGTCGCCGACGTAGGCTTCTCCAAGCTGAGCAACCTGGCCACCTTCAACTCCCAGGGAGCCGACCTGCGGCAGGTCTTCAACATAGGCCAGCATTCCGTGGCGCGCTGGTGCTCGCTGGCCTCGCGCACCGACATCCAGACCCCCAAGGACTTCGACGGCAAAACTTTCGTCAGCTTTGGCTCGGCTGAACAGACGGCCGTAGTCAAGCAGATGATCCGCTACGCAGGAGGCAAGGGCGACTTCAAGCGGGTGACCAGCGGCACCAACACCTTCGCCGCACTGACCAGCGGCAAGGGCGACTTCGCCGGCTTCTACGCCAATTGGGAAGGCGTGCAGAGCGAGCTCAAGGGCCCAGCCCTTCACTGCTTCACCCAGGCCGACTGGGGAGTGCCCGGCAACCCCGACCAACTGGGCTTCGTGGTCAAAAATTCCTGGCTGCGGCAGGCCGGCCACCGTCGCGCCTTGACGGCATTCGTTAAGGCCTGCCTGAAGGGCTACGACTACGCCCTGAGCCATCCCGACCAGGCGGCGGACATCCTGGTCAGGGAGACCAAGGGATCGGCCATCGACCCGACCCTGGCCAAGCGCTCCATGGAGAGCATCGTCAAGGAAGGGTACTGGGTCGACAGCCCGGAGCAAAAGAGCATCAGCGGGCTGATCAACGTCAAGGATGCCCAGGACTATCTGGACTTCCAATTCAAGGCGGGCACCTACCGGGATGCCAAGAAGGGCGACCCCAACAAGGCCCCTCGGGCCACGGACCTGTGGACCGATCGCTACGTCCGGGAAGCAGCTGGTCGATGAGGGTGCGGAAGCAGGGCAGAGCCCGGGCGTTGCCTCCGACCCTCACCCTGCTGGCGCTCCTGATCATCTGGGAGCTGGCTGCCCGGCTGGGCGGAGTCAGTGAACAGGTTCTGCCAGCGCCCAGCCGGGTCCTGGCTGCCACAGTGCAATCCCGGGAGGACCTGCTGCCCGCCACCGCTATCACCCTCCTTGAAGGCCTGCTGGGCTTCCTCCTGGCCTCGGTCCTGGGAATAGTGATCGGCCTGGCACTCTACCGCTGGCGAACTCTGCACGACGCCCTCTACCCCCTGATCGCCGGCGCCCAGATGATCCCGCTGATCACCGTCGCCCCCCTGTTCGTCATCTGGTTCGGATTCGAGCCCCTGGGCAAGGTAGTCATCGTGGCCGTCTTCGCCCTCTTTCCCATCGTGGTCCAGACCTACCGGGGCCTCAAGTCCGTACCCCGCTTCTACCAGGACGTGGCGCTGAACTGCGGGGCAACTCGAATATGGACCCTCTTGCATGTCAAATTGAGAGTGGCCGCAGGACAGATCTTCGGCGGCCTGCGCATCAGCGCCGCCTATGTTTTCGCCACCGCGGCCACCTCGGAGTATCTGGGCGCCAGAAACGGCCTGGGCATATGGCTGCAATCGGCCTTCAACTCCTTTAGAACTCCACTGATCTTCTCGGCCACCCTGGTCATCATCCTGCTGACCGCCCTCCTGCTGGGCCTGATCACCCTGACCGAACGGCTGCTTCTGGGCGATGCCAGCGACGATCATATGGTCAATCCGGACGACGAGTGAACCGCCCTGCAACAGCAATCACATACCGGATCCGACAAACCAGCCCGAGGGAATATGACGAGTCCTCCATCCCCTGCACTACCCATGACTGGCAAGCAGAAGAAATGGCCTGCCATAATAGGAACATACAGAAGAATCAGATCCGGAATAATCAACAGAAGATGAGAGGGACAATATCGATGAGCTATCCAGATGATACGAACAACGGGGGCCAGAGCCCCAATGACCAGGGTTCGGCCAACGGCTGGACCCAGAACGATCAGGCAGACGGAACCGCCTCAGGACCCACGGCTTACCTGAATCAGCCTCAACCAGGACAATCCGGCTATGCACAGCCAGCTTCGGATCAGAGCGACATCTACCATCCGATCAGCGAAGTCCAAAGACCTGCCGACGACCACCGCCAGGAACAGGCCTACCAAGAGCAGCCATATCGTCAGCAGCCGGACTACAACCAACAACAGCCCTATGGCCAGCAGTACTATGGACAACAGCAGGCGCCCTATGGCCAAGTTCCGAATCCCGACCAAGCCAATGGTCAGCCCAATGGCACAACCCCGCCGTCCGGCTATGCATCGGGCAACCCTTATCAGACACCCGAGGGTTGGTCGCAGGCAGGCTATCAATCGGGGTATCAAGCAGGCCAACAGCCCGGGCCTCAGATTCCACAGTATCCAGCCTATCCCTATGCGGATGCCGGATTCAATGGCGAGCCGCCACTGAACGCGCCCTGGTACGGCATTGACTTCGTAAGCGCCTGCAAGCGTTTCTTCGTCAAATACGCGGTCTTCTCCGGAAGGGCCTCCCGTGGGGAATATTGGTGGCCTGTTCTCATGGTCTTCCTCATCGACTTTGCGCTCTCGCTCATCACCTCAGAATTCTTCTTTGTGGGACGGATCCTGTCCCTCCTGGTTACCCTTGGATTTTTCATACCGAATCTGGCTGTGGGCGTACGGCGACTTCACGACACCAACATGTCCGGTCTCTGGATACTTTTGCCCTTCGTAAGCGAGCTGGTGGGCGGCATCCCTCTGGTCTTCGCCATCATAGCTATTATAGACGGGCACCCGGGATCCTCGCTCTCCCTGCTTGGCTTGGGCGCATTGATCATGATCGCCGGAGCCGTCGCCGGGATCATTCTACTGGCCCGGCCTAGCGATCCACGAGGAGCCCGCTTCGACCGCTGAATCTTCTCTGCCCTTCGCCTTGACCGACGCCAAGGAGAAGGGCAGAAATTCTTAAAGCTCCACAGGAGGCTTGTTGAGGTCCTCGGGCACATGGGCGAACTTGGCCTGCAGAGCCTCTCGACTCTTGCGCTCATCATCCTCCTTGGCCTTGCGCTTGGCCTCCTCGGGGTCCCAGAGCACCTCCTGACGATGGCGGTCCCACTCAGCGCCCACCAGAGGGGCCAGCAGATCGGCGAAAGCCTCAGGATCATTCAGCAATCCCAGGGCGTGGACGACATCCTCGTCAGACAGGAAAGCCCGGGGAATGCCCAGTCGCTCGTTGAGCTCATTGACATAGACCAGGATTGGCGCGGCGGCCGCAGCATGGCCAGGGTCAGCGCCTGCACGCTGAAGCAGATCACGGCAGATCTCCAGACTCGCAGCAAGGGCCTGGGCCACTTCCTCCTTGTCCTGAGAAGATTCGGAAGATTTGTTCTGATCCTGCAGGGACTGCTCGGCCTTGGCCACTCCGGCAGCCACATCCTGCTGCCGGGCCTGGTCCCAGCCGCTGCCCAAAGTGTCAGCCAAATCCGCAAGCGCCTTGGACTGGTCGCCCTGCGCCTGTGCAGCCGCCTCGATGGCGTTATTGGCCGCCATGAGGGCATCCACCAGCTCCTGAGGACGTCCGGGGATGTCCTCAGCACCCTCATAGACGTATTCAGCGTCAGGGATAGTCACATCCTCACCCGTCATCAGCTGTGCCAGCACCATGCTGATGCGCACCTGCAGGTCCTCCGCATACTTGGCGTCGTTGGCCAGATGCTCGGCCTTTGTCAAGGGCCAAAGGTCCACCAGCCTGGCCCCCTGTTCAGCTGCCTCAGCCACGGCGGGCCGTCCGCTTATCGACTCCGCGCTCGATTGCACATCCACCATGATCATCACGCTCCTTCATCGGGTTCTCGGACAGTCTTCCACGACAGTATCCCCTGCCATCCTAGGCCGCTCAAGCGGTCTTCACACGCCTGCCGCAGGGTTTGCATAGGCGATTCCCAGCACTTTGCCGGTAGCGCAGTCAAGGGTGATAGAGGTCACCGAGGCCAGGGCAGTAGCCCGGAGGAGCATATTGTGCTCGGGATGGCCGGTCTCCAAGAGGTGGCGATACGACCAGATGGGCGACTCATGTGAAACAGCCAGAACCTGTGCATCAGGATGGCTGCGGACCACCTGCCGGACAAAATTCCCCACTCGCCGGGCGATCTGCCGATAGGACTCCCCCCAGCTGGGACGGCGTAGATCCAGAATCAGCCTCAGGTTGGAGGGCCGCCAGAGGGCCCCCTGCCCATGACCGATGCGCTTGCCGCGGAATTCGTTGCCGGCCTCGATCAGACGACGATCGTATTTAGGTTCCAACGGTTTCAAGCCGTGCTGGGCACGGGCGGGGTTGATCTGCTCAAGCAGGATGGCCGTGGTCTCCCTGGTCCTGTCCAGCGGAGAGGAGTAGACGGCTTCCAGATCGCGCATGCCGGGAGCCTCGGCCATAAAGCGGGCCGTCGCCTCGACCATGGCCCTGCCTCTGTCAGACAAATGGAATCCCGGCAATCGCTCATAGAGAATATGATCGGGATTATCAACCTGGCCATGACGGACGAAATGAATGGTCGTCGCAGGCACGACCCACCTCCCAAACTCCCCGACGAGCCTCATCAGTGGCCATGACGGAGGGTAGAATTATCAGTATCCCAATGGCACCCGTCAGGTGCCGATATGGTTACCACTGTAGCAGTCCCCCCAGCAGCCTCACATCCCTTCATACGTGGGGAAGGTCCTGAGGAAAACATGCTTCGGGACCGTGCAAACACCCTAGGAAAGCGAGACGAACAGCCCATGCCAAGGCAATTGAAGGCAGCTCTGGTCGAAGCCGGCCGCAGGGTCTTCGGAGGATACTCGGCGCTCCTGCAACTGCCTCACACGGCACAGTTCGCAGTGGGGTCGGTCATTGCCTCCATGCCCTTCCCCATGGTGGGCATGACCATCACCATCTCGGTGCAGCACTACTACGGCAGTTATGCCCTGGCCGGCGCCCTGACCGCCATCCAGGCCGTGGCCCTGGCCCTAGTCAGCCCAATGCTGGGCAAGATGGTCGACAAGTTCGGCCAGCGACAGGTTTCCATCCCCACGGTTCTGGTCTGGATCGTGGCCGCCACAGTCCTGATCACAGCCATCACCGCCCATGCTCCCACCTGGGTGCTCTACCTGGTCACCCCCTTCATGGCGGCCATTCCGCCCTGGGGAGCCATGAGTCGCAGCCGGTGGACGCATCTGCTTCGTGGCGACCATCGAGCCACCAACCAGGCCCTGTCCCTGTCAGGGGTATTCGACGAGGCCATGTGGGTGATCGGCAACCCACTGGCTTCCATCCTGGCGGTCATTTCAGGCGTGTTGGCCTTCTCCTTCACTGGGATCTGCGTGCTGGTGGGAGCCTTTATGTTCCTCTCCTGCCGAGAAACCGAGCCGCCCTCACAGACGGACATGGCCCGCGCCCAAGGCATCACCCGCAAAAAGTACAGAGAACGGCAAGCTCAGCAGGTGGCTAGTCTGCGGGCCCAGGAGGGCGGAAACAGCCGCAGCGGCGCCTTCTGGAGCGCTGGCATGATCGCCGTCTGCGCCACTTGGTTCGGTCTGGGAGCTTTTCAGAGCGCAGCGTCCATCTCCATCATCGCCTTCGCCACAGAGCAAGGGATGAAGCAGATGACCGGGTTCGTTTTCGCCTGCTTCTCCTTCAGCTCCCTGGTCGGCGCCCTGCTTTACGGGGCCAAGAACTGGACTATTCCACTCTGGAAGCGTTTCTACTTCTGCCTGCTGGTGGTCAACCTGGGTATCGGAACCTTCATGTTTGCCAGGAATCTGTGGACCATCATGGTCATCTATCTGATCATCGGCGTCTGCCAGGCACCCACCTGGATCAACGGCAACCAGCTCATGCTCCACCTGGTGCCGCCCATCCGCTTCACCGAAGGCATGGCCTGGCTGAGTGCCATGAATTCGATCGGGTCCTCAGCCGGTTCGGCAGTGGCCGGGCAGTTCATCGACCGTTACGGGTCCCAGGGCGGATTCGGGGTGGTCACTACTCTAGCTCTGGCCTCGCTGGCCATCGCCTTTGTAGGCTTCCGTCAGATCCGCAACAGCACCGAGGAACCCATTCTGACCGAGCTGCCTGCCTAAGGCCATAACGTAAGGCTTTTGCGCACAAGCGGCTCCTGGTACACCACCAGCGCAGGAGGAATGATTGAATAGACTACCGTGCGTAGATTAATCGGACAGCTGCTCAAGTTCGGCATCGTGGGCATCATCGCCTTCCTGATCGACATCGGCATCATGAATCTGCTGATCATGGGGCCGCACCTGAACAATGTCCTGGCCGGAGCCATCTCCTTCCTGATCTCACTGGTCTTCAACTACCTGGCCAGCATGCGCTACGTCTTCAAGCATCGGGAAGACATGGCCCGGTGGATGGAAATGACGGTCTTCCTGGTCTCCTCGGTCATCGGCCTGGGGATCAACGAAGTAATCCTGTGGACAGGCACTGCCATGCTGCCCCCGGATGCCATCACCACCATGCACGCCCGCTACCTGCTCTATTCAAACATCGCGAAGATCACAGCCACCGTGGTGGTGGCCATCTGGAACTTCCTGATCCGCAAGTGGCTGCTGGACGCGCCCGCGCCTGGCAAGCCGGTCAACCCGCGTTCAGTGGCTCACCGTTTGGGCGCCTGGTCCCTGCGTCACCGGCCCTTCGGCTGGCGCTGAGCTCATCAATCTGGTCGAGGCTACTATGGGAGACGGAAGTATAGTCAGCCATCCGCCAGGCGGGCCGAATCGTCTTGATTGGGTCATGGCCGGACGGACCGGAAAGGAAGCGCCATGCCCGTCATCCACACTCACGTAAGCACACCCCTTACTGCCGAACAGCGCAATCGGATCAAGACCGCCTACGGCAAGGCCATCACCGCTGTCCCCGGTAAGTCTGAAGGCTGGCTCATGTGCCCCTTCGAGTCGGACATGCCCATCTACTTCGGTGGTGATGACAGCAAGCCCGCAGCCTATGTCGAGGTCAACGTCTTCGGCAGCGCTGTCCCCAAGTCCGCCTGGGAAAGCCTGACCAAGACCATCATGGACACACTGGAATCTGAGCTGTCCATCCCCAAGGACCGCATCTACATTCGCTACACGGCCACTACCGACTGGGGTTGGAACGGCGGCAACTTTTAGAGCAGGCAATCCCCTGCAAGACATAAGGAGGCCTTCCCGCGCATATACCTGCTGCGGGAAGGCCTCCTGCTTAAGCCCGGATCCCTATTCCGAAGGATCGTTAAGGGGTGATCGGGGTCAACGGATTGAAGATGGCCGTTGACCCCAGGATTTGCTACTCTGCGACAACCTTGACCGTAAAAGCAGCCGAGATCTCGGGATGCAGGGCCACAGTTGCCGGGAATTCGCCAGTGGTCTTGATGGTCTCCACGGAGATAGCGCGGGGATCGACGTCAGCCAAAGGGCGAAGAGCCTGGGCGATGGCATCGCTGGAGATGCCGCCGAAGAGCTTGCCCGAATCGGACACCTTGGCTGTGATCTCGACGGTCTGCCCATCGATGGCAGCCTTGGCAGCCACGGCATCCTCACGGGTGGCCATGGACTTGGCTCGACGGGCCCGCCGCAGGGACTCGATCTGCGCAGCAGCGCCCTTGGACCAGGCGAAAGCCAGTCCCTGGGGGATAAGGAAGTTGCGCGCATAACCGGGCTTGACCCCGACAACGTCGCCTTTGTGACCCAGATCGGTTACGGTATCGGTCAGAATAACCTTGGTTTCCTTTGCCATAATCCGGACCTCCCTCAGCGACCGTTGGTGGCGTAGGGCAGCAGGGCCATCTCGCGGGCGTTCTTGATGGCCTTGGAAATCTCGCGCTGCTCCTGGACGGTGACGCCGGTGATACGGCGGGAACGGATCTTGCCGCGGTCAGAGATGAACTTGCGCAGCAGAGCCACGTCCTTGTAATCAATGGTATGAATCTTGGCAGCCCTCAGAGGATTCGGCTTCTTCTTGAAGGGCTTGACCGGCGGTTGCGGCCTCTTGCGTGACATATGTTCTCCTTAAATGAATGATGACGCTATGAAACTTCAGAATTCGGGTTCGTCCCCGGAACCACCGAACTCGCCGGTGGACCCGAAGGATCCGAAGGAATCGCCGGACCCGGTCGATGACCAGGGATCCTGAGCAGGGGTCTGCTGGTTCTGCGCTGGCTGCTGACGACCCATAGGAGCCGATGCCGCGCCGGCGCCACCCTGGTAGGAAGCCCCACCCTGGTAGCCGCCATTGGCGGATCCTGCGAAACCACGGGATCCACCGCCACCAGTGTTGGAGTTCCTAGTGACCTGGGCGGTGTTCCTTGTCAGTGCGGGTCCAATCTCGTCCAGACGCAACTCCACGACCGTGCGGTTATTGCCCTCACGATCCTGATAGGAGCGCTGCACCAGACGACCCTGAGCGATCACCCTCATGCCCTTGGCCAGACTGGCCTGGATGTTCGAGGCCATGGGACTGTAGGTGGAATCCCAGGCCGAGCAACGCATGAAGAGCGAGTCGCCGTCCTCCCACTGCCCCGAGTTCCTGTTGAACTGCCTGGGCGTGGACGCGATGGTCAGGTTGGCCACCGTGCCTCCGTTGGAGGTCGTACGCACCTCCGGATCCGCAGTGAGATTACCCACTACGGTGATATATGTATCTCCCGCCATGTCACGACCTTTCCTAGGAATGAGGACTTGGGAATGGGCCTGCTGGGGCGAATCCCGCACCCTTGAACCATCGACGCGGGGCTCGAATCTCAGCCGACGCTCCGACGTCCTTTTGCTGTTTGCTTACTTGTCATCCTTGCGAAGAATCTTGGTGCGGATGACGGACTCGTTCAGGTTGAGCACACGATCGAGCTCAGCGCTGGCAGAAGGCTCGCAGGTGTACTCAACCACCACGTAGTTGCCTTCCTTATGCTTGTCGATCTCGTAGGCCAGCTTGCGACGGCCCCAGACATCGATGTTGTCGACGGAGCCGCCTTCCTTGGTGACCACCTCGAGATACTGGTCGGTCAGCTTCTTCAGCGAGCGCTCATCCATGGCCGGATCGGCAATGAACATCAATTCATACTTGTGCGCAGACATCACCCACCTCCTTTGGACTTACAGGTCACGGACCTTCCGTGACAGGAGGGTGTATTGCACGCCAATCGTGGCAGAACAATCCTCTGGCCACGATAGGAACCCGACTAGTTTACATCGAAGGGTGGTACAGCCACAAATATCAGTGTCCCTGCTCCCGATAGCGAGCCTCGACCGCCTGCTTGTCACCCGCCCACCACTCGCGGTGACGACGATACCAGTCGATCGTCTCAGACAGACCCTGCTCGAAGTCACAGTGCAGAGGCCGCCAACCGAGATCCCGCTTTATCTTTCCGGCATCGATGGCATATCTACGATCTCCGCCGGGCCGATCCGCCACCAAATCGAATTCGTCGGGTCCGCGCCCCATGATGCGGAGGATCTTCTGGAGCACCTCCATGTTGCTCAGCTCGCCATCCGCCCCGATAAGGTAGGTTGATCCCGGCGCTCCATGGACCAGAATGCTCCAGACGGCCCGGCAATCATCCTGCACGTGGATCCAATCCCGGACCGCTCGACCCTGGCCATAGATTCGTGGGCGGATTCCAACGAGGATGTTGGTAATCTGCCGAGGAATGAATTTCTCGATGTGCTGATAGGGACCGTAATTATTAGAGCAGTTGGAGATAGTCACCCGGGTCCCATAGGTACGCCACCAGGCACGCGCCAGATGGTCCGCCCCTGCCTTGGTGGACGAATATGGGCTTGATGGCCGATATGGACTGGTCTCAGTGAAGCGGCGCGGATCATCGAAGTCGAGATCGCCGAAAACCTCATCAGTGGATACCTGATGGAAGCGCAGGTCGTGGCGACGGGCCGCCTCCAACAGAACATAAGTGCCATAGAGATTGGTCCTGATGAAGGGGGCAGGATCCTGGATGGAGTTGTCGTTGTGCGACTCAGCCGCAAAATGGACGATGGCATCGACATGATATTGGCGGATGGTCCATTCCACGGATTCGGCGTCGCAGATATCGGCATGGACCATGTCGATACGATCGGGAATAAGGCCATGGAGGTTGTCCATCTTGGCTGCATAGGTGAGCAGATCGTAAACCACAATGCGCGTGTCAGGATGGCGGGCCAACACATAGCGCACAAAATTCGTGCCGATGAACCCGGCACCCCCCGTCACCATCAGGCATGAGGGCCCAGCCGACTCATGGCCTTCGACTCTGTCCGAACGACGTTCAGACTTCTTACCCTCGCCCATCGCCAAGTACCCATTTCCAATCGTCCGAATGTAATGCATAGGTATACAAATCTATGACCTATACTTCTATGACCTATACTGTCAAGTCACAAGAACTCCCACCCACCACGGTGACAGCATTGCCATCATTCTCTGATTAACCCCACAGAAATCGATCATACATTCGGCTCACTGCAAGAAAGGCCTTTATGAATAAAACCAATATCCTTAGTCGTCTTCAAATTGGTACTGCTCTTCCTAATGTACAAGATCCCAATAAGCAAGTTCGAAGCCGATAACACTATCAGACATGCACGACCAGACCTGGGTCAGTTCGTACCCATCGATAAATCCTTCACGCATTCATGGAACCTTGCATATCCACACAACGAACCATAATGACGGCATTCACACTGACGTTCTGTCATAAAGGCCACAAACATATGCGTCAGCAGGAACTATACGTAGGCAAAGCATGCAACTATATACATCGGTAGCCAAAACTAGAGAGTAGACTTCATCAGGAGTTTTCAAGCCCAACCGACTCAAGAAGCCTATAATTTCCTAGCTTTTGAGAAAGAGGCACACATGACGACGAACTATAGAGATTCCCCACCCAGCACTTTGATTTGCAGACCGCGATCGCTTAGCATCGCATAATCCCTATTCCGTTTGTCGCGGATGGCAAAGACACACGAATTCTCGTCACTGGTAAATGCGATCATTTGTGTTGGAGCATCTTTATCCGTCTCTCCGGAATCATTGACACGCAAGGAAACGACAAGGCGGAACTCGCCATTATTGAAAATGTTCAATGGCATCGAGCAATGTACTACACGATGACCACAGCCTTTCAAAGGAATGGAACCTGTGTCATAGGCGATACCACCGCGTCGAGTGTCATGCATAGCAATAGCCATATAAAGATGGTCATATTGTGCACATTCGTATTCCACATCGAAGCGGAAAGTATCTGAACTCCTGCAGACCGACGATGATACCGGGTAGGAACGCAAGATGGGGACCTGGGCACTGAGACCGGTTGGATACTCGTTCTTGCCCAACTTATTATCATTGTACTGTTGGTCCGTATTCTTAAGATTCTCCAAGGTGTACCGGTTGGCGACATCATCTTTGTCGCCATTAATCACCACATGGCCGTCCTTGAGCAAAATTGCCCGGTCACAGTACTTCTTCACGGCACCCATGTCGTGGGTGACGAGGATGACCGTCTTGTTGGGATCTTTCTTGACCTCGGTGAAGTAATCATCGCATTTGCGTTGGAAAGCCTCATCGCCTACGGCAAGAACCTCATCCAGAATCAGTATGTCGCCCTGGGCTTTGATGGCCACGGAAAAAGCCAGGCGCACCTGCATGCCGCTGGAGTAGTTCTTCAGCTTCTGATCCATGAACTCGCCCAGTTCAGCAAAATCCACGATGTCATCGTACATGGCGTCGACCTCACTGCGGGTGAATCCCAGCAAGGCTCCGTTCAGGTAGACGTTCTCGCGACCAGTCAGCTCCGGGTTGAAACCCACACCCAATTCGATAAAGGGCACCAGCTTGCCCGTATAGGAGATATGGCCGTGCTCAGGATAGTAGATGCCCGAAATCAGCTTGAGCAGGGTTGACTTGCCACTGCCGTTGCGTCCGACGATGCCGAAAAAGTCGCCCCGATGCACCTGGAAGGACACATCCTGCAACACCTGCTGCTCCTTGTATCCCTTGATCCCCCGGGTCCAGTTGATAAATGCCTGCTTGAGCCCTGTGGCTTGTTCTGTAGGCAGACGAAAGACCTTGTCCACATGCTCCACGGACAGAACCACGGGCCGATCGTCTTTCCGACGAATTAGCTCCCCAGCCTTGCTCATCACATCACCTCGGCGAATTTGCGATTGTACTTGCGGAATACGCATACACCCAGCACCACGATGATCACAGTGAGCAGGATGGGGACCATGGTCACGAATGGATTGCCGACCTGATTCCACACAGTGGGGGTGGTCTCCGGAGCGATGAATGAATGCCGGATATCCTGGATGGATTGCGCTATAGGGTTGAGCAGAAGCAACTTAGCTACGACAGGACCCCACCAATGGTGGATTCCCGACACGGCCGTCAAAGGATAGATAACAGGAATGGAATAGAAGATCACCTGTTGCAGCACGTCCCAGATATGCGACACGTCACGGAAGTAGACGTACATGGTAGCCATGATCAGCGTAAAGCCCAAGGCCAGAATATACAACTGGAATACGCTGATGGGCAGCAACAGGACTCTCCAAGTGAAATGCACCCGACAGAAGATGGCGAAGATGAGGACCACGATCAGGTTGATGCCGTAACTGATCAGCGCCCCCATGGTGGCTGACACAACCACGATGTAATTAGGGAAATGCACCTTGCGCAGAAGATCGCCACGATCCACCACAGAACGCAGACCTATGGAAGTTGACTCGTTGAAGAACTGCCAGGAGCTTATGCCCAGAAGCAGCACGACGGGATAGGTCGGCGTGCCATCGGTCATCCTGAGGAATTTAGCAAAAACAAGGTACATGACCACGAAGAGCATCAAGGGCTGCAGGACCGACCAAGCCACGCCAAGGAAGGATCCCTGATACCTGAGCTTGAAATCGGTCTTGACAAGTTCACGCAGGATAACCAACGAATAATGGTACCGCTGGCGTAATCTATCTACGATGCTTCTCACAAACGTACAGACTACCAAACAGCTGTGAAAGATATTCTCCTATCTCTGCATCCTCACAAATAACAACGTCAGTCTGATACTCGTCATGAACTGCGACAGGTAGGTCCCAGGCATTATCCTGTGACATATTGATGCCTTTTCGATGGGAGATCAAAGTTATGCCTCGACCACATAAGCCTCTGAATCGATCGACGCGCAACCTCAACATCGAGATCCTCCGGATATTGGCAATGCTGTTGGTTGTCTACTGCCATATGATCATCCACGTAGATTTCACCAATGGCACCTCACGCATCGTATTGCCCATGTTTCCAGGCTGGAAATCTGCGATCAGCTTCACCATCGTACAATACGGTCAGGTTGGCGTTTCAATCTTCTTTATAATCTCAGGATATTTCCTCGTTGAGAAGCAGTTTTCGTGGCGACGGATCTTCTCGACCTGGTTTCAGATGTTCTTCTATGCTGTTTTATGCCTCGTAATTGCAATAATTGCGAAACAGTTCCATACCCTGCCTTTCGATATGGATGGGCTCCTATCCGGCTCTCAATCCATTGATACATTGCTGTGGAGTTTTTGCCCGTTCTTGTACAACAGCTACTGGTTCATTGATGCATACATTCTCATGCTGCTTCTCAGTCCATTCATAAATTCGCTATATGCGCACATGCCCAGAAAACGAATTCTTGCTCTGATCGCTCTTTTCTTATTTATTGGCGCTTGGCCTTTATTCTTCAGCAAAGCCACTAACTGGAACAATGTCGTATATGCTGTACTCGGGTACATGATTGGCGCCTACATCCGTAGTTACCAAGATTCATTGCGCGCTATATCAAATGGCGCGCTGGCCGCCTGCATGATCTTATGCACCGCACTCATGTTAGGTTTTAACCATTTTGTCTTATCGGAGTCTCACTGGGCACAGATACTGACCTGGACTGCACAAATCCATCAGGGCCTGCAAATATTGCCCATCTGCATTGCCTTCTGTCTTTTTGTGTCAGCTTGTCGACTGCCGCAGATTCAACTTCCAGGCATATTGAGCACTTGTCTGCTGCGCATATCAGCCGGGACCTTCGGTGTCTACCTCTTGCACGAGAACATGTTTGGATTCCGATTCATATGGGGAATGGTTGCCTCCTGGCTCCCAAACATATCAGACAAAATCAGCTTGGTTCTGATCTGCGTATTCACTGGTTTACTCACTTTCGCTGTTCTTGATGTAATAGCTGTATTCATTGACGGATTGCTCACCCACCCTTTGCGGGATCTCATCATTAATAAAGTACACAGAATCCAAGGAGCGAAGCAGAAAAACTAGCTGATCAACTCAGCTTTTACGTTAATGTCACCCGCTCACATGATGTGGTACGTGATTATCACCTTTTATGAACGGAATGGCTATCGTCAACGCGAAAATAAACAGGAAACAAAGCGAGTACCGAGGACCATGTGCTGCTAATAGCAGGAGAGTGCCCCAAGTCGCAATACTAGGTATTAGATATAACAGGTCCCGGTACCGCTTGTTCGCCACAGTAAGTCCCAAAGCTATCACGGGTAGCCATAATGTGTATAAAGCCTCACTGCCCAGGAAAGAGAACGGAGGAATCTTATTCAGGGCATCAGTTAAAGGTATGCCGATCTTTTCCTGCGTATAGCTGGGCTTACAATCAGGATACCCTTTAAGCAGCTTAAAGCCGCCGGCCTCCCACCAACCGCAGCGCACAGGACCACTGAAATAATAGGTATTCCCAAACACGAACGAATCAACTAAGTACGGTACTGCGGCAATATAATCCTTTGGGTAACGGAAGAAGAGCCGTATCCAAGTCTTGATAAATTGTTTCCTGTCTTTGGAACTCGAATTTATCTTATATCCATAATGTTTGGCGTAATCGGCCGAACTGTCCCTCCAATGTGACGCTGCGCGGTCAGTATCTACTACTTTATTAATCGTTTCACGATCAGATTGGGACAATTCGTCTTTGTGAAGCGTTGTCACCTTCGACAATTGCTGAATGGGAACAGAAAGAGCCTCTTGTGGCCCCCCTGGCGCAATGTCCAAGGCTGGAAGGACCGCCATAGGCACAAGTCCCATCACCAACGCAGCTGGAATGAGTGTGGACACAAGCAAGGAGATAATTTGTTTTCTAAGGACAATCAACAATAAGCAAAGCGATAGGGTCGTAACGTAAATGCCGGTTTTTTTGGTCAACCCGGAAAGCACACCCAGCACGACTAGCCCCGTCACCAGTTTCCAACCAACTGGTTGATTATTATTGCACCGATAAAGAGTTTCGAAGAAAGCTACCATCCATAGCAAAAAGATGGAAATCCAGGTCGAGTCCTTTACTATAGCGCTCATATACATGGGAAAAGCCGGAAGAAAAGCTGCCAGGCACCAACAGACACAAGTACAAGAGTCAGGAAGATTAGTGCGCTTCCTAAGCCAAACGAAAGAAACCACAAGAGCAAATGCTGTGGCAATGCTTTGCAGCACGACCAGTATGCAAAAGCCAAGAATCTCGTGACCAAGCCGTACTCCAAGCTCATCGAACAGCCCATATAGGTAGGTATCCACAAAGGGATGATGGTCCTGTCCGGCATAACCCGGTAATTCAACCATCATCATGGGATCCCACACATGACCCGTGCGGACCTGAATCAGCTGAACCATAGTGTCAAAGCCAAGATTCGCGGGCCCATTAATTATCAGCATTGGCACCCAGCAAAGGACCGTGACGGCAGTAGCTAAGGCCAGATGGCCTGGTGTACCATCAAATAGTCTGGCCCCTTTCTCCCAGATAGTGGTATGCCCTGGAGGAGCGATTGCATCCTTGACATCTAGGCTTGTAAGCCCGCTCAAGCCGACAGTTTTGTGGATCAACCAACAGAAACCAACAGCAAGAAGAGAGCCTACTGACAATAATTGGACAAAAACCACCAACCAAAAGATAGCCTCATGCCATCGGGGCACACCTCCAAGATAGTCTGGATAGGTGTTGAAAGGCGTAATTGTCTTCTTGACCAACCGGGGAATGACAACTGAAAGAGCTAAAACGAAAGCGACAATAGAAGCCGTCAGACGATTTCGCATCCCTGCCTTTTTGAATTCTGGATAAAGCTTGTAGAACAATAACCCAATTCCCAAAGCAAGCACAATGGAGCCCACAGGGCCCACCTGAGCAATGGAATCTAATCCACGTGCTGTCAAATTGCTAAAATTATCGAAGGCCGCAGAATCCACGTTTCTGAATGCCAGAGATTGGGCCCCAAGGATCCCAACGCCCACAGACAGAAGACATCGCGTTTTGTCTAATCGCGCCCTATTCGCCACCATAGCCACTTAAGCCCCCTTCTGGACCGCCTATAGCTGCGGATAATCGATTGACGGGTTGAACCGTATCGCTTCCACAAGTTTTGCATACATTTGCCAACGCAATTTCTTATCAACTCGCCCTATCCGCATGCTATGCCAGACTTGGAAACAAAAGATACAATAATGTGCCAAACTCTTGTGATGCAGCCTATAAGATCCCTGATTACGGATGCCGTAAGCGAACTTCCAAGCATTCTGCTTATTAATCATTGAAAAATTGACTCCAATGTTGTCGCCCATATCGTGCACTACGACGCTATCAAGAACCTGGACTCCAGGGCAGTCGCCAGCAATGCGCATGGTGTATTCGGCATCATCAAACCAGATGAAGTACTCCTTGTAAGGCAGACCATAGGCTTCCATCACCCAGCGAGGAATAAGCACCGATACAAAAGATGCCTGATTAACCAGCACCAGATCTCTGAGACCCAAGGCTCGAAGCCTGCCCCAATCCCAAGTCGGCACAGGATTATTCATTTCTGAAATAGTTCCATCAATATATTTGATTAAAGAACAGGCAAAGGGGATATCGGGACTGAGGGCCTCAGTGGCATGCTCATATCCCTGAAGCAGCTTCTCCAAGGCATCCTGCTCAGGGTATCCGTCGTCGTCAAAGATCCACACATAATCGGCACCTATCCGATATCCCTCACGCATTCCAGTAGAGAAACCCCCAGCCCCACCGACATTCTCCGGCAGAGTAACTATGCGGAGATCCATCCTGCCCTCAAGCGGAAATGCATTTTGATATTCATCCAGGTAATCCGCAGTCCCATCGGTCGAGGCATTATCAACAATGATCAGGGTCTTGGGCAGACAAGTCTGCGCCTCCAAAGAGGCAAGCACCTTCTTCAATTTCGCAAGACGGTTGAAAGTGACAACGACAGCGGCCACATTCTGCTGATTATCCGCAGTATTCATCACTTTGCCCATTCTCCCAACATCCGCGTGAAGAAGGAGTCGGCCGATTCCTTCCTCGAAAACTCCTGAAGCCTTTCTAACTCAACCTGCCACAACCGCCTGCGATCCTCTTCGCGATCGTCCATCCGCCGCAAGGACCGAGCAGCTTGTCTAACCAGTCCCAAGGACTGTCGAGGCAAGAGCCCTTGAACGGGAACCAGTGTCGATTGGGAACCGACATCGGCGCTCAACACAGGTATGCCTCTGCTGATGGCCTCGGTGGTGGTGAGGGTAATGCCCTCATTGATCGAGGTAATCAGCAAGGCATCCGCCCAATCATAAGTTGCAGAAACCGGATGAGAGACATCACGACATTCCACTACATGGCCAAGGCCATATTTTTCCAGAAGTTTGCTTACCTCCATGTCCATATCGCCACTGCCGTGCATAATGAACCGGAAACGACCGGGACAACGATGCTCTAATTCTTTGGCGACATTGATAAAGGCTTCAGGACGCTTCTGTCTAGTCATCCTTCCCACAAATGCAACATGGAAAGTGCCTTGCTCCACCCGATCTTTATACGATGGATGCATTTGATCAGTAGTCAGCCCAATCAATGGCGCCATAACCACCTTGTCTGCCGCTACGTCATGACCGTGTATCAGCCAATCCTGCAACTGTGGCGAAATGACGTGATGCATATCAATGTAAGCGTCACGGCTCACGCTCTGCCTAGGATACCCGCCTTGATCATGATATTCCAGAATGTGCAGCGAATCTACTATGACCGTCTGGGAATAATACCGCTTAATCCACCAGAGCCGATCGTACATCCATTGATTGTGGTGAATCATGACACCTTTGATATTGTACTGCTCAAATAACGCCCTGAGCAAGGGCACATCACCAATGCCCTCCTGCCCGGGAAAGGTCAGATTGAGAACTAGAGCATCATCCAGGTCTTTGCTGACGATCCAAGGTTCTTGACTGTCGATATTGGTAATGACGATAGGTAGCAACCCGGCCTTACGGGCCAAAGCGACTGTCTCCATGGCCCAACGCTCAGCTCCTCCGGGCTGCAGCCAATGCATGGCGATGATTGCGGCTTTTGGAGCAGAGGAGTCCGGTTGACTTGGTACAACAGGCTGATGGGGATGATGTATGGCCTTATGGACGAATGACTCACTAACTGATTCAGGTTGATAGGCCTCAATATCTTTGTAGCTTGCCTTTTCGCGCACCTTCCTAAGCAGCTCACGTATTTGATCGAACAAAAGAGGAAAATGCAACTCGCAGTAATTGTAAATCTGGTTGCGCATAGGCAATCGAGATGACATGTTTCGACTCTTGACTGTCATGTCTGTGGCATCGTCCGGAGTCAATAGGATGTAACGCACGTTCCAGTCGACTATCTGATGATAGGGGTCAAAATAATGAGGTGTGAAAGCAGTTTTTGGCTTGGATGTAGACCTGGCTTTGAACTCCATTATTGGTTTGAGACCAGCATACTTAGTCAGACCACCATTTAGCGTCGTAATATCAGTCAGGCGAGGATACTGCCAATCCTCACCCATGTAGATCCGATAGAGCAGTTCTCGGTTAGGCTGTATCAATGAATGGTAGTTGACTGCGGAAATAACCAAACGACGTTGCCGTTTGCTCAAGCCATCAAGTTGCTTCCAGATTTCGGGTCCGGTTTCAAATAGCTTCTGCATGTGGTTAATACTAACTTGAGCATGGTACGCAGTTCTGATATGTAACTCGCTATTACCCATAAGTTTCATAATCCCATGCAATAACTCACCACATGTTATTTATATAATAAGGTCGCTATAGCCGTGTACTTGTTTTGTTATATCGCAGGGAAGTAATTACAGACAAATCCAACTCATGAAGAATCTCAGAAATGCCACTAACGACAAGGTGATGGCCATTTTATGCACATGACAACAACTCAGCAAAGAAGACGAGCCGCATAGAGCAGAGACAGGACGAAACCGTCTATGCCATTATCAACAAGAGCATGAGGCCAACCGCGGCAAATAGTGATGCGATTCAATATAGCAAACGTCGAATAGCTCTCTGATCAGATAAGACTGACCTGAATCAGCGCAGCCTGTTCTTTAGACAGTACGAGAAGGTCGTCTGAAACGGAACCGAATCCGGAACGCATATCTGTCAGGTTTACGGCTAATTCATTATCAGCCTGCCGTTTTTCCACCTGCACCAGACAGCCAGGTCCTATCTTGCAACTGCTGAGCGCACGAAGTATTCGCGGATCCTCGTCGCTGACTCGTTGCACCCTTACCGTCGCCCCGTCAGCCACATCCGAGAGAGGTCTGACGGTTGTAGGCATGGGTGGTAAGTCTCCCTCAGCCGATGGTATGGCATCACCATGTGGATCCGCAGTAGGGTGTCCAAGATAATCGTCGATACGGTCCACCATCTTGTCGGAGACAGCGTGCTCGAGGCTGTCCGCCTCCTCATGCACCTCATCCCAGCCATAGCCGAGGACCTGCACCAGGAAGGTCTCCAGCAGTCTATGGCGCCGAACCATGGTGACCGCATAGCGACGACCGGTCTCAGTCAGCTCGACCTTGCCGTAAGGCCTGTGGGTGACCAGACCGGCATCGACCAGACGGCCCAGCGCACCTGAGACCGTCGACTGTTTCATACCTGTCCTATCAGCAACCGCAGTGGGTTGGACAGGGCCCTGGTCCCATTCCTGAAGATCCCAGATGACCTTGAGGTAATCCTGGGCGCTGGAGGACAATTCGGCAATTCCCATGTTCCACAGTGTATAGCACAGCCTTATGGCACGACCCGCAGGTAACCCCGCGGACATATTTCGACATTGTCACAGATCACTCCTGGTATTCTTCATCAAGCGCCACTAGACTTCGAAGGGTCGAAGTCTATAGCCGGCCACACGACCGCCACGGTCCAGAATCAAGGAAGGTGACATGCCGAACACCCAGACCCGACCCGCCTCAGGGTCCGCCAGTCCAGCCGGATCCGAAACAAGGACTCCGCCATCCAGTCGGCAGCACCAATCCCACTCCATCGTCGAGACGGCCAACGGGCGCTCCCTGCAGGAGATCAACGCCTCGGTGAAAGTGCCCAAATCCACCACCTCTTTCTGGAAGAACCTGGCAGCCTTCTCCGGCCCGGGCGCTCTGGTGGCAGTCGGCTACATGGATCCGGGCAACTGGATCACCTCCATCGGCGGCGGCGCCCAGTACGGCTACCTGCTCATGAGCGTCATCCTCATCTCCAGCCTGATCGCCATGATGCTCCAGTACATGTCGGCCAAGCTGGGGATCGTGACCGGTCTAGACCTTGCTCAGGCCACACGCCAGCACAGCAGTCGCCGGCTCAGCTTCGCTCTCTGGATCTGCACGGAGCTGGCAGTGATGGCCACTGATATCGCCGAGGTGATCGGCGGGGCCATCGCTCTGAAGCTGCTCTTCGGCATTCCGCTAATCCTAGGGGTGACGCTGACTGTCCTGGATGTGCTCATCCTCCTGTTGCTGACCAAGATTGGTTTCCGGCGCATCGAAGCCATCGTGGCCACCCTGATTCTGGTCATCATGGCGGTCTTCCTTTACGAGGTCTTCCTGGCCAGGCCGGACCTGCCGGCGGTCTTCCGCGGCTTCATTCCCGACAAGGCCATCCTGGGCAACGGCCAGCTGACCATGGCTCTAGGCATTGTGGGTGCCACGGTCATGCCTCACAACCTTTACCTGCACTCATCCATCGTCCAGACCCGTGACTTCGACCGTAGCGACGACCGTCAAGTTGCCAACGCGGTCCGGTTCGCCACTTGGGATTCCAACATCCAGCTGTCTGCCGCCTTCGTGGTCAACTGCCTACTGCTGGTGCTGGGTGCGGCCATGTTCTTCGGACACGGCGAAGGGCTGGACACTTTCACCGCTCTCTACAAGGCTCTTGGCGACAAGACCATCGCCGGGCCGGTGGCATCCGGCCTCCTCTCCACCCTCTTCGCTGTAGCCCTGCTGGCCTCAGGTCAGAACTCGACTATCACCGGCACCCTGACCGGGCAGATCGTCATGGAAGGCTTCATCCGCATGAGGATCCCTCTCTGGCTGCGCAGGCTGGTCACCCGTGTGATCTCCATCATCCCCGTGCTGATCTGCACCATCGCCTTCGGCGGCAAGGAGTCCGCCCTGGATAGCTTGCTGGTCTACTCCCAGGTCTTCCTGTGCGTGGCCCTGCCCATATCCATGATTCCCCTGGTCTGGTTCACCTCCTCCAAGAAGATCATGGGCAAGTACGCCAACCCTCGATGGATGGCCTTCCTCGCCTGGATCATCGTGGCTGTCCTGACCGGGCTCAACATCCAGTTGGTCATCCAGGATGTGGGAGAACTCATACAGATGCTCTGACAGGAGTGCTTCGACATGAGCCGCCGCCATTTGGCGCAGCCGGCGGCTTTCCTGCAGGTGCCTGCCACAGGCTCATCTCTCTTTGGCGGCCCATAAGCATCTTGCTTGATTGGTGACATATCCGACTCTCATCCCGCGCGCATATCCAACAGTTCCATCCTCTCTCAGATACGGTAGAAGCAGCGGGACTTTATGAGGAGTCCTGCTATCAGCGATTGAGCGGTTAACCAGGAGCAGGGCCGTAGACCTGGCCCGCATGGGACTGTCGATCGCAAGCATCATGGAAGTAAGAGGAATCGAGCAGATATGAACGACAAACTCACCACCAGCGAAGGGCAGCCCTGGGCAGACAACAACCATAGCCAGACGGCGGGCACCCGCGGACCCATCCTCATGCAGGACTACCAGCTTCTTGAAAAGCTCGCCCACTTCAACCGCGAACGCATACCGGAGCGCGTGGTCCACGCCAAGGGGGCCGGAGCCAAGGGAACCTTTACCCTGACCAAGGACATGAGCGCTTACACCAAGGCAGACCTATTCAATGGAGCTGGCAAGACCACGCCCATCCTCCTGCGCTTCTCCCAGGTGGCCGGCGAATCGGGCTACCCCGACACCTTGAGGGACGTGCGCGGCTTCGCTCTGCGCTTCTACACTCAGGAAGGCAATTACGACATTGTAGGCAACAACACTCCGGTCTTCTTCGTCAATGATCCCCTGAAGTTCCCCGACTTCATCCACTCGCAGAAGCGCGATCCGGCCACCCACCTGCGCAGCCAGGAGATGCAGTGGGACTTCTGGTCCCACTCCCCTGAGTCCGTCCACCAGGTCACCTATCTGATGGGAGACAGGGGCAACCCGGCCAGCTACCGGAACATGAACGGCTACGGGAGCCACACTTTCAAGTGGGTCAATACGAAAGGCGAGCAGTTCTGGGTCAAGTACCACTTCCTGAGCGAGCAGGGCGTGAAGAACATGACCGATGAGACCGCAGCCAAGATCGCCTCTGAGGACACGGACTTCCTCCTGCATGACCTCTACGATGCCATCGACCAGGGCGACTACCCCAAGTGGAAGGTCTGCGTGCAGATCCTTCCCTATCACGAGGGCCTGGACTATAAGGACGATATCTTCGACGTGACCAAGGTGGTCTCCAAGAAGGACTATCCGCGCATTGAAATAGGCGAGTTCGTGCTGGACACCAACCCGACCAACTACTTTGATGATGTGGAGGAGGCGGCCTTCTCCCCCGCCAACTTCGTTCCCGGCATCGAGCCATCGCCCGACAAGCTGCTGCAGGGCCGCCTGTTCGGATACAAGGATGCCGAGCGATACCGTCTGGGCGCCAACTACGAACAGCTACCCGTCAACCGACCCGTCAACCAGGTCCATAACTACGAGCGCGACGGCTTCATGGCCCAAGGCCAGGACGGTTCGGTCAACTATGAGCCCAACAGCAAGGGCGGCCCTGTGGAGGACCACGATGCCCGTATGCATGGTGATGCCGTCCAGGGACAGACCGAATACTCCCGCCCCTACGACACGGACTACTATTCCGCCGCCGGCCGTCTCTACAGGCTGATGAGCCCGGAAGAGAAGGACCGCCTGATCCAGACCATCAAGAACACCCTGGGCTCCGTCGATGACCAGGAAATCCGGGTTCTAGAGACCAAGCAGTTCTACCAGGCCGACCCCGACTACGGCCGGCGTGTGGCCGAAGCCCTTGGCCTGTCCTTGGACCAGATCGAGTAGATTCAACCAATCCCGGCTCATCCCGACTCCTTTATCAGCGCAAAGTCTGGCAACAACTACTGAGATTCAAAAGTGTCAGATATATCACATTCTGTGTATGAGAGCCAATGCCTGATGAAGGAGTCAGCGTGAGCACAGGATACCCAAAACAAAAGGAAACCAGTGGATCCAAATATGTTATATTCGTCGTACTGATAGCAGCCATTGGCGGTTCGCTTTTCGGATACGACCAAGGCGTCATATCCGGTGCCATCAGCTTTTTCTCTGTACATTTCAAACTGTCCCAGGCCCAGGTGGGATTTGTGTCGGCTGTGCTGGCTCTGGGAGCCATGGCCGGGTGCCTGGTCGCCGGCTGGATGAGCGACCATGCAGGACGTAAACCCGTCATGATCGTTGCAGGCCTCCTCTTCACACTCTCTAGCCTGACCATGGCCCTCTCGCCCACGGTGACGATACTGATCATCGGTCGCATCCTGTCCGGCATAGCCATCGGCATGGCCTCGACCATCGTCCCGCTCTATATTTCCGAGGTCGCGCCAGCCAGAATCCGCGGGACCCTGGTCAGCGCCAACCAGCTGGCCTTCGCCATCGGCATGACCGTGGTCTACATAGTCAACGCCACCATCGCCAATCTGAACCCGCCTGACTGGAACATCGCCTGGGGCTGGCGGTTCATGTTTGGCTCGGGCATAATTCCCGCCATCATCTTTTTCATCCTGACGCCTCTCATTCCCGAGAGCCCGCGCTACCTGATCGAAAAAGGCCGCACCGACACGGCCATGAAGATTCTGACCCGCATGAACGGCGCCAGGTCCGCCAAGGACGAGGTCGGTCTGATCAGCAAGACGGTCCAGACCGAGCAAAAGGGCCTCATCAGCGAGCTCTTCAAGCCGGGCATCCGCTTCGCCCTGCTCATCGCCCTCTTGGCAGCCGCCTTCCAGCAGCTCACCGGCACCATCGCAGTCGGGTATTATGCTCCCATCATCTTCCAAAAGACCGGCATCGGCGCCAATGCATCCCTGATCGAGACCATCGGCATCGGCGTGGTCAAGATCATCTTCGTGGCCATCTTCATGGTCTACATTGACAGGCTGGGCCGCAAGAAGCTGCTGACCTGGGGCGCAGTGGCCATGGCCGGCGCCCTCTTGGCCCTGGCACTCCTCTTCTCCATCGGCAAGTTCAACACGCTCATGAACATCCTGATCGTAATAGGAATACTCGCCCATACCGCCTTCTACGAGCTCTCCTGGGGCGGCGGGGCCTGGGTCATCATGTCCGAGGTGTTCCCAACCCGCATTCGCGGCCGCGCACAGTCCCTCTGCTCCCTGACCATGTTCCTGGCCTCCTTCTTCGTTGGGCAGGGCTTCCCGATCATGCTCAACGGCATCGGAGCCACATGGACATTCATCATCTTCGCAATCTTCTGCCTTGTCATGGCATGGTTCGCCAGGAACGTCCTGCCCGAGACCAACGGCAAGACCCTGGAGGAAATCCAAGCCGAATTCCAGAAGTAAACCCCATCAGACATAGGAAGAAAGGGAATAAGACAAGACATGATGCTGTCTGAGGATTACTTCAAAGACAAGATCATCAACTGCTTCGGAGATTCGACGACCTGGGGCGACAACGGTCTGGATTCAGGAGGTCAAAGCATCTCCTGGACCCAGACCCTCCAGCGGCTCATACCTTTCAAGGAGGTGCGGAACTACGGTATCTGCGGATCGCGCATCGCCGTCTGCGAAGACAGGGACGATTCCTTCATCGAACGGTTCGAGCAGATGGATACCGAGGCAGACGATGTCGTGATCTTCGGTGGAGTCAACGACTTCCAACACGATATACCGCTGGGTGAGGAAAACAGTACGGACAGCCATACATTCTCCGGCGCCTTGAACGTCATGCTGACTGGTCTGCTGAAGATGTATCCCACGCAAAACCTGGTCGTCATCACGGCCACGCAGAACAACTTCGTCCACCCGACCAAGAACTACCCCAACACCCGTCAGCGCAACGCCTGCAACCTTATGCAGGAGGACTATATGCAGAGGATGAAGGAGATATGCGCCAGCTACTGCATCCCGGTCATTGACCTGTTTGTGCAGAGCGGCATCAGCCCTTTCATCAAGGGGCATGAACGCTTCATGCCTGACGGCCTGCATTACAGCCAGGAAGGGTATCAACGGCTCGGGCGCCGGATTACCGGCCTGCTGTTGCCGTATCTGCTGTGAGCATCAGTCACCCGAGCACAGGACGATCAGACTCCTATGTCTCCACACGCCGGGAGCAGCCATATCGGCCGTCCATGCTATAGTTTTTAGTTGTGCCGTTACGGAAGTCATATGGCTCTCAGCGGCACTTGGAGGATTCGCCTAGTGGTCTATGGCGCACGCTTGGAAAGCGTGTTGGGTTCACGCCCTCACGAGTTCGAATCTCGTATCCTCCGCCACCAAGGGTCCCGGACGGAAGTCCGGGGCCCTTTTTCTATGCCGAAAATGGCTGTTTTTCAACGTTTCTATTGGGTTTTGACTGGGTTTCGGCTTTTCCGTCCAGTACCTTTTGATGACGTTCAGCATGCTATGTTAGGTGGTGAATTAGGTGGTGCGGTTTCCAAGGTGGTGCCCGGCACCACCTAAGTGGATAGGTCAGGGAGGCTGGCATGGGCAGGCGGGCGAAGCGCAGGAGGTTCGGCTCCATGCCCGTGCGCACCGACCGTAAATCGGGTCGCAGATACATCGAGGCCCGGTATCAGCCTCCGGTCGAGGCTTACTCCCGTTGGCCCTCCCTGCCCAAGCGGATCAGCAGGCGCTTCCCTCTGGGTTTCGAGACCGAGGCTGAGAAGTGGCTCAACGATGCCGAGACCAGCATCCGCATGGGCATCTGGGAGCCTCCCGAAGCCGCGGAGAACGCCCACAGGGCCGACAGCACCACCTTCGGGGAGTACGCGACAGACTTCGTCCGGAACCGCAGGAAGGCGAACGGGGAGCCCATAGCCGTGACCACCCGGCAGAAGTACGAACAGTACCTGCGGGACTACCTGCTGCCGGTACTGGGCAACATGCCCATGGCGGCCGTCACCCCCAGGGACATCCAAAGGTGGGCCGACTCGATGAAGGTCGGCAAGGCCGGTGAGGGGGCCAGCATCAAACGGCATGCGTGGGAACTGCTGAACGCGATCTTCCGGCAGGCATGCTCCCAGCCGTTGGACGACGAGGGCACCACCCTCCTGTCAAGCAACCCGGTCCTCCTGCACGTGGACAGGCCCAGGTCCGACAGGGCGTATGGGGACGTGTCCATGGAGGAGCTGAACACCCTGTACGAGGCCATGCCCGGGCGCTTCGCCCTGGTGATATACCTGGTGGGCGTGCTCAGCCTGCGGCCCGGGGAGGCGTACGCCCTGCAACGCAGGGACGTGAACCTGGCCGACGATGATAATGGCGGCCGCCTGCATGTGGGCAAGTCCGCGAAGGGGGTCATGAGGAACGGCCACAAGGTCATGACCGTGGGCAGCACGAAAACACCCGGCAGTATCCGCGATCTCGACATCCCCGCCTTCATGGTGCCCGCCATCCGCAGGCATCTGGACCTGTACGTGGACGACAGGCCCGACGGCTGGCTGTTCACCGGCGAGCGCTCGCACACGCTGGTGTTCGACCAGTCGGTGAGGAACGCCTGGTACCGTGCGCGCAGGGCAGTGCCACGCCTGGAGGAGCGGAGGCTGCGGCTCTACGATCTGAGGCATCGTGCCCTGACCGAGGTGGCGAAGCACACGAACAGCCTGAAGGCGGTCATGGCCCAGGGGGGACACACGCAGGTCAACACGGCCATGCACTACCAGCACGTCACCGAAAGCGAACGGGAGAAGATCCTCGCAGGCATGGAAGCCGACGGGGAGGCAGCCATGGAGCATATGGGAACCGTGCAGGAGGGACACACGGACACGGCGAAAGATGGCGATTTGCTGGAAGCATTGGCTCAGACGCTTGAAAACATGGCCCCTGACGTACGGGTAGCTGTACTCAGGAACCTATCGCTATCCAAGTGCTCGGCGATTATCTCCATGTTCTCCCCCGACATTCAGACTGAGACAATGACACGTTTACTAAAGGAGGCAACATCATGACTTATATAGACACCAAGACCCTGAACCGCTGTAAGAAAGAACTCCGCAGGCTGGCCACTCGCAGCTATTCGGAAAACGAGACGATTCGCATACTCGAATCATTCATAACATGGGCTAACAGGGATGATGACCCGTGGGCGACGAGTCAAACACTGGTTGAACAGTACAAGATGGCTGATCCGGAAAAGCCTTATACTTCATGGCTGGTGGACAGCGCAGCACGCGCATTCGAGAGTAATGACATCAATGGTGAAGCCATGAAAATACTGCTCCCGCTTCCTCCGATGGCCTACGCGGAATATGAGGTTGAATTCACGGCGAGGAAGGTCGAACGTAAGGGATCCAGACTCAGCACTTCCGGCGCTTTCCACCTGTACGCTAGGAAGGTTGCCGAAGTGCAGGATAGGTATGATCCAAACCCTGACAACACATCAATCAACCTCCTGGTTGACGAAATCGCGAAAGCAGCCCGTGGAATACAGCCGATCAACGATGACCCTTGGTTCTAATGCTCCGGCGTGTCTTTCGGTGTCCTTGAATATAGTTAAGTGTAGTTGAGGTGTAAACCCAATTTAGGCCGGACGAGGCTGTAAATCGTGTTGACCAGGCAAGGTCTGAAGTTGCGTATGGTCGGGTGTGACCTTAAGAAGCGTGTGGTGCTTGGCACCTTAAATATTGGCTGGGCTGTCCAGGCCCTTAAATCAGGTGCGGGTTGTGTGCTTCCTTATAGCACCTCAATAGACATATTTAATACCCCTTTTGCATCCCTATGCCATGTACTCCAGGCACAGGAGGCAAGCCAATCATTTAAGGACATACACAGATGACAGGCACAACGTCATTGGAACCATTGACCGTAACCGTACCCCAAGCCACGGAACTGCTGGGCTTCAAAGATCGCAAGGTCGTCTACCAGCTCATCCGTGAAGGCGAAATCAAAGCACGCAAATGCAGCAACCGTAGAATCCTGGTCAATTACAAAAGCCTGAAACGCTACGCGGAGGGCAGCAACTGACCATGACCACGCTACAAATGAGCCCCCATGCCAGGGACACAGGGGCCGAAGAAACCTACACACCCATCCTATCCGATGACAGGCAGGCCGACCAGGCAGGCTACGTACTCGACACCACCAGTGACTATCTGCTGGAAACCGCCTACGGGCCGTACCGGCTGACAATCAGCAGCGGCACACGCATCATGGCCCGAATCATGGCCCTGATCGCGCTCGCCTCCCACCTGGAGCCCATGCCCGTCCGCTTCCAGGCCGTGAACGATGACCCCGGTGCCTGCGTCATGGTGCAGGCCATGAGCCTGCTGTGCCCCCAGGGGAACCTCACGTTCACCCCCTGCGACCAAGCGTTCCATACCCTGACGCTGGTGACCCATCCCACGGACCGGGCCACCGTCACCCTCATGGACAGTGCGACCATCCCCGTCAGGTCCCGCATAGACGTGGCCTACATGCGTCGGAGGCTCGCCTCCTGCGCCCGCACCAACCGCGGCCAGGTCTGGCGGAACGGTGAACAACCCTCCCGGCTACTCCACCGTCTTGCAGACCTGGCAGGAGATCAATGGCCGGCCGTCGCGGCCCTGGCCTGTAAGCGCATGGAGGTGGCGGCATGAGCAGGCGGTTCAGAAGTCTTAGGGAGGACAGAATCGAACGGCCGAGGTTCATGCTGGATCAGCTTCTCGTGGAGGGCGTGCTGAACATCGTGGCCGGTGAAAGCGGCATAGGCAAGAGCACACTCGTCTTGGACTGGGTGGCGAAAGCCACCAAGGGGACCTTGAAAGGCGATCATGAGGGCAGGCCGATGAATGTGTGCCTGTACTCGCCGGAGGACAGTCGTTCCATGCTGAAGGCGCGGCTCCTGGCAGCGGGCGCGGACGTGCAGCGGGTCATCCCGATAGGTGAATGTTACACGGAGCAGGGTGAGGAGGTTGCCTGCGACTACCTGCTGCCAGGAAACATCAAGGCCTTGGAAGAGGCTCTGATGGTCAACAGCAGCCCTTTCCTGGTCATCGACCCCCTGTCGAACCTAGTTGGCGGAGACGGGAACAAGCGGGATGATGTGCGCAAGGCACTCAATCCGCTGGCTGCGCTCGCGATGCGGCTAGATGTGACCGTGGTCGGTCTGCTGCATTTCGGCAAAGCCATGGGCAGGAACGCACGGCATATGGTCAGTGGCTCGCATGCCTACATCGACATCTGCCGTTCCCTTTTGACTATGGCCCAGGACCCCGAGACCGGTCAGGTGACCGTCTCCCAGGACAAGGCCAACTACAGCAGTCTGCCGGTCTCGGAACGCAACTGGTGCTTCCATATTGAATCAGCCGAGCTGACCGACGATGACGGGGAGCCTATGAGCGTAGGCCGCGTGGCTGGTTGGGAGCATTCCGACAGGAGTGTGACCGAGGTGGCCAACACGTCACTAGAGCTGGATACTGACGAACCCAACGACTGTCAGCAGTTCATCATCGATTACTATGACCAGCATGCCAGGGCCACGCCCGACGGGCAAGGATACGGGTTCCCCTCCAGTGAGGTCATTGCGGCGGGCAGTGGCGAGTATCCGAAGCAGCAACTCAAGGACGCCCGGAGAAGATGCAGAGAGTACCAGTTCAGATCGAAGAGGTTCGGGGATGAATGGTGGTGGTTCACTGTAGACGCGTGCCACCTTGCCACCTTGCCACCTTCCAGTGTTTCCAACGGTTTTCAAGGTGGCACAAGGTGGCAAGGTGGCAAACCGACACAACCCGTGCCACCTTCCACTCAGCCCAATGATTCCAACGCCTCCCAGCCTCCGAAACCATTAAGGTGGCAAGGTGGCACCGCACATGCGGGAAAGGCCACGGGGGACGATCCGGAACCCGACCAGAACGATCTAGGTGACGACATCACCGTGTTCCTCAGCGCCCTCCCCCAGTTCGTGGGAGGAGTGGACTTCGACAAGATGACGAACAGGCAGCTCCTAGCCATCAAGAACCACAAGCCCGGACTCTGGCATAACAAGGCCCTGGAGGAGCTAACCCGCCGTAAGAGCAGTGACCTGCCCATGCAACCGGTGCCCGCTCCTCACGGCCCACAGGTGGGCAAGGCGGCCTGACCCGCTTACGAAAAGACGGGTGCGGCTCCTGCCATCACAGGAGACCACACCCGTCAACTTTTCCCCGGAAGCAGGGAGTGGGGAAAGAGAAAGACGGCGAAGCCTTAGACTTCCCCACCATCATCGACACCAAGCCTTCTCGCCAGCTCCCTGACTAGTTCGGCATCGCCCGCACGGGACAGGCTCCCCGAGCTCGCGAGCGCGTCCACGTCCTCCTGCGTGAGCAGTCCCATGACCACCAGGGGTTCCGTGGGTGGCCTTCCGTACGCTCTGGCTATCCTCACCGCGCTCGTCGGCGTTATGGTTTTCCTGACCTGCTTGTAGAAGGTTGCAGGAGCTATCCCTGCCTTTGTAGCCACAGCGTTAATGCTGTCTTTGCCTGTCACTTGTTCATACCATTCGTGTATATCCATATCTCCCAGTATCCCATGTTCTTCCCTCCTAGAGAGAGACGAACTGCATATATATCTCTAGTCGATATATACTATTTCTAGTGGAGAATAATATATCCATAATAGAGAAAGAACCCCAGGTGCGGCTACACCCAGGGTTCCCGATATGAAAGGAAGCCGCATAATGACTTCACAATCACCAGCCCAGTCTACCGCCGTCAGCGCTCGCAGACAGGAGGACCAGGCCGACAGACCCATCATCCTGCACTACGTGCCCTACCTCGCAGCCCTGCAAGGCAGACGCTCAATCGCCCTGTGCGGGGAACCCATCACCTACGACCAACAGGCCACCAGCAAAGGGCTGACAGACGGCAAGGGAGTCATCTGCCCCATGTGCGACCTGGAACGGGAACAACTCGACCGCCGCTACCAGGACCCCGACGAACCTATTTGCCCACTGGCCGTCAGCCTGGGACTGCAAGGCCTCATAGAGCAAGAGGCCGGATTGACCGTGTGCGAGCTGGCCGACAGGACCGGCCTGGACGCACGCCGACTCCACCGGGAGCTCATGAGCGGCCAGGTACCCATCGACCACCTACAACAGATAGCCCAGGCCTGCGGCACGGACACGACCGAAGCACTCAAATGGGTGGATGCCGGGAAGAAAGCCATAAGAAGAATCAGAACCAAACAGCACGACGAGTGAACCAGCTCGCGGACCACACCACCATAGGGGGTAGCCCCCTACCCCCTGGGCCCTGGCACCCCCGCGGCATAGTGCCCGTATCCCCCCGGAATGGAAAATAATTAGTTGTGAGCTATCTTCAGGAGGCTCATGTATGGCAGCCCGTCCTTATAGGCTTGGAGGCAAGGCCGCCGGGGCTCCCGTTACCCTTGACGTCGCAAGACCAGGTTTCGGGGAATGACCGACGACCCTTCTCCACCCAATAAAACAGACAGGCTGAACACTACGGTGAACCCGACCCATAAACCACATCGGGTCCTGTTATGCCGTCAGGACACAGGCATTTCACCAGGTTCCGCCCCGCGCCTGATGAATCACTCTATTTCCGCCAGATAACTGTTCGGGGTAAGGACAAGCTGCGTCACCGCGGTCCCTGTAATCCTGTAATACCCGGGGTGTTCGTCGTTCAGGTTGAACAACCGTAGGAGCAGGAATTCTTCACCGTCCGTTCTGGCGCGCTCAAGCTCATTGGCCGATATGAAGAATGGGGTGTGCTCACTCTTCGCGGTCGTCGACTTCACCTCCACATGCAGCTCCCCTCCGGAGTCGAGCCCCGTGACCCGGATGTCATACCCCAGCGAATCGTCCGTCTCGGACACCCGTTCCACCTTGCATGACGGATACCACTGTTTCAACAATTCGACCGCAGCCTTCTCACCCCTCGCTCCCAGCAGGGTGTTGCGTTGCCAGCGAAGCTCATAATCAGGCTTGAACGGGACACTCCCCCTTGTTCTTCGCGTCGGATCCCGTCTTCCGGAACCGGGGAAGACGACCTCCTTGAACGCGCCAGCGGACGGCTGGACGGACGATTCACGCAGTATCCGGGACAGGCTCATGTCCGTCCCGCATACTTCCGGGATGATGGCCTGGTATCCCGAGAGAGGATCGGTCCCGCCGGTTCCCGTGAACATTCCAACCAGGCTTGCGTAGACTCTCAGCATGCCCTTGAGGTCCTCCACCAGCCGGGTCTCGTCCGGCAGCGATTCGGCGGCATAATACAGTCCACAGATGTGCCCCTGCTCGTATCCCCTGGCAAGATTGTCGTTATGCCCGGAACACGCCAGGTCGATAGACGTGCGCAGCCCTGCCGGAACATCCCTCCTACGTCTCAACGAGTCCCATATCCTCTCGGACACCCTGCGGATGTTCTCCCTGCCCATGGCGGCACTGCCCTGGCGGCTGAACGGGGTCCACGCCTGGTTCAACGACAAGTAGACGCCGGTCATGTCCGTCTTGAACAGGTACACCAGGTAGAAACCTTCGCTGGCCTTCTTCGTCACTCTCGGATCGAACACGCAGAACCATGGCACCTGGGCCCTGCCGCCAGCACCCGCGGACCCCTTGACCAGATACTCCTCATCAGGGGGAAGACAGGCACGGACAGCATCAGAGAAGCCGCCCCGTATATCAGAATCAACCAGCCTCGACCGGCTCTCAGAGAGATACCGGTTCAGCACTCCCGAAAGAACATACCTAAGCCCCATCTCCATCAAGCTCTCCTCCATCCACGCCGACCGGACCACATACACGATCAATGATAAAGACCTGGAACGGAATGACGACCAGTCCCAACCATAACCACCCAGGCACAGACCCCGTGGGGTAGGGGGTCAATCAAAACCCATTCAGACACCCCCTGACCGCGTCGCCGAAACTCTGATTTCCGCGTCTCAGGTTTTCCATTTCACTTTCGACTCGTTTTGGCCTGTCACAAGGCTTTAAAGGATGCAGAGGGGTATCAGCAACTATGCTTCTCGGTACTTCTGTTTGGCATAGGACTGATTGCCGACCGCTCGTAAAGGTCCATGCAGTATTCGATGTTCTCCACAGCAGGGGTAAAAGCGGAAGCGAGTATCGCATCCCGAGCCGTGGTTTCCCAGAGCATGCGTTCACAGTTATAATTTGAGTGTGAGCTTGCGTTGTTTCCTGCTGTTGCATAGAAGACTGTAATATTGCCGTGCGCTACTGCGCTGCACACCCTCCAAGCAGCTTCACCCGTGTCATTCGCCCGTTCTCTCCCATCCTTGCGGTAATACTTATCGCCGTTTTCCACCACTTTCGACTTAGGAACCATCTTGCTGTCGCTTTTGCCTGGCCGTAGTTCTTCTAACCGATGATCTATCCACTCAAGAGTCTCGGTTATGACGGGAGCTGGTGCCGGTAGATCCCCTCCTCGCTTCCGCAACGCATCCTCGACGTTCTTTGTTTCTTCCTTGATGAGTCTTAGGGACGAGAACACCTGGTCTTCGATTCTAGGCAAGGAAAGAAGCCAGATCATGTATGAGGAAGATTCAAGGGATGACCGCAACAGGATAAGTTCGGGAGATCGCGAAGCCCGATGCATTGCAAGTAGCCTCATACATGCATCAAGGCTATCCTTGGCTGAATCGAAAAGAGCCAAAATTCTATCGACAAACAGTCCATTAGCTTCTGCATTGATTTGCGAGAGACGGCAGCCGGGCTTTAGTTCAATACCACTCAATTGCTTTTCCCGCATTTTCTCATATCGCACCATTGAAGCGCTGATACTCTCCAATATCTGACTATGCAGCTTTTCAAGTTCGTCTTGTCTTTCCTCTGCCATAACTGGATTATATGGACTTTCGCAGAATGCAATCCCCAGCTCTCACCGGTAATACAAACCACTTGCACGACATTCACGAGCACGGCTAGAGCATATAAGGATCTTGATTGGATTCCGACCTGCTGGCCCTAACTTTGAGTTAGGACCTAAGTCTGGCTAAGGTCGAGATTCCATCTGCCCGTTGCATTTCGTGAGGTCAACACTTGGATGGCCAACTATAGTCATCATGACCATAGTTGAAAAGTCGCCAGTAAGAGACTGATGACGGTGCCATAAAGGTAAGCGATAATCATGGCACAATTTCTTTAGCTTACAACGGCCAAAGTAAGGGAATAATGGCTGGCCTCATTCTGGCAGACGCTCAGGGGAGCGCTCGCCGGAAAGCCTTCCCGCCCCTGGGGGAGGGACCCCCGGGGGACGGACTTCAGCAACCTCGGGTGCAGTGCCAATCTCTCCCCCTGGTGACGGAACCGTAACGCGTTACGGCACAAGACAAGATAAAACCCAACAACCACAACACTCAAACAAGGCCACAACCATAACAGTCAGGCCCATGGGTTCAATATCGGTGAACCCACCGCACTCGGGAAAGGAGAGTACAAGAGGTCTCCGTCTAGTGTAGGCCTCTGGCATGCGACCACGTGCATCACGCACTCCGTCGAATGGCACCCGATTCTTCGGTACCCCTGCACAAACAGAAGACATGATTGCGTGCGTCATACACGCAACCGGTGTGGCGTGAGCGTGGCTCAACCCCACCGACCAAGGCGGCATGCTCATAGGGGGGGGGGGTAACAGGACACCACCCCCTCCTCCGTATCCAGCTATGTTCTTTCCAGCTATGTTCTTTTGGGCATGATCACTGCGCCAAGGCCCCTAGATTCAATCTAGGTCAGATGCGCATGCTGTAAGCCAGACTTATAGCGTCGAAACCGGGACCAGGTAATCCCGAATAAGCACAACTCCAATCAGCCGGGGAGCGCTTCCACCGTATTCTGATTGATTCCGTTGTCTGCTTGAGGGGTATCATTCTGGTATCCGTTCTGTGCCGTTTCGACACGCCTGATAACGCGACTTAGGTGGTGAATTAGGTGGTGCCGGGTTTTTCCGGTTCCCTGTAAACTCATATAGGAGTAGCGCTGGGAGTATGCCTGGGTTCGAATCTCGTATCCTCCGCACAGGCACCGGAAACCGTTGAAAAAAGCGGTTTCCGGTTTTCTATATCCGTTCGTAACTCCACACGTAACTCCACACACCCCTCGCCGAGAGGTATGCTTCTGACATGACCAGGCAGAGACGCAAGAAGGGTGACGGGGGCCTCTATCCGACGACGATTCGTGCCCACGGAGACACCTACAGATATTTCGTGGCGGACTGGAAGGACAAGAACGGTAAGCGCCACCGGGCCATGGGCGCAACCCCAGAACAGGCCCTAGCCAGGAAGAACGCGAAGATCCAGGCCATGGCAAATCCCGTCCCCCGCAGGGCCGCACGACCTCGGAAACCCACAGGACCGACCGTGGAAGAGGCTGCCGAAATGTGGCTGGCTGCCGATCAGCGGCTTGGCGAGACCAGCAGAAGAAAGTACAGAAGCAATTTGAGGCTACACGTCTTCCCCTTCGTCGGCACGCTACCAGTAAAGAAGCTCGATGTCGTCAGAATCTCCCGAATGGTCGAGGGCCAACAGGCTCAGGGCATCGGGGAATCGGCCGCCTGGCACGCATGGAAGACCTTTCACACGATGCTCGCCTGGGCCACCCGCACACGCCTCATCACTGAGAACCCCATGGATTACATGGAGGCCCCCAAGCGAACGAACCATCGCTCCGAGCATATCGACCGCTACATAGATGCTCATACGGACACTGCCCTGGGAATCATCGCCTGGGCATCGGAAAAGGACTCTCCAATCCATGGGTTCTACCCTCTCATCATGGCCATGGGTCTAGGGCTGCGCAGAGCGGAAGCGCTTGGCCTTACACGGGCAGCTTTCGACATGGGGACCAGATCCCTGGCCATACGGGCACGGCTGATGCAACGCGAAGGGGGAGGATACTTCCTGCAGTCGGCAACCAAGAACGGGCACAGTCGAGTTGTGCCCCTCCCCCAGCCTTTCTACGAAGCCATGCTTCAGGCCTACAACCTCCACCGGGACGATGCGGCCGTTCTACCTATTGAGGATGCAGGTGGAGTGAAAGTTGGAGAAGGGCAGCTTCTACTAGTCCGAGAAGATAGTTCCCCGATTCCCTATAACTCCTGGAATAGGATCTGGCGATCAATTCAACAGGCTTTCCAGGATCACGTCGAAGGCACCCACACCCCGCTCAGCGAAGAAGCGTACATACTTCCACACGAGATGAGACATATAACGGCGTCCCTGCTCGGGGAACAGGGGGAATCGCTTACCACCATCCAGGATGTTCTCGGGCACCTGACGCCTGCCATGAGCGAGCATTACAGACATATACTCGAACGTTCTCGTCGTGAGCTGGCCGACCGTTGGGGCGCGCACGTAGAAGCAGCTGCGAAGAATCTCGGCGATTTCTACGATGAAACCTCAAAAGCGACTAAAGCTGCTGAAAACGATTCTGACGCCGATTCCACCATATTGCGACCACCTACACAGAAAAAGCCAAATCGCAAGGAAAAGACCGAAGGGCCGCTCCAGAACTCGGATTAATCCGTCTCCTGGAACACCTTCGATTCTGAGCACTGGTGACACCAGCGCCACACACGCGAGCGAAGACGATTCGAGGGCCGACGACGATGCCGACCCCCGGACTCTCCTGCTCCCCCCCCCCTACATGGAACCCCTCCCCCTGGTATCTGCTGAGATACTCTCTGGGCGAGTGACGCAGCGGGTCGGGTTCCGCCCCCCGGCCTCCGTCGCCTTCGCTCCCGCTCGATCCGGGGAGGGGTGTGACGGCCCCCCCTGCATCGCCATGACCACCGCAGCCGTCCTGCGTCTCTACCGACGACCCGCTTTAGTGCCATCCCCGCCTGCAGGGCCGGGCAACGGACACAGTCCATCAGACTGCATCCCCCGGTCTTGGTTCCAGGGCCCACACGGAGGGACTCGCACGGGGGCGATGGCGCCATGCACACGGCACCACCTCGGCTCCGGACCGCACCGCCCCGGCGGGCGGCGTTTTTGCGTATCCCCCGACGCGGCCACGCTCTGCGTGGTCCCCAGGGTTAGCGGCGTGCCGTTGCCCGGCATGGCCCGGACGCGTCGGGGGGTGCCGGTCCCCGCAGGTCCCTTGGTCCAGCCCGACCGTCGTCGGGTGGGACTCCACTTCGTCCATGCCTTCCCTGCTCGGGTGGGTCCCCCTGTTTCCAGGGGGAACGCTTCGTCAGGGATGTCCTACGCCCGGGCAATATCACCCGGACACTCTTCTATCTATCAAAACGACCGGGGCGAGTGTTATGACCCGTCGCCCCGCGTTTTGATAGATGGTCTATAGACGGAAACCCACCCGGAACCAGTGGTATCCGGGTGGGGCAACCGCCAACCGCCCCCACCGGGGCGGGAGACGTTGGAAGATGCCCCACCCGGGGCAGGAGGAGGGCAGTGATGCTGATCGGATACGCCAGAGTCTCTACGACTCGGCAGGCAGAGGAGGGGACGTCGCTAGAGACGCAGACAGACCACCTGAGAGCGGCGGGCGCCGAGCGCGTCATCAAGGATGGGGGCCGCAGCGGTGCTACCACGGACCGGCCTGGACTCAGGGAGCTCCAGGCGGCGGTCAGGCCTGGGGATGTCGTGCTGGTCACCCGGTTGGATCGTCTAGGCCGCTCGACGAAGGATCTCCTCGAGGTCGTGGAACGCTGGACCGACCAGGGAGTTGGGTTCCGCTGCGTCGATCAGGGGCTCGACTTCAGCGGGAGTAGCGGTCGATTCCTGCTCACCTTGCTGGGTGCGGTGGCTGAGCTCGAGCGCTCGATGATTCTTGAGCGCACCGCGGCCGGCCGGGCGGCGGCGAAGGCATCCGGAAAGTCGCTCGGCGGCGGCACTAGACACTGGACGGATCGTGACGCGAGGAAGGCTGCCGGCCTCGTGCATGGACACTCCCTCTCCACCCGGCAGGCGGCCGGCGCAATGGGGGTCTCCCCCAGGACCCTGCGCAGGATGCTCGCCCGGGCGCAGGAGCTCGATGGGGACAACGGCGCCACGCACACGGAGGGGGCGGCGGCATGAGCCGGGGGCAGGTGCAAGTCGTCCAGGGGGATCGGGTCGTCGCACGAGCCCTGGGCGATATCGACCCGCAGCTAGTAGCCGACGTGCGCTCGATGCTCGGGAGGGTGCCGGCATATGCGGACGTGGTGGATGCCGGCCGATACTGGGGCACCGACGCCACCGGCACCCTCCTGCACATCATCGAGCACGCATACCCACCACCCCCCGAGGGGCTGGGGATGACCACACACGAAGGAAGGAGAGCATGATGATCCGTGATGTACGAGGTAGGTTCTGGGCAGAGTACCCCGATATACTCCGCATCTACGACGAGGACATAGCTAGGCGATGCTGGGAGAGATCCGTCATCGGCCAGATGATCGACACAGGGGTGGATCCCATTACAGGCGCGATCTACCACACTGGGCACTTCCACCCCGCCGGGTGGCAAACTCCTGTGTCCCTGGAGATTCTGGAGCAGATCATGGACTATGGCGATCCGATGCAGGCGGCACGCGATGCAGACAACGAAGGGGAAGGGAGATCATGATCAGAGATAGGTACGGATGCGTCTGGGCAGGGCGCGCGGATCTAGCAGCAGAATGGGGACAGGAGGCCGCCGACGCCGTCTGGGACGACATGCTCGACGCATCCCACCCCACCCGCACGCTGGTCGAGGAGGGCGAGGTCCCCCGCCTGGACCCCGACGGCACCCCGGTGGGCTGGGATGACCTCATCCCCCTGGCGCAGTGGGTGCTGCTAGTGCCTGACTGCAGGGAGATCGCGAAGGATGTCTCCCTGGGGGATGGCATGACCCGAAAGCTGAAGGAAATCAAGGAGCGGGAGGAGCGGGGCTGGTGATGCGTGCGGAGGCGAAGGGAAAAAGAAAAAGAAAAATCCCTTCGCCTTCGCACACGCTCAACAACCGAACAACACAACGCAATAAGACATGTGGGCGCGAGCAGTGTTTATCTTGGGAACCGGACCCCCTGCGGGTCCGGTGACACGCGCCCACGATTGTCGCCATGGCCCCATGGCGTCATCGTGTTATGTCTTTTGAAGTTGAGTTGTTGTTGTTGCTGACGGGCCCGTAGAGACCCAGATGTGTGGGAGTCTCCACACATCTGGGTTTTATCTTGTGTGTGAGGTGTAAGAAGCTGAATACATAGGCTGGTACATACGACACTGACCACCCTCGTTCGACCACATCCCCCCATCTGCCTGGACAGTGTCGCACCCGTCTGCACCCCCGGCCGCACCCCCCGCGCGCACCGACCGCGCGCATCCGGACACGGGGCACCCGGCGCCCGTCTGCCCCCCCCCGCCTACACACAGCGACCAGGGGGCATGGGCGCCATGCACGCAGGGGGATGCACCCCCGCCGACGATCTGCCTTCACCCCCACGCGTCTGGACACAAGCGGGGGGGGGGTGCGCATCCGGATGCGTTACTGACCTACACCTCCGCCCGGCAACGGTGGGGGTGGGTACCCGTCTTCGTGGATCCGTCTGGGGGCACGGCGGCGGTGCTGACCAGGGGGGCATGGCGCCATGTGCGCAGGGGGATGCGCCCCGCTTTCGCCTTCGCCTTCACCCCCACGCGCCTGGACACAAGTGAGGGGGGGGGGGGCAACACTTTGGGAGTTGAGATAACTCCAAACATAACTCCAAACAGCAGGAAGAGTGTATAACCGTTGATACGAAGTGGCAGTTTCGAATCTCGTATCCTCCGCCAATAGGTCTTGAAAAACAGCCCAAGACTTTTTTAGTATTTAGAATATCGACCTTGTAAGCCTGTCTGCCGGATTCCGCAGCCTCAGCGTCGCTTAAGACACTTAAGCTGATTGCCATCGAAGCTATGCACCAATATCATGAGGCGCTAGGCCGAACCACGAAAGTCTTGAAGAATGTCGCGGACTGGCCTACTGGACACCCTTCCCAAGGGCGAGCTGCACAAGGAAGAAATTCACAATACCCTTATTTTGGATGAGTCTGCCAACGGTCTGCATGAACCCGACATCCTGCAGCAGATTGCCCTCTTGCGCAAACTCATCGTCAACAAAGGCCTTACTATCATTGCCATAGAATATAACCTACGCTTCATCGGTCAGGCTGACTGGGTGATCGATATGGGCCCAGGAGCCGGAACTGCAGGCGGCAAGATGTTGTTCGAAGGAGCTCCGCTTGCATTGATGCGCCACAGTGACACTCTACCGCCCGAGCCATGAATTCCTATTTCAGCCTCATCAAGGCTACTGAAATCCCATCCGCAGGCGACAGTATTCGATTTAACAATCTTGCAGACGGCGCTTCTGCTTGCCATGCTGATCGAAATTGGCATCATCCAACCAGTTCTCCAACCGCTCTTTCACTGTCGGCCATTCACTATCCGTCATGGAAAACCAATCCGTATCCCGAGTCCGGCCCTTGTAGACCATGTCATTCCTGAACCGGCCTTCAGGCTTGAATCCCAGCCTCAGCACCGCAGCTCGTGAGGGCTCATTGAGGCTGTCGCACTTCCACTCGTACCTTCGATAGCCCAAGTCCTCGAAGACATGCCGAGCCATCAGATACTGGGCTTCGGTCGCCTGTCTGCTTCTCTGCAGCTCCTTGGTATAAATGACATGGCCCATTTCCACACTTCCCATGTCCGCCCGAATCCGCATCAAGGCATACATCCCCAACAGATCCGACGGGTCATCAGGTTTCGTCAAACTTCGTAAGCCCGGGTACTCCCCGCCTGCAGATCGACCGGCTCCAGGATCAGGTGCCGGCGGCTTGCGAAGTATCGCAAAAAAGAGGGGGTCCCGGCTTGCCATCATGGATTCGATCCCTGCATCGAATGCAGCTCTATCAGGATAAAGGTCCTGCCTGCTATAGGTCATGATGGATTCGTCGCAATCCGGACCAAAAATCCGTTCATAGAAGGCATCGCTTTGGTCTGCGCTCAAGGGCACCGCCAGAACGGTCCTGCCTATCAACTCGACGGACTCCGGCATCATGGCCCCCGCAAATGAGACCGCATCACCAATAGGCTGCCCGAACTCATTGATCCGCATTGCCACTCCCTCCCTTAGGACGATGCTGGCCCAGCCTTACAAGGAAGAGATGGGCCACAATAAAGGCACCTGTCATAACCTCGCACAATCCTGGCACTCAGGATACCAAGCAGACACGCTAAAGGCCGTATGGAACCGCCTCAAGTGGCCACCTTCAATCCACCTTGCTGCCCGCCTCGCCGATGTGCACAGCCACAGGAATCGGAGGACCAGCCCGTCTGCGAGAATTAGATTGGCGCAGAAGAGGAATGATTGTCGAGCTTCAACCAGAATGATTTCTGCACACCGTCAACTTCGACCAAGGGAGTGATCACCATGTCCAAGGCTTTGATTGTCGTGGATGTTCAACCGACCTTCTGCGAAGGAGGTGAGCTGGGAGTCGAGGGAGGCAATGCCACGGCTGGCAGAATCGCCGACTATGTCCACGGCCATGCCGGGGACTACGTCTACATGGCCACCACCCAGGATTGGCACATCGAACCCGGATCTCATTGGTCCGATTGCCCGGATTTTGTAGACACCTGGCCTAGACACGGCGTAGCGGGCTCGCCCGGCGCGGAGCTTCATCCCAGAATTCGTGAGCTGGGTATCGCCCACCACTTCAAAAAGGGCCAGTATTCAGCCGCCTACTCCGGATTCGAAGGCATCGAAGACAACACCGATCGCATCCAGAACAGGGAGGAGTTCGCTGCGGCCAAATCATCTGGAGTCACTCTGGCCGATGCCCTGGCGCAAGCTGGCGTCAACCAAGTGGATGTAGTAGGCATCGCCGAATCTCACTGCGTCAAGGATACAGCCCTTGACGCCGCAAAACTGGGCTACCAGGTCACGGTCTTCGAGGATCTGACTGTCCCGGTCAGCGAGGATCAGGGTGTCAAAGCCCGGAAGGCCATGGCTCAATCAGGCATCCGTCTGCTTTCCTCCAGCGGCGACTAAAGGCATTGGCAGAGGAATTCACCAGGGCTGGATGGTAGGGCCTATGGTGAATTCCGATACATTGGTATCCTCGGGCTGATCGATGGCAAAGGCCACCACCTGGGCCACCCGTTTGGGATCAATCTGGTAGCTGTCGTAGGTCTTGTTCATATCAGCCAGAGTCTGCTTATCTGTGATGGTATCCAGCAACTCGGTTCGAATGGCCGCCGGGTAAATGGTAGAGGTACGAATATGAGTCCCCTCCTGGGCAGACTCCATCCTGAGCACCTCCATCAGATCACGCAGACCCCACTTAGTCGCTCCGTAGACCGCTCCACCGGGATAGGCTTTGAGGCCCGCCACCGAAGAGGTGGCGATGAACTGTCCGTGACGCTGCCCGGTAAACTCCGGCAAGGCCGCTGCGATGCCGTACAGAGCACCTTTGAGGTTGACGTCAATAGTCCGATCCCACTCGTCCACATGCAGGGCCGACAGGGGCGAGTTGGGCATGAGCCCGGCGTTGAGGAATACCACGTCCACTCCACCGAACTGCTTCTTGGCGAAAGCCACGAAGTCGTCATTGGCCTGCCGATCCGTCACATCCAGAGCCATAGAGGCAGCCTGGCCACCCGCCTGAACGATGTCGTCGACGATTTTATCCAGCCGATCCTTGCGGCGAGCGCCCAGCACCAACTTGGCCCCTCGCTGCGCCAAGAGCCTCGCCGTGGCCTCCCCGATGCCTGACGAAGCTCCTGTGATCAGCACTGTCTTATCTGCAACAGTCATAACCGTCCCACCTTTACTTGATCCTCAATTGGCCTGATGGTACAACTTCGAGTCGCTGGAGGTGCAAGTCTTTACTACAACCAAGTCCACATCCACAGCCATGACCAATGCGTGGCAATGGGCTGAACCTTTTGATAAGGACAGGTCAGTCAGGACTGCGATGGACAGGCACATGTAGAATCGACGCAGTAATCCACGAAGAAAGGGGCTGCACTGCCATGAGCGCAAGGAACCAGAGTCGCACTCGGTTTTCCCTCCTGATGGCGGTCTATGCCGGGGACACACCTTCCTTCGTTGCCCGTGCATTGAAATCCGACACCATCGAACAAACCCTCATGCCCAATCAGGTCGTCATTGTGTGCGACGGTCCATTGGGTAAAGAACTAGCTCAACTGATTGATCGGTATCCGACTGAGCTGAAGAGGCAGTTGCTCCAGACCGACAGGGCCGAAGAAATGCCCGAGTTCACGATCGTGCGGCTGCCGACCAACAGAGGACTTGCTCACGCGCTTAATCTCGGGTTAAGGTCCTGCAAGCACGAACTGGTGGCCAGAGCGGACAGCGACGACATCTCCCGCCCATCAAGATTCAGCGTTCTCATCCCCTTGCTTGCCTCATCGGGTTTAGATGCTCTGGGTAGCGCCATCCAGGAGTTTGCGAATGACGAACACGCCCCTGGCCGGATCCGCTATCTGCCAAGCGGAGGATCCGAACTTCGGGCATATGCCACTCTGCATTCCCCGCTGCACCACCCCAGTGTGGCCTTTCACAAGACCAGCGTGTGGAAGGTGGGCGGTTATCCGGAAAAATCCGGGCGCTTTGAAGATTACCGTCTTTGGGAAACCATGCTGGTCGCCGGCGAGCATATCGGCAACATCAAGGAACCTCTTGTTCTCTACCGATCCGATACGGCTATGTATCACCGCAGAGGCGGCATGCGCATGTTTCGTGACGAGCTGCGCCTGCAAGCCGATTTTCTGCATGACCGCTTCATCAGCCCCATACAATATGTCAGAAACATCCTCATCCGCGCCTGTTACCGTCTGTTGCCCGACCAAGTACGCAGCTGTCTGTATGCCATCATGACCACCCTGCTCAACCGGTTCCACGGGAAGTCGGTGAATGACAGCCGAAAGAAGTGAATCATGCAATCTACCCTGATGACCTGGCAACAATCCTTGCCGCTGTTGCTGTTCATCATCACAGCCCTGTATCTGCCCGGATGCCTGCTGGTGGTAGTCCTGGGCAACCGTAAGCCTATCTTCGTGACGGCGCTTGGCCCTGTGGCCTCCATCGCACTGGCCGGCATCGATGGCATGCTCTTCCAGCTGCTCGGTATATCCTGGAACTGGCGCTCCTACGTGCTTTCGGCCGTAATACTCATCGCCATCATTCTCCTGACACGCCAACTTTTCAATCATTTTCGTAATTCGGATGGAGTCGGCCGAGAATCCTTGGCGCTGACTACCGATGGCGGAAAAACCAAACCTCGATTGAGGCACTTCCTTCCGCCAATCATCGGCACAGCACTGGCTGCTTGCAATATCGGCATCAGACTGATGCACGCCGCACCTTCGCCGGATCAGGTCACGCAGAATTATGACTCGGTCTTCCACTACAACGTAGTGGCACGAATTGTGCTTACTGGCCAGGCTTCATCACTGCACGCTCTTCCGCCCATCAGGGAAATATATCCAATCGCATTTCAGCAGTTCGCTGCCCTGGGAGCACTGGTCTACCACCCAGCGACGGCAGTCAGCGCCGTCACCTGCACCTGGCTGGCCTTTGCTGCTCTGATATGGCCGGTCTCCATGCTCTTTCTGATCAGAACCCTGCTGGGAAGACATGCATGGAGCGATCTGTTCGCACCTGCGCTCGCCTCATGCTGCGCGGGATTCCCCTTCCTCTTGCTGGATTGGGGCACCTTATATTCCATGTTCGCCGGTCAGGTCATACTGCCCGTCTTCGTCGCGCTTACCTGGTCCTGGTGCACGGAAGGGTGGCGGCAAAACCGCCGATCCGCAGTCGGCCTTGCCTGGATTCTCCTCAGCGCCGTCGCCGTATCCTTCTGTCATTTCAGGGTCATGATGACCGGCGCTCTTCTTGTACTGCCACTGATTCTCATCTGGCTGATCAGGGCAGGAAGGCAGCTAGCGCAAACAAGCAAGCATCGTTTCCGCGTAGCCGTCGGGCTGTTGGCTGCCGGATTCCTGGTCCTACTGGCTATAGGCCTCAAGATCTTCCACAATCTGTACCTGCGTGGTCCCGCCCGGAAAATATCGGATCATCTCAACGGCGGCCCGGCGCAACCTACAGAAGACCTGCCATCCGCCATAGTGCGCTTTCTGCTGGGACAGCCCATCGATTCAGGCAACCGCCGGCTGCCGGTCTACTGGCCTCTGGCTCTGGCCTTGCTTCTAGCTCTGATCGTGCTCTGTCTGCACCACAGCAGAAAGGACATGCTCCTAGTGTCCTCCTTCCTGCTGCTGGGCCTGGTTTTCGTCGCCTGCGCGGGCACCCATGCCGATTGGGCCAAGATCCTTACAGCCCTGTGGTACAAGGATCAACGTCGCCTGTTCTGTGCCTGGCCTGTAGTAGCCATACCCATCATGGGCATGGCCTTGGAGCATGGCATCGAAGCCTTGAAAGAGTATACGCCGCAGGCCGAGAAGATGATATCAATGCCAATTATGATGTTGGCAGCCACGGTAGCCGTGCTGATCTGCGCTGTAAATCCGCAGTTGGACTCCATGGAGAAGACTTTGGGCTCAACATATGCCTTCGCAGCCAACAATGCCGATGCCCCTATGCTGTCAACTGACGAATTCCTGCTGATGAAGAGAATGGGCCGCCATGTCCCGGCCAGCGAGCAAGTTCTATCCGATCCCTGGAACGGCAGCGGATATATGCTGGCCGTTGGTGGCAGCACACCCTTCTATGCCCATTTGAATATGAACTGGGACCATGATCATGCCTACCTGGCCACAAACTTTGAGCGCATAGGCTCCGACCCACAGGTATGCAGGATCCTGACCGATCATCACATAGATTGGTATGCGGATATGGGCGGACCGTACGTTGCCAACGACCCCCAGCATCAGATCTTCAATAACCTTCACCCCGTTCCGCAAGCCCTTCGACTGGTCGACAGCCAGGGCCGGGCGAAGCTCTACCGGATCACCGCCTGCCGTCACTGATCGGCACGGTCGATCAGTGACTGAACCTCGGGTTCTTGGGCAAACATATCATGGTTGCTGACAGGGCGTGTAGCCAGGCCGACTTTCAATCCTCGAGACAAGCAATGCAAGATCAACCGACGATCATGCGCCCTGACAAGGGTAAGGAGCCACCGTCTGCCAGTAGCAAGAAGCAGTGCCAGAAACTCAACCGTTGTGAAATTGCCCCTGCTGAATCGGAACATCCATATCTTGTTGCGCACCTCGTAAAAGAAGCGAGAACCCGGGTCGGCATCGCTGGAGCCGAAGACCTTGGTTTTATGCCATACCCGACTGGCAGGAACGTAATATCCTATGCCTGTTTTCAGCAGTCTGGAGGTGTATTCGAAGTCGTCATTCCAAAGAAAGAAGGCAGCACGTGGCAGGGTTCTGGCGGCTTGGACGGCCTTGACGTTCACCAGGCAGGAGACAAAGGACAAGGAGCGGACCTGATAGGCATGGACGCTGGCCTGCAACTGCGGTCTGCCCCTTCTGGTCGGCAGACGCCGACGGGGCTTGTTCATCCCATGCACCCTGCCGTCGACCCACACAGCCTCAGAACCCAAAGCAGATGGCCAGGATCCGTTATCAGCATAGGCCTCGGAGGCAGCATCAAGCAAGCCGGACAGAGCATTGGGCTGCGGCACCACATCGTCATCCATCAGCCATAGGTAGGCCTCACAATGAGGAGGAATCTTCGCCAGGGCCGCTGCCATGCCAGCCACGAATCCTCCTGCACCGCCCATATTGTGATGTAAACGGATCAAGTCGGGCTTCAGGGGGTGCGACAAGACCACATCCACCGATCCGTCCACACTTGCGTTATCTACGACAAGGACTCGATCTGGCTTGCGGGACTGGCCACTTATGCCATCCAGGCACTCCCGAAGGAGTTTGGACCGATTGTAGGAGACAACAACAGCGACGACAGAAAACCTCATAGTCTGCATTGTAACGATAGGCGAGGGTCAAATATTGAACTACACTTAGTTCTTGAATTTCCCATAGTGGACATTCAGAGCAGCCGAACCGCAGATCAATGGGAGCATACAAACCAAGCAGCAGTTGGCTAGTCCCGATTCCGCAAGAGGAAGGCCCCAGTCATGTCGACGACACCGACACAGCCCTCATCACGAAAACAGGCTGTTTATCCGTACCTGATCGTGCTGTCGGGCATCGTCTTCACAGCCATCCCGGTATCGCTGGTCTGCAGTTGCGCGGGCATCTTCTTCACTCCTGTCAGCAGCTACTTCCATGTTCCCAAGGCCGCATTCACTGGGTATTTCAGCATCTTCAGCATCACCATGGTCATCTTCCTGCCGGTGGCCGGATGGCTGATGCACCGCTACGATCTGCGCATCGTCCTGACGGCAAGCACCATCCTGGCCGGTCTGGGCTGCCTGGGTATGTCCCGATCATCCGCCATGTGGCAGTTCTATCTATGCGGAGTGGTTCTGGGAATCGGCATGCCGCCCATCCTCTATTTGTCAGTGCCCGCACTCATCAACGCCTGGTTCCGCAAACGGGTTGGATTCTTCATCGGTCTGTGCATGGCTTTCACCGGCATAGGCGGGGTAATCTTCAACCAGATAGGCACCATGATCATCAGATCCGCCCCTGATGGATGGCGGCGGGGATATTTGGTCTTTGCCGTTCTCATTCTGGTGGTCACCCTGCCCTTCACCATTTTCGTCATTCGCGGCACGCCCGAACAGATGGGTTTGCATCCTTACGGCGCCGCCGACCAGGAGCCTGCTGCAGCTGAGGCTGCCTCCAACAGCACAGGCACCGTAAGTAAAGACAAAAGAAGTCCAGAGCCTGCCGCATCTACCGTAGGGATGACGGCTTCCCAGGCCTTGCACTCCCCTGCCTTCTGGGCGCTGGCGCTCTTCTGTGGCCTGATCACCATGAATCAGACCATCTACCAGTTCCTGCCCTCCTATGCGGCGTCACTGCCATCCATGGCGGCCTACACGGGCCTGATCGCCTCCTCCTGCATGGCCGGTCAGGCTATCGGCAAAGTGGTCCTGGGCATGGTCAACGACGGCAGCATCGTGGGCGGGCTCTGCCTGGGCATCGGCGGCGGCATTCTCGGCGTCTGCCTCATGGTCGCCTTCCCCGGATTGCCCGCACTCCTCCTGCTGGGGGCCTTCGCCTTTGGCCTGGTCTACGCCTGTACTACAGTGCAGACGCCTATCCTGGTTACAGCGGTCTTCGGCTCGCACGACTACACCAACATCTATGCCCGGATCCAAATGGTGGGATCCCTGGCTTCGGCTTTCGCTGCTCTCTTCTGGGGCGCCATCGCTGACCAACCCCACGGCTACATCATCATGTTCGGTCTGAGCATCCTGATCATGATTGCGGCCTTGTTCCTGGGCATTATCCCTCTGAAGGGGACGCGAAAGTCGACCACTCAAACCGCCTGACCGAACCCTGCAGCAGCCGCATTCACTTCCTTTCGCCGTTCTGTCCCTGCCGCTACGGGCGGGTGGCGAAACCATGATCCTCCCCGTAGTCTTGACCGACCTGTGGATCTTGAGCTTTAGCATCACCTGCTTGTGGCTGAAGCGCAATGTGACAATGGACATACATCCTGCACCAATGAATGCATGAGAGGGGAATCGCTCATCCATTGTCCCATTCAGCCATGTGCATCAACTGCCGCCGAGACCGCAGATCGAGTTCAAAGGACCTCTCTGCCTAAATATGACAAGTACATATACAAACAATCAAGCCTGATTTTTGGACCTATCTATACTTGTGCACTGACATTATCTTTACTACACTTACATTTGACATTGACGTGACGCTCTGACCCAATAATGATGCCGTAGTTCCGGGCAGTCTCTTCCGCGAATGAATGGGTCGGTCGCCCGCCATTACGTGGACGGCAAGGAGGCTTGTCTAGAATATGAAACGCATCATATCCATGACCCTGGCGACAGTATTCGCCTTGGCTGCCGCAGGGGCTGCAGATCCTGCCTTCGCTGCCACGGGGAGTCAGCCGTACCAAACCAATGCTCCATCAACCCCGGCTACAGGATCAAGAGCAAGAACCCGAGCTGCTGATATCAGTCAACGGATCACTCCCGTCAATCCTGCAGACCACGAATGGTCTCTGGACCCCTCCACCGCCAAGGGCGGCGAGGTGCTGGAAAAGGCCAACGGCTGGCTGCGCTTCAAAGCCTCAGCAACCAATGGCAACTCCACGACGGCCAGCGAGCAGTACCCGGCCATCGCTCTGGACGCCACCGCCTATGACTTCACCAGCCCAGGAGCTCTGACCCTTACTATGAGCTCGCCCCAGCCTGGCACAGAAAATAGGTTCGGTTTCTATCTAGGGTACGGTAATCCCAACTCCGGCCTCTTTATCGGCTATGACTCCGGGGGCTGGTTCTGGCAGCGCTACGGCGGGGACGGTCAATGGTACACGGGAACCAGACTTCCGGCCCCGACCCAGGATACCCCGACCACGATAGGAATCACTTGGACCGGCCAGAGCGCAGGACTCACCGTAGATGGACGCGCGGCCTTCGAGGATGTCGACTACGGCCCAATGGCTGGCTCGCTAACCGGCAGACTGGCCATGAAGGCCGGCGTCTATCAGAATCAGATCACTGAAGTCAGGCTCAAGCTCAAGGAAGACCCAGCTGATCTGCACTCGGTCGTCGGACGAATCGTCGATGCAGACGGCGGAGCCATCGCCGGGGCCAAGGTCCATATGACGGGAGCCTCGACATTGACAGACGCCGAAGGCGCCTTCACCCTGGAGCGGATCAAATCAGGCAAACATACCCTGCAGATCGGCAAGCAGGGTTATGAGGACGTCACCAGGGACATACAGGTGGACCGCGCCAACCTGGACCTGGGATCCTTGCAGCTGAACAGAGCCACCCCAGAGGCCAAGGTCACCCTGAGCACCTCCGAGATGAGCGTGCAGGTCAGAAAGCACTTCCCTTCAGTGGTTCAGTACACCATGACCAAGCTGGACAACAGGGTCATGTACGGCCGACATGAGGATCTGCGTCGTCTGAACATCAATGGCATAGACATGGATCTGACTGATTCGGACGTGACTTTCACCCAGCAGGGAACAGACAAGGCCACCTACCAGCTTCGCGCCCACAAGCCCGACCAGAATATCGATGTCACCGTGACAGCGGTCCTCTGGCTCAAGGCCAACACCCTGCACTTGGACATCACCAAGATCGAAAACGCCGCTGGAGAAGACCATCCCATCCAGACCATAGCCCTGCCCGGACAGGATCTGGTGTCCGTCAGCAGCGATCAGGACGGGGCTCAATTCACTGGCGCACGCATGTCCTCGAATACCCAGGTGCCCGGCGACACCACCTTCCCCGTCACTGACGACACCACAATCGAGCCGAACAAGTCCGATTACGCCTATGGGTTCGTCTCGGGAGGATCACTGAGCGCTGGACTATGGAGCAACAGCGAACATGACGGCACCACGGCTGGCGGCTCTATGGCCGGAGGCGCTCGTAACACCCGCGTGCTCACGGACGCCACCAGCATTCATGGATCAACATCCCTCGGGCTGTCCAGCCCGGCCTGGTACTACCATCGCCAGGTCCGGGACTCCAAGAACCGCACTTTTATCGTCGAACAGACCGAAATGCCAAAGATGGCCGTGGCGATCACCGGCGACGAAAATCAGGACGGGAGGGTGGACTGGCAGGACGGGGCCATAGCCTACCGATCCGTCATGAACAACCCTTACGGGGCCCAGGAGGTGCCAGATCTGGTCTCCTGGCGCATTGCCATGAACTTCGGCAGCCAGGCCCAGAACCCCTTCCTAAGCACCCTGGACAATGTGAAGAAGGTAGACCTCAACACCGATGGACTGGGTCAGTCCGTCCTGCTCAAGGGCTATGCCAACGAGGGACATGATTCCGGCCACCCGGACTATGGGGACATCGGCACCCGGATGGGCGGAGCCAGGGACATGAACACCCTGATGAAGGAGGGCACCAAGTACGGCGCCCGCTTCGGCGTGCATGTCAACGCCGACGAGATGTACCCGGAGGCCAAGGCCTTCAGCGAGGATCTGGTTCGCCGCCGGTCTGACGGCAGTCTGCAATACGGCTGGAACTGGCTTGATCAGGCGGTCGGCATCGACGGCATCCACGACCTGGCATCAGGCTCCCGCCAAGCCAGGTTCGGCGAGCTTAAGAAAAAGGTGGGCGACAATCTGGACTTCGTCTATGTGGATGTCTGGGGCAATCAGACCTCCGGCAATGAGGACTCCTGGGAAACCCGCAAGCTCTCCAAGATGATTACCGACAAGGGCTGGCGAGTGGCCACCGAGTTCGGCGCAGCCAACGAGTATGACGCCACCTTCCAGCACTGGGCGGCTGATCTGACCTACGGAGGCTCCACTCTCAAGGGGCAGAATTCCCAGGTCATGCGTTTCCTTCGCAACCATCAGAAGGATAGCTGGGACGGCGACTACCCCGCTTACGGCGGCGCCGCCAACGCTCCCCTCCTAGGGGGCTACAGCATGAAGGACTTCGAGGGCTGGCAGGGCCGCAATGATTACGATGCCTATATAGCTAACCTTTACACCCACGATCTGTCCACCAAGTTCATCCAGCACTTCAAAGTGACCCGCTGGGTCAACAATCCTCTGGACCAGCAGTCCCCCAAGGATCCTTCAGCCAACAACGGCCAGGAGCGGATAATCCTGAAGGACGACCTAGGCCACCAAGTGATCATCGACCGTGGATCCAATGATCAGTCATCGTCGGCCTACCGCGAGCGCACCATCACCCTGGACAGCCGAACCATCCTGCAAGGAGCGGTCTCGCCCGGAGATGGCAGTGGCCAAGGCACTGAGTCCTACCTGCTGCCATGGCTCTGGGATGCCAAGACAGGCAAGCCGCTGTCTGCGAACGGCCAGAAGCTCTATCACTGGAACGCCCGGGGCGGCACGACCACCTGGACACTGCCCGACTCCTGGCACGATCTGTCTGCAGTCAAGGTCTACCGTCTGAGCGACCAGGGCAAGACCGACCCATTGGATATACCCGTGGTCAACGGACAGATCACTCTGAACGCCAAAGCGGGAACTCCCTACGTGGTTCATCGCGGGGCCTCAGCCAATCCGGACATTGCCTGGAGCACAGGTTCCCATTTGGTCGACACCGGCTTCAACGGCGGCAAGAAAAGCCTTGAAGATAATTGGCAGACCAAGGGTTCTGGGAGCGCCGCCATCGTCAAAAGCGCTTCCGGCAATCCAATGCTCAAACTGAATGGCCGAGTCGAATCGTCGCAGGCCATAAAGGATCTGCAGCCTGGTGTACGTTACGCCCTCTATGCGGGTGTGGACAACCGCAGCGACGGCCAGGCACGCCTGGAGGTTCGCAACGGTGACCAGCCGCTGGCTGCCAACTCCACTGGACGCAGCCTGGCCAAAAACTTCGTGCAGGCCGACCCCCACAACACCAACTGTGCCACGGTGGATGGCAGCAGCCTCTTCCAGAACATGTACGTCTTCTTCACTGCGCCTGATCAGGGCCATCCGATTCTGACCCTTTCGCATCAGGGTGAGGGATCCGCTTACTTCGACAATTTGCGCCTGGTGAAGAACGAGTACAAGGGTCTGGAAACCGACGCAGATGGTGGCGTGAAGACCTTGACTAATGACTTCGAGCACAACGCTCAAGGCATATGGCCCTTTGTGGTCTCGGGCGCAGAGGGCGTGGAGGACAACCGCGTCCATCTGTCCGAGCTTCACGCCCCCTACACCCAGGCGGGCTGGGACGTCAAGAAGATGGACGATGCGCTGCAAGGAGATTGGTCGGTTAAAATCAACGGGCTTACCGAACGCAACACCTTGGTCTACCAAACCATTCCCCAGAACGCCCGGTTCCTTACCGGAGCCACCTATCGAATCTCCTTCGACTACCAGGCCGGTTCCTCCGGCTCCTATGCTCTGGCCGTAGGGCAGGGCGAGTTCGACCCTGCCCGCACCCAGCTGAAACCCCTGGATAAAGCCTTGGGCACCACCGCCCACTATCAATTCGACCTGACCGGCGGGCCTCGGGACTCCTCCTGGTTTGGCATCTACTCGACCGAAAAGGCGCCCGACCGCCAGGGGACATCTGGCGATTCGGCCAACTTCGGCGGGTATCAGGACTTCGTCCTGGACAACCTGCGCATCGAGCGGCTCCCAGACAAGTCCAAGACCCAGGAAGAGGCGCGGGCCAAACTCCGGGAGGTGCGGGACCGCTTCGACAACAGCCAAGCAAAGTACAGCGACCAGGCTTGGCTGACCTACCTGCATACGGTGGATCAGGCCCGTCTGCTGATCGAAAAGGACGGCTCAGGACCGCAGGACTGGTCACGTGCCTACGGAATCCTGACCGCTCTTGAGGGTTACATGGCCACAGCACCCGGTTCGCAGGCAAGCGATGCCAGCGATATGGCCAAAGATAGCTATGCAGTCACCGTGGGCAGCGAACAGCCCGATGTCGGCGGTACCGAGGGACCCAAGGAATACGCCCAGGATGGCAAGCCCTCAACCTACTGGCACACCAAGTGGGGTGCAAACGCCCTTGAGGACGGCTCAGCCTGGTACCAATTCAACCTGCACGAGCCTGCAACCGTCAATGGGCTGCGTTACCTCCCCCGGCCGGGCGGTGACTCCGTCAACGGCAAGATCAAAAACTACAAGATCACTCTGACCCAGAGCGAGAGGTCGGAGCCAGTGGAAATAACCGGCGCCTTCAGCACGCAGACGACCTGGCAGAAGATCTCCTTCACCCCGGTCTCCAATGTGGTCGCAGTCAGATTGACCGCAACTGAGACCACAGGCATGAGCAGCTCGGAAGCCAACCGTTATGTATCAGCAGCCGAGCTCCGCCTGACCACCGATCGCGCCCTGCCGACCCTTGCTGAACCTGTAGACAAGGGCGAACTGCAGGATCTGGTGAATCAGGCTGCAGGACTCAAGGAGGCCGACTATACTCCGGACAGCTGGAAATCCTTGCAGAACAAACTTTTCACAGCCAGACAGGTGTTGGCCGACGACCAGTCCACAGCCTATCAGGTGGCCCTGGCGACCGCCAATCTGCAGACGGCCATCAACAGGCTTGAGTCCGCAAAACCCGGAACCGGCACAGGCGTCGTCGGCGCAGGTCGAGAGATCGGCAGGAATCCGATCACAGGTACAGGCAATCGCTCCGGCATCGATGCCGGCGAGGGGAATAGCCGGCTGAAGCCGACCCATCCCACTGTTCACGGACAGGACCGATGGCTTTCTGCGACGGGTGCCGCGGTGGTATCCCTGCTGGTCGTAGTGATGATCGTCCTGACTGCAGGTCTCTTGCTGACCAGGCGCAATCTTGGAAACGAAGTTAACTAATACGAACAACCCTGACCGAAAGGGGTGGCGAGGTTCTGTGGCCCGCCGCCCCTTTTAGCATCGCCGGCAAGCTATCGCCATTGATACGAATTTCTCAAATAGATATTGCAAGCAGGAATGACCGACATGAGAGAGGAAAACCCCGGGCTCGCCGGGAAATACAAGTTGATATCCAGACGAAAAGGCTGATCCTGGAATTGTAAATAGTGTTGACAATCAGGTCTGGTATGTTAATCTGAAATTGGTCGCCTCGTGACGACGACGGCCATTTACCGTAAAGGAGCGGGAAATGATATCTGAAGGGAAACGACTACTTGCCACAGTGACGTCGTTGGCGGCCCTGAGCATCGCCCTGTCGGGCTGTGGCTCATCGGGAACGTCTAAGTCCTCGTCCGAAAGCGAGTCTTCCAAGTCGGGCGAAAAGGTGCAGATCACCTACCTGCACCGGCTGCCGGACAAGCCGAACATGACCCCCGTCAACGACATCGTCGCGCGGTGGAACAAGTCCCACCCCAACATCCAGGTCAAGGCAACCAAGTTCAACGGCAAGTCGGCCGAGATGATCAAGAAACTGGAGACCGATGTCAAGGCCGGCAACGCACCGGATCTGGCTCAGGTGGGCTATGCCGAACTGCCCGAGGTCTACACCAAGAGCATGTTGGAGGACGTGAGCGCCCAGGCCTCCAAGTACAAGAGCAACTTCTCCCCCGGCGCCTACAAGCTTATGGGCATCGACGGCAAGATGTTCGGCCTGCCGCAGGATACTGGCCCGCTGGTCTACTTCTACAACAAGGCCGAATTCGATAAGCTGGGCATTTCAGTGCCCACCTCCAAGGATCAGCTGATCGAAACCACCAAGAAGACGGCCGCACAGGGCAAGTACATCATGTCCTACCAGCCCGACGAGGCCGGCAACATGATGCCAGGCCTGGCCGGCGCCACCAAGCCCTGGTACACCGTGAAGAACGATGCCTGGGTGGTGGACACCCAAACCGACGGATCCAAGCAGGTGGCTGACGTTTATCAGCAGCTGCTGGACGCCAAGGCTGCCCCCACCAATCCCCGCTGGGACCCCTCCTTCGATGCCTCACTCAAGAACGGCCAGCTTATCGGTACTGTGGGCTCTGCCTGGGAGGCACCGCTCATCGTTGACACCATGGGCGATACCGGCAAGGGCGACTGGCGCGTAGCCCAGCTGGGAGACTGGTTCGGCAACTCCGGCAAATCCAGCCCCGACGGCGGATCCGGCGTCGCCGTGCTCAAGGGCAGCAAGCATCCTGCCGAGGCCATGGAATTCCTCAACTGGTTCAACACCCAGGTCAAGGACCTGACTTCCCAGGGTCTCGTGCTGGCCGCCACCACCGAAGAGGCGAAGACCCCCGAGAGCTGGTCATCCTTCTTCGGCGATCAGGACCTCATGAAGGAGTTCGCCACCGCCAACAAGAACATGGGCGACTTCACCTACATGCCTGGCTTCTCTTCTGTGGCTGCGGCCATGACAGAAACTGCCGCCAAGGCTGCCACCGGGCAGGCCAAGGTTGCCGACATCTTCTCGCAGGCTCAGACCACCTCTGTGGCCACCCTCAAGGACTACGGCCTGGCCGTCGCCAAGTAATCGACGCCATCAGGGCCGAGAGGGACCATCCCCGAGGTTTGGGACCCGGAGCCGGTGAACGTGTTTCGGGTCCCAAACATGCTCGGCCACAATCTCGTTTCTATTCAAGACAAGGACAGGTGTACCCAGAATGAGTGCTACACGGCGGTCGTCAGCTGCCCGACCGGGCAGGACGGGACGCTCGGATGCGGTGAAACGGGCCGAACGCACGGGTTGGGCTTTCATGGCCCCCTTCGGCATCCTGTTCATCGTGGTCTTCATCATCCCCATTATCTATGCCATTTATTCCAGCTTCTTCCAGGATGTCGCCTCGGGCGGCGGAGCCTATGGGGGCGGAACTATGGTCAATAAATTCGTGGGTCTGACCAACTTCAAGTATGTCGTGACATCGGCCGCCTTCTGGTCGGGGATCGGGCGAGTGCTGATTTATACCCTGATTCAGGTGCCCATCATGATCATCGCCGCCCTGGCGCTTGCCATGGTGCTGGATTCCTACATGGTCAAGCATGTGACCCCCTTCCGACTGGGATACTTCCTGCCCTATGCCATCCCCGGGGTAGTCGCATCCATTATCTGGGTCTTCCTCTACAACCCCCAGATCTCACCCATCGTCAAGGGTCTGTCCTCCCTGGGCATCACTGTGGATTTCTTCGCAGGCAAGGTCGTGTTGGCATCCATGGCCAACATCACCACCTGGACTTTCACCGGATACAATATGCTTATTTTCCTAGCGGCCTTGCAAGCCATCCCTCATGATTTGTACGAGGCGGCTCGCATTGATGGGGCCACCGGCCTGCAGATCGCCCTGCACATCAAGCTGCCCAATGTGCGCGGCGCCGCCCTGCTAGCCATGCTGCTCTCCATCATCGGCACCATTCAGCTCTTCAATGAGCCCCAGGTCATGCAGACAGCCGATCCGGGCATCTCCAACTCCTTTACGCCCATGATGATGGCAATGAACACCTCCCGTGGGACATTGACCCCCAAGGGCAATGGCCCGGCATCGGCCATCGCCATCGTCATGGCCCTGATTGCCGGCGTGCTCGCCTTCCTCTACGCCTGGATTGAGAGGAAGGTGAACGAATAATGCGCATCTTTCGCTCAAGAAGCGGGTCCACCCAGGAACTGCCACGTTCCATGCGCCCCTCCCACCTGGCCAAGACCATCACCGTGGCCATCCTGATCATCACCTTGATCTACTTCCTTTTCCCCATCTACTGGGCTGTCATCGCCTCTACCAAGTCGCCTTCCCAGCTGATCGGCAGCAATGGCATCTGGTTCGCATCGAGCCTCAAGGACCTGCCCGGCGCCATTGCCGCCAACTACAGCAAGCTGCTGGGCTGGACACATGCCAAGTTCTGGCAGTGGGTCGCCAACTCGCTGATCTATTCGGGCGTATCCGCCCTGATCGGGACCATCGTCTCGGTCATGGCCGGCTATGGGACCGCCAAGTTCAACTTCCGCGGGAAAGGACTGGCCATGGGCGTCGTCATGGCATCCCTGCTCATGCCCGCCGCGCTGATGACCATTCCCCAGTATTCCATCTTCCAGGCCCTGCATTTGGACAACACCATGCTGTCCATCATCATCCCCTGCTCGGTCTCGCCCTTCGGATTCTTCCTGGGAAGGGTATACGCACAGAGCTCAGTGCCCACGGAACTGCTGGAGGCAGCCAGGATCGACGGAGCCGGCGAAGCACGCATCTTCTTCACCATCGTCCTCAGGCTGCTGGCGCCGGCCATGGTGACCATTTTCCTCTTCCTGTTCGTAGCCACCTGGAACAACTTCCTGCTGCCACTGATGATGCTTTCCAGCGAAGGGCTCTACCCAGTGACCCTGGGCCTGTACGGCATGGTCTCCCTGTCCACCTTCAACGACAGAGGAGCCCTGATGATGGGGGCCCTGCTGGGTGTGCTGCCGGTCATCGTCCTCTTCCTGTGTCTGCAGCGGTTCTGGCAGGCCGGCCTCGCCGCCGGCTCCGTCAAGGGCTGAGGATCATCCACCAGCCAAACCCATACATCCTTTGAAGGAGCATGTTGATCAATGAGCACCACAGGCCGATTCACCTTGCCTGGCGAGGAGCATTTCGTCAAGCAAACCGAGGAGCTTTGCCAACGGTGGGGGGCGGATGCCATCCGCAATTCCGACGGCACCAGTCTGGACAGGGAACTGCTCGGGCTGGGGAAGAAAGTCTATAGCGCCTATTTCCCAGCCAGAGGCTATAACAAGTGGATCCGCGAGCATATGGACGAGACGCCGCAGGCCTTTCTGCTGACCGATCGAGTCCTGGCTCAGAACGGGCGGGTCGACATCGATCTGATGGCCGGCTTCTTCGACCAGCAATTGACCCCCAACCGCGATGACGACCCCCACCGATACTGGGAAGTGATAGACCGGACCACCGGCGCGGTGCTGCCTGGCGAATCCTGGAATCTGGACCCTGAACTGGACCGCGTCCACATCAAGGGCGCCACGCCGATGCATGAATATACGGTCACCTTCATGGCCCGCATCATCTGGGATCCTGTGGAGATGTACAACCACCTGACCAACGACTGGGGCGACCGGGAACACCAGATCCCCCTGGACATCTACCATCCCGCCACCCGCGACTTCGCCATGAAGGCTTTCGCCCGATGGCTGGAGGAGAACCCCTCCACCGACGTGGTTCGCTTCACCACTTTCTTCTATCAGTTCACGCTGCTCTACGACCAGCATCAGCAGGAAAAGATCGTCGATTGGCTGGGCTATGCGTGTACAGTCAGCCCTAGAGCCCTCGAAGATTTCTCAAAGGAATACGGATACCGCCCACGGGCCGAGGACTTCGTTCGGATCGGCTCCTACAATTCCTCCTTCCTGGTCCCCACGCGAACACAGCGCGACTGGATGGACTTCATCAGCCGTTTTGTAAGGGCTAATGTGGCCACCATGGTCGATATGACCCACGCAGCCGGCAAGGAAGCCATGATGTTCTTAGGCGACCAGTGGATCGGCACCGAACCTTATCGGCCTGGGTTCTCCGATCTCAAACTGGATGCCGTTGTCGGATCCGTCGGCGACGGAACCACTCTGCGCATGATTGCCGACATCCCCGGCGTCCGATACACCGAGGGACGTTTCCTTCCATATTTCTTCCCCGACACCTTTCATGAGGGCAACGACCCCAGCATCGAGGGCTTGAGCAACTGGAGGAAGGCCCGACGGGCCATCCTGCGCAGCCCAATATCGCGCATGGGCTACGGCGGCTACCCCTCACTGGCAATAAAGTTCCCCAAGTTCGTAGACACCGTGGCAGCCATCGCCGAGGAGTTCCGCGACCTGCACCGGCACACTGGAAGCCGCTCAGCCGCCACACAGCTGACCGTGGCAGTGCTCAACTCCTGGGGGGCCATGCGCTCCTGGATGGCCTATACCGTGGCCCACGCCCTGCCCAATCAGCAGACTGCCTCCTACTACGGCATCTTGGAGGCCCTGTCCGGTATGCGAGTCTCCGTCCGTTTCATCAGCTTTGACGATCTGCTGAATCAGGGCGTGGACCCGGACATCGGCGTCATCATCTGCGGCGGGCCGGAAGGCACAGCCTTCAGCGGCGGAGCCGTCTGGAAGGATCCCGAGCTGATCCGGATCCTGCGCACTTGGACGGAAAACGGCGGCGGCCTGATCGGAGTCGGCCAACCCACGGCTCTGGACTGGCAGGGACGTTTCTTCCAGTTGGCTGACATCTTCGGCGTGGATCAGGAGCGCTACTGGACGCTTTCTGTGGACAAGCACTTCACTCCACCCGTTCAAGACCACTTCATCATCCATGATCTGCCGGAGAATGCCCCTGCTGACTTCGGCCATCCGATTCTCGATACCTACCCCATCGATGGACGTACTGGCCTACTCAAAGCCGATGGCGGCCAGGTCCAGCTGGCTGTGCGCGACTATGGCAACGGACGCGGAGTATACCTGTCCGGCCTGCCCTACTCGGCAGTCAACGCCCGCTTGCTGGAGCGAGCCCTGTTCTGGGCGGCCCGCAAGGAGGGGCAGTACCGGAAATGGAGCAGCGACAATCCTGAATGCGAGGTGGCCGTCTTTCCGCAGGCCGGAACCTACTGCGTGATCAACAACAGCGGCATGGAGCAGAGGACCGAGATCCATCTTCCCGGCGGAGCAAGCCGAGCCCTTGACCTGGAACCCTCAGCCATAGCCTGGCAGCCGCTGCCTTCGGAAAAGAGGGATCATGAGGATCGATGAGAGCACAATGCGCCAGGTGACGGAACATTTTGCCTTGGAAGGCAACCTTAAGGATGTCACCCCCTATGGCAACGGGCATATCAATGTCACCTACCTGGCCAGGACCAACCGGCACCGGTACATTCTGCAGCGGATGAACACGACGGTTTTCCCTGACACTGCTGCCCTGATGCACAACATCGAACTGGTCACCGACTTTCTGCGCTCGCAGGGGCAGGAGACCCTGGACATCGTGCCCACCGATCAGGGCGCATCCTGGTATCAAAGCGACCAAGGGGCCTGGCGGGTCTACAAATTCATCGAGCACACGCGATCCTACGAGATGGTGCCCAACCCGCAGGTCTTTCGCAACGCCGGAGACGCTTTCGGACGTTTCCAGAATTATCTTGCCGACTTCGACGCCTCCCAACTGAACGTGACCATCCCCCATTTCCATGACACGCCCAAACGCTTCCGTGATCTGATGACAGCCGTCGCGAATGACCCTCAAGGCCGAACCAAGGAATGCCTGGAGGAGATTGATTTCTTCCGACAGCGCGCGGATTGTTACGACACCGTGATGGATGGCCTGGCAGATGGGACCATCCCCCTGAGGGTGACCCACAACGATACCAAGCTCAACAACATTCTCATGGACGAAACCACCGGTCAAGCCAGGGCAATCATTGATTTGGACACGATCATGCCCGGCTCCATGCTCTTCGACTTCGGGGATTCCATCCGCTTCGGAGCCTCCACTGCGCTGGAGGACGAGCAGGACTTGGGAAAGGTGCACTTCGACATCAATCTCTTCCAGGCCTATGCCCAAGGGTTCATCAGGGCGGTCCGCTCGAGCATCACCGATCGGGAGGCCAGGCTGCTTCCCCTGAGCGCCTTGCTGATGACGGAGGAATGCGGCATGCGATTCCTGACCGACTACCTGCAGGGGGACACCTACTTCGCTGTCGCCTATCCTGAGCACAATCTGGTGCGCTGCCGCACCCAGGTGACCCTGGCCCGTCAGATGGAAAAATCCACAGATCAGACTGCCGGCATGGTCAGGCAAGTCATGGAGGCCACCAGATGAGCCCACGGACGGATCCACGGGAACCTGAAAAACAACCTGCTCTGGATGCAGACCTGGATGCCTTTCTAGACTTTGCGCGCCGACATTTGGAATTGGACGAACGCGACACGGATTGGACGCGCAATCGTCTGCTGGCACTGCTGAATTTGGACTCCTATACTCCTAGCGGCCGGGCTGCAGCGCAAGGATCGACGAGCCAAGGCTCCACAGCCGAAGGGATCGCCGACTTGCTGGCGGCTTTTTGCCGGGATGCCCACACCGCAGGCGTATTCACAGCTGATCAGGACGCGGCAGTCACTGATCGCCTCATGGGCCAGATCACACGTTCACCATCTCAGGTGGCCGACAGGTTCGCCGCTGTCGAAGCAGAACAGGGATCCATGGCCGCCATGCACTGGCTCTATGACTACGGGATCGCATCGACCTACATCAAAAAAGCCGACCTGGATCGCGACCCCAGGTTCGAATCCCAAGGCCTGATCATCACCATCAATCAAGCCAAACCCGAGTTCCGCACCATGGCCAAAGCCGCAGCCGGCAATCAGGTGGGCAATGGTTACCCGGCATGCACCATATGCAGAACCAACGAAGGCTTCGCCGGACGAGGCAGAAGCACCCTGCGCACCCTAGGCATCACCCTTGGCGGTCATCTCTGGTTCTGGCAGTTCTCCCCCTACGGCTATTTCGACCAGCACGGCATCTGCGTCAATGCCGAACACAGACCCATGCGTGTGGACCGAGAGACTTTTGGCAATCTTCTGGACTTCGTGGATCGTTTCCCAGGCTACTTTTTGGGGTGCAACGCCGCCCTGCCGGGAATCGGCGGGTCGGTGCTGGCCCACGACCACTACCAGGGCGGAGGAGAGATTCTGCCCCTGCATAGGGCTCCAGCCAAAATGACCATGTCCCTGCCTGGCACGTCTGGCATTCTGATCGAGATTCCGGACTGGCCAGGCACAGCCATCCGCCTGGCAGGTCACGATCGGGAGGCCATCATCGAGGTAAGCGACAAGATCCGACGCGGCTGGATCGATTACTCCGACGAAGCCCTGAGCATCCGCCCACGGGGACCCCGGGGCCGTCAATCCGCGCTCTCGCCCAGTGTGCTCATCACTGACCGGGGATACGAGATGAACCTGATTCTGCGCAACAACGGGGTCAGCGAGCAGTATCCGGACGGCATCTTCCACGTCCATCCTGAGTTCTACGCCATCAAGCAGGAGCCCATTGGATTGATCGAAGCCCAGGGTCTCTTCGTTCTGCCCGGTCGCTTGGTGCCCCAACTGACAAGACTCGCCCGGGCCTTGGAGGATGGCGAGGATCTTCCTGAGTCCTTGAAAGCATTCCGTCACCAGTGGGATGAACTGACGGCCGTGCTGAAGGGATCGCGCGATCCTGACCTGATACGTTCGGCCATACGCCGGGAATTGGGCAATGTCTGCAAACGGATCCTAGGCAACACCGCAGTGTTCAAGGATCCCATGCAGACTCGGGCCTTCCTGCTCGAGCTAGGGTTCATCGATCGTTAGTGCGGGCAGGCCACCAGATAAAATCGAACATGACAGCACATCTCTATGAAGGAGTGGATATGACTGATCGTCTACGAGGCAAGGTAGCCATCATCACTGGAGGAACGGGCGGCATAGGCATGGGCATCGCCGAATGCTACGTCCGCGAAGGAGCCAAAGTGGCCCTTACAGACATCAAGGAGAGCGATGCCTCCCGCAGCTTCATGCAGAAGCATCCCGAACAGGTCGTCTTCCACACCTTGGACGTAACGGACGAGGACCAGTGGGTTTCCGCCATCGACACCGTCGAAAAGGAGCTGGGCCAGCTTACCACTGTGGTCAACAATGCCGGCATAGGCGGCAGCGGCGCCACCATGGACGAGGAGACTTACGAGGATTGGAAGAAAGTCATTGCCATCAACCTGAACGGGACCTTCCTGGGCACCAAACATGGCATGCGGGTCATGAAGGGCCGAGGCGGATCCATCATCAATATCTCCTCCATCGAAGGATTCGTAGGTCTGAGCCGAGCCGGCGCATACAACGCCAGCAAGGGCGGCACCAGGCTGCTGACCAAGTCTGCCGCGCTGGATTCCGCCAACAACGGCTACGGGGTCCGCATCAACTCGGTCCATCCCGGATTCATCAAGACCCCGCTGATCAGCCAGAGCCTTGAGGACAGAATGAGCAAGCTGACGCCTCTGGGCCATATCGGCGAGCCGCAGGACATCGGCGAGATCTGCGTCTACCTGGCCAGTGACGAATCCAAGTTCGCCCTAGGTGCCGAATTCGTTGTGGACGGTGGATTCATCGCCCAGTAAGCAATCCCAGTAACGAATTCCCGGACCCCCCTCTACCTGTCCGCTTCACAGTGATGCAAGCAGCTAGGCTGAAGGAGGGGTTCACCTATGACCCCAATGAGGGGATCGTTATGCGACTGTGGCATCAGGATCTGATTCCGTTGCTTCCCAGACATCAGCTGCTGGGCCAGCACCGCGAGATAACTGCGCTGCGAGGCCTGGGCTGGGGTCGGCGGCATGCCACCGTTGACTACGTCTTCCGCCACTGCCCTTACAAGCTCTTTCAATTTCACCTGCTGGTCATGGCAACGATGCGCGAGCGCGGCTACCACCCTGATCCTGACTGGTATGATCCGCTTTACCGTGGCAAGCATTGCCCGCCATACAAGGATTTAACTGCCGTGCCATTGACGGACCCCATCTACCCCGAGCACGATGCAACCTATCTGCAGGAGTGCTTGGAGAACTTGGCTGGGAAAGGCATCCATCTGACCTAAGGCGATCCTCAGGGCCGGCGCCAACTGAATGCTGCAGCCATGCAATTCACTGATGTTTACGGCAATATTTGGGAACAGCCGTTTGAATCCGATTGTCTGCCCAGAGACTGTACTTCGTCCGACAGCCGGTCGGCGGAGCTTTGCCAACCGAAGAGCATCATTGCCGAGTAAGCCTGGCCACCGAAGGCACCAAGAGGGTAACCACCGCCAGCAAGAGCGCCAAAGGCAGCAGCGCCGGCCTGACACCAGTATGGTCTGCCAGAAATCCAATAGCCGGAGGAATGATCCATGAGACCCCGTAGTAAGCAGTGGAGATGACCGAGGCACGCTGGGGTGCCACGGCTGGATCCCTGGTTGCCAAGGTAGTGACAATAGGTACGCCCAGAGCAGCTCCGACACCCCAGATTCCAGTGCCCACAAGGCTGAGCACAAAAGAGGGCGAAAGAGCGTAGACCAGGATGCCCAGAGCCGAGACCAGCAGGGTCAGGGCCAGCGAACGCATGTTCCCCAGTCGCTCGATCAGATGCGTACCCAGCAACCTTGAGATGATCATGGCTGCAGCGAAGATCGTGGGAGCGAGACCGGCTTGAGACTCGGGGACGCCAAAGGCATCGACCAGGCCGATCCCGCTCCAGTCGTTGACGGCGCCCTCGCTGGCCTCCAGGGCTACGTTGATCAGAGCGAGCATGAGAACCAGGGCATCGCCCCAGGCCGCCAGCTGCTTGCCGAAAGCGGATGATTGCCCTGAACCCGCCTGCTGATCCGAGCATCCTTCGTCAGCGCTGCCCTTATAATCCCCTAGAGGCTGAGCCGGGCAGAGCAGGACGCAGGAGACTACCAAAGCCAGGCTGATCAGCGCATTGACCGCCAGGTGAGTGCCGATGGCCACGCCCAGATGAGACAGGAACGAGCCTATTCCCAAGGCAAGAAACATGCCCAGGCTATATGAGGCATGGAAGCGCGGCATTATGGACCGAGAGGAGAATCGCTCCACTGCGCCGGCCTCGACGGTGTTGACCGTTCCCCAAAGGCTGATCCCAGCCGAATTGAAAAGCAGGCCCAAAACCACCCCAGGCGCTGAGCGCAGGGTGACGGCCAGGGCCGCGATTAACATGCCCAGGCACCAGGTAGAGGCTGCCAACAGCATGGCCCGGCGCACGCCCAGTCGATCGGTCAGAACCCCTGAGACCAGTATGCCAACCAGAGCGCCACATCCGCCCAGGATAGTCATCAGAGCCAGACCCGAAGGCTGCAGACCGAGGCCGGCCTTGACTGTTGGCAGTCGAGAAATCCATGCCGAAGTGCCGATGCCCATGATGATGAAGAACCCGTAGACAGCCGACCGCTCGCGCATTCCGTGACCCTGAAAATCGGCCGCCGGTGGCTCACGATGATCCCGTTCGCTCATGCGGGCCTCCCCACTCTGTTCACAGTTGACCCTTTTCTCCGGAGGCGCACAGCAATAGCGGAATCCTAGCCAATGATTTTGTATACTGTTCCATATCACTATTATCGGTTGACTCGAAAAACATCGTGGATAGTTGGCCGGATGACCTCAGGGGGATGCCTGGCCCCATGCCCCAGGCGATCGTCGGCGCTCAAAAGGAGAAACGTGGCAAAGGGTAATTTGAGCGGAAGAGTCCTGGCCGGCCTGATAGCTATGGCCATGCTAATACCCGCCATTGCTATAGCCGGCAGTGGGCAGACCGCTGAAGCCCAGACCACCGCCTCCACACCGCTATCGGCAACAACGCGTAAGCAACAGGCTGGAGACAACAGAAAGACATCAGACAAGAGCAATCGAGTCCAAGCTACGGCAACCATTCAAACTTCGGCACCCCAATCAGACATAACTAAATCCGACACAGCCCGATCCACCTCTCCCAACCAGACTGCATCCATACAACCAAGCAACACAACGAGTGCCAAATCAACCCTCAATGACATGTTGGATACCGACAATGCCAGAGTCACCTCAATAAAACAGACCTCCCGCAGCACCGGCACCGCACCTTTTGACAATGACAATGCCCCCGGTGATGACCGCGATGCGGACAATGACATCGTGCGCTCTTTCGATACAGCGATATATGACTTTACCTTCTCTGTGAACTCCCTGAACGATACGTCTTACCGACAGGCTCGGATAGGCTTTCAATTCACGCTGAATCAACCTAAGAAACTGATCACTTTTGATCAGGACTCCATGCCATGGATAGACAATACGCCCGGCTATGAGCCCAAGCTAGAGCAAAAAAGCGTCAACGGTCAAACCACTCAGGTACTTACCGCTTACAGGCTCCTCACCGCTACATCGAACTCAGCTAACGTCATCCCAGGCACCTCAAGCGTCTCCCTGGTCCTCCAGGTTCGGAACATGGCCAATGGCAGCAGTTTCGCCCCCGAGGTCCAGGCCTGGTGTGCCCACGATGCCACGACCAGGACCGAACCGGCTTCTGCTGCATCAGATCCGGTGACCGTGTCAGCCAAGCCCAACCTCAACCTGAGAATCACCGGCGGAACCAACGAGGGCTCCGGTAATCAAACCTTTGACTTCGACACCCCAGCTGCCCATAACTACATCAATCATGAGCTGGGCAAAAGCAAAGGGATCATCAGCAAATTCAACTGGGCAGTTGACATGCGCTGGCCTGATCGATCCAAGGGCCTCAGAGGTCTGGAAGTGCCCACCGGCCCCATAACCTTCTCCATCTCTTTGAGTAACCTCTGGCAGACCAGCGGTGGAAAGGCCTTTCCCAAGATCGAGGACCTTCAGCCTTACTTCTGGGACATCGGCACCATTGACGGCGACTTCAACAACAGCGGACGCAACACCATCAGTCAGGGCTGGAGCCCCGCTTTCAACAACTACGACTACGCCCGCTCTACGGGTGGCCAGGCCGGGAAAGACCGCGTCCAAGGCAACGGTAAATACACGGTAGCAGAACACCGCAGCGATCAGGGTATCGTGCTGGATTTCAGTGTAGATGACTACCGGACAAACGACCCTTTCCCCAAATTTGGACATACCTATGCCTCAGATAGATGCACGACAATCTTAGCCTCAACCGACTGCTCACAGGTGGAAGTGGCCGAGATCTCCACCGGCTACCTATACGTCTTCAACCCTTCCACCGTCCAAGGCAAGGACGTGGCCAATTACTATGACCAGTCCGGCCTCAGCCTGCAGAGCCAAGTCAATGACGGTCGACTGAGGGCGACTTCGATTTCTGGACAGCAACTGCCTACGGTTTCTGACCCCAAGGATGTATCGAACCAGGCCGTCCAATCCGATGACGAGTGGCACAATGTCATCTTCACACAGGCCTCCGGCACCTGGAAGCCAGGCATCAGCAACATCATTCAATACTCTTGCATGTCTGCACCCAACTACTTTGACAACGGCGTAGACTGCGGTTGGTGGGATGCACCCGACAACAAGCAGGGGACCGACTCAGCAGTGGCAGGAACCCGAGTACGGATCATGGCTGGTTTCAACGCCAAAACCAGCAAGGCCGATCTGCCGCTGCTGGCCATGTCCCTGGTCAAGATCGATCCAAACGTCCTCGAATTGCCGAGCCCCAACCAAAAACCCCCTGAACCGAACCCTGGACAGGATCCCTCTAACTTTATAGACCCTGTCCCCGAAGACCACGATCATTACCACAATGAATTGGGACTGCCTTGGCAGGGCAACGGCGTCTGGCAGAATGGCCAGGACAACACATTCGGCAATTCTTACCAGAATCTGACCATGGTCTTGTACGCAACCAAACGCGACGGTGGAACCTGGAACAACGACCAGGAGCAAGCCGATGCCGACATGAAGGATTTGAACTTCTACAAAACCCCAGATGAGGCGAGAAAGCACGGCACCATTGTGGGCATACTGCTGGGTGCCCGCACCGCTGCCTCTAGCAGCTTCGTTTACGACGACAACAACAAGAACAAGAACCCTCGGTACGGCTTTGGCGGATTTGTTGCCAACGTGCGCGCCGACGCTAAAGAAGGCTCGGTGGCCCAGCTGACATCAGTTTCACACGCTTTCACACGTAGCCAACTAGCAAATCTATCCGGTTTAGACCCCGAAAACTCCAGCGACCAGGACTGGGAGGATTGGGCAGAAAAGCAGAATCCATACAATCTGTCCCAAAACCTCTCTCCTGTCTTCGCAACATCCACCGGAGGCTATACAAAGGCTCACTATGATCAAGCCAAAGGTTACCTAGGCGGCGACACCGGCGGCAACGAACACGGCGACAGCCTCTATGTAGCCGGCGAAGCCAGCACCATCTCCAATACCGTGGCACAGCGAGGCGCAAATTCCGACCCAAAAGGATCCTTCGACATAGACCGTGATCAGCGGTATGTCGACTGGCGGCTGACCATCAACACCGGCACTTCGGCCTCCCAGGCCAACAAGGTTGCCAAAACCGATCTTTACGTCACCGACGTGCTGCCGGCCAAACTTCACTACGTCCCCGGCAGCGCCAGACTGGGAGGCACCTATACCGAAGGCACACCTGAAATGGGACATATTGAGGGTGGAACAGTCTGTGAACCCTCGGTGAGCACCACTGAAAACTCCGGTGAGACCAAGCTAAGCTGGACACTGCCCGACATACCTGTAGATGGCAGCAACCACGTCATCTATTTCTCAGCCTCCATCGGAGACCAGACCGACCCAGGCAAAGACGTCGTCAGCCCCTACGAGAATCTGAAGACCCGTGCCGAAGTCCAATCAAAGCATAACATGTCAAACCCAAGCTCTTTCATGAGCACTGTCAGCACCTCGACCATTCGCGCTGTGCGCAATAATGCAACCAGCCTGTCCACCTCGCCCCAGCAAGCCATCAACGAGACCGGTGACCCTATCGGCTTCACCAACATGCTGAGCAATACTGCCGGCAGTAGCAAGGTGTATCACTATGCCGTCGACATCATGCCCTACCCTCATGCGAGCGGCAATCCCAGCAAACCCGACTTCCAAGGTAGTTCAACTCTCACCGATATGAGCGTGAAGCCCCTAGGGGTCGATCTGAAAAACATCCACATATACTACACGACAGATGCTCAATGGCAGGTGAACGACACCGCTTCCATAACACCCAGTACATTCCAAGACTGGTCCAAGGCTGAATTGGACCAAACTACAGGCAAAGTGAGCTTGCCCCCAGTTGTGACCGCCTGGGCTTTCATGGTCGATGGACAACCTGGACAATTCCGTTGCGACATCACCTTCCACATAAACCCCGGAACAAACTCCCCCGGCAATCTTTACCGGAACCGCTGGGGCAACGCACAGAATCAAATGTCCACCCAGGCCGTAGTGGCTCAGCGTTCTGTCAGCGGCATAGTCTGGTACGACTTCAATGGCGATGGGATCCGCACCGCCGATGACCCCTTGCTAAGCGGCGTCAGGGTGACCTTGCTTGACAACCAGAATAATCCTGTCAGATCGGTTGTAGCCCCCTATGATGATCTGAGCACGAAAACCAATGCACAGGGCAGATACAACCTGACCAATATACCTGCCGGACAATTCCATCTCAGGTTTGATCCGGCTGATGGCACTGACTGGAGCCATCTAAACACCACCACTCCGCAAGCTGACAGAGCTACCCAGAGCGAGAACTCTTCCGCCCGTGATCTTGCGGAAGGTGGGATCTTGAAAGCAGCCGTCATCGAGCTGGACGATTTCGAGCAGGCTGCAGAGATGGGCGCCGCTAGCCAGTCCCAGGACTTCAACAACTGCGGCCTGAAGGGGCTGATGAGCGCCGATCAAGTGGAAGCTGACATCCAAGTACAGCTTCAAGGCCGAGACTGGCTCGACAGTGATTCCTTCACCCTAAATGTCGAGCCCATGGATGAAGCGCCGGCTGCGGCCCTGCCTGAGCAGATTGACGCAACGGCCGAACATAAGGAACTCCAAGTGCCTGTCAAGATGGAAGCCTTCCCCAGCGACGGCACCTACCAATACCGTGTGAGCCAGGCAATCGGCAACATACCTGGTCTGACCTATGACAAAGGCAACGCGATACTGACCATCACGCTGAAAACCAATGCAGGTCAGTTGCACCGGACTGCTACTGCAAAGTGGACTGACGACAAGGGTCAGGAGATGACCAAGGCCATCTTCACCAACCGCTACCAGGCACAGCCGGCCACGCCGGATAAGCCAGATAAGCCCAACGACCCCGGCAACTCTGGCGAGCATGACAAGCCGAATCCGCCGGTGGAACCGAACAAACCAGGCGAGTCCGATCATGCACCCAGCAAGCCGGATCAAGCCAGCAATAGCCAATCTTCTGATGACCAAGCAAAGTCATCTGCAGGTTCCCAAGCCCTGGCCGCCTCAGGCTCAGACATAATCTTGCCTGCAGCGCTGACTGTCGGCGCTGCCGTCCTCGGCCTGGCACTGATGTGCCTGTTTCGGCATCGCAGGGATCAGGATGCTGACTTGGGCTGATAGTTCCCCGCATACGAGCACAGCTGGACCTATTCTTCGTTAGTGACAGGCACCCATGGCGAACCTCACGGTTCCCTGCACCTATCTGCAGGCGAAATTTGGTATTCTTGCAAGTGGAAGGAATCTTGCATCCAGAGGTGACCGTCGACGATGGATGGTCACCTGAACGGTCATGGCCCTGCATGGTCATGATGTCGATTGTCACACGTGCAGGCCGTCAGACAGAAAGGTCAGTCATGGCAGACGATACAGTCATTGTTGTTGATACTTCCATGTTCGAAAAAGATGCCGCCGCGAAGACCGCCAAGGCCAACGATGTCGCCCGCAAGTACGGCATCAGCGACGAGGCCCTCAAGAAGGTCGAGGATTACAAGGATCAGCTGAGCTATCACCAGGCATGGGATCTGCCATTCCTGGGCTACGTGGACGAGGACGGCTACGGATATGCCTATGTACCCAACAAGGCTGTCGCCGCCGATGGATGGGATGCTCATAAGGCTTTCCTGGACCTGCCTGATGATGTCCAGACGGCCTTCGCCATCCGCATGCTCTTCACTCACCGCGACATCGACCGCCACGGTGCCGAGATGTTCCTTCACCATGGCCGCGGGCTGACGGTCCGCTTCCAGGAACCCACCTCAACCAGCTACTGACCTTGAGCTGACCGACTCACTCGGCCCTCGGTCCTGTCCTCCTGACAGAACCGAGGGCTTTTCCATGCCGACGATCAAGGCAGAAGCCCCATCCAGACAGGCGCCAGCACACCTATGCAGGCTCCGATGATCGGACCGACAAAGGGTATCCAGGCGTAGCTCCAATCCGCATCCTTCTCGCCGGACATGGGCAGAAGACAGTAAGCCAATCGGGCGGAAAAGTCACGCGCAGGATTCATGGCCGCGCCCGAAACCCCGCCCAGGGCCATGACCAGAACCGTGATGACCAGAGCCACGCCCAAGGGCCCGACCTGGGTAGGCGTCCCCCCATTCAGGAAAACCCAGGTAACGAGGATGGCCGTGCCGATGGCCTCCGATGTCAGATTCCAGAAATTTGAACGTATAGCAGGCTTGGTGCAGAAAACCATGAGTTTGGAATCTGTATCGGTCGGAAGTTCGAAATGCTTGCGAGTACCCAGGTAGCCCAGGCAGGTGCCAAAGAAAGCCCCCAGGAACTGGGCGGAGATGAAGATGGCCACATTGGCCAAGGTTACGGGAATGCCGCCCTTGCCCATGGCCAGGCCGTTCAAGGTCGCTTGTGGATCAATCCAGTGGCCGACCACCCTGGCCAGGGTCACGGCCGGATTGAGATGGCCGCCTGTTCTCCACCCCACATATACGCCCACATAGACAGCGAGGCCCCAGCCCAGCGACGCGTTGATCCAGTCGGCTCGATAGGCCCCTGTCTTGGGGAGCGACCTGCTGGCGGCGACCATGACCGCGATGGCCATCATAAGGGCTGTGCCCATGAACTCTGAGCAGAACATCTGCACACCGCTGATCACGCTCTTCCCCCCAGCTTCCTGTCATCAAAGGAGCTGAAGACGGCCAGGCTCCCATAACCCGAATAATCGACTGCTGCCAAACCTGGAAACCGCCGAAGAAGCAACCGTCAACCTGCTCATGCACGTAGTCTTTCGATTCGACTACCGCATCAAGAATAACCGGAACCGTGGCCCAAAGGCCTCGCCATCGACGATGCCGCTACATTCAAGACCACTGACTAGCAGATTCAAGCAGATTCATATCCAGACGCGATCAACCCAGCAGGGCCAGGAGGTCCTTTCTGTTCAGCCTGGCCACACCGGCGGCGCCAGTGGAGGCGGCCGAATCGACAAAACGCGAGGCCAGGTCGCTCTTGCTGTGCTGCAGATTGAGGATGCGTTCCTCGATGGTGCCTTTGGCTACGATCTGGTAGACGTTGACATCCTGGGTCTGGCCGATCCGGTGGGCGCGGTCGTTGGCCTGCTCCTGGGCGGCGGCGTTCCACCAGGGGTCCGCATGGACCACCACACAGGCTCCAGTCAGGTTGAGCCCGGTGTTGCCGGCTTTCAGGGAGATCAGGAAAACCGGCGTAGCATCCCTATTGAACTGTTCCACCAGCTCCAGCCGACGCTTCTTTGATGTGGCGCCGGTGATCAGATCGTAGGACACGTCCAGCCGATGGAGCCGCTGGGCTATCAGGTCAAGGTAGGAGGTGAACTGGGAGAAGATCAGCATCTTACGTCCGGCATCCTGGCAAGAGACCACCAGATCCTCGATAGCATCCAGCTTGGCCGAATCGCCGCGCCGGTCCCGGCCTTGATCCTGGTAGACCAGACGCGGATCACAGCACACCTCCCGCAGCCTAGTCAGCTGAGCCAAGACCTGAATTTTGCCAACCTCGTACTCCTGATCCTTTTCCTTGTTGAGGGCAGCCCTCAGCTCCTGTTCCAGGGCGGCATAGAGCTTGCGCTGACGACCCTGCAAGGGCACGCTGATCACGTTTTCGATCTTTTCGGGCAGATCAGTCAGCACCTGTGACTTGAGTCGGCGTAAAATGAAGGGTCCCACCAGGGCCTGGAGCCGGGACTGGGCATCCTGGTCGCCGCTGAGTATGGGCATCTCGAAGCGGTCCCGGAAACGGGAGTAAGGGCCCAGCATCCCAGGCATCAGGAAGTCGAAGATGCTCCAAAGCTCGGACAGCCGGTTCTCGATGGGCGTGCCAGTCAGGGCGAACCGGTGCAGGCTGTCCAGAGCGCGTACAGCCCGGGCGGCCTTGGTGGCATGGTTCTTGATGTATTGGGCCTCATCCAAGACCAGGGCATACCAGGGCAGACCGCGGTACCGGTCCAAGTCCCGCCTGAGCAGATCGTACGAGGTGATCAACAGGTCGTAGGACCTCGCCTGATCCAGCAAAGCCTGACGCTGGCTGCGCCCCCCAGCCAGGACCCCCACCCGCAGACCAGGAGTGAAGCGGCGGCACTCGGCCTCCCAGTTGTAGACCAATGAGGCCGGGCATACGATCAGCGAGGGTCCCCGATCCTTGGCCTGATCCTGACGGGAGAGCAGGTAAGCCAGCATCTGTATGGTCTTGCCCAGACCCATCTCGTCGGCCAGGACACCCCCGAATCCGCGGTCGCTCAATGTACATAGCCAACGCAGCCCCTCCGCCTGATAGGGTCTGAGCCGCCCGCGCAGACCGTCGGGGACCCTGAACCCATGGGGATCGGGCTGGTGTTCCTTCAGGTAATCACGGAAGCTTGAATCGCGGTCCTGCTCGGGCACCAGCGCATCCAGGTAGCCGAGCTGGAATTCAGGCACCCGGACCGGCCCCTTGGCCAGATCGGCTGGATTGATGCCCAGGTCTTCGGCCAGGGTGTCCACAGCCTCTGTGTTCAGATCAGCCAACTCGACGAAAGCCCCGTTGCGCAGACGATGGAAGCGCCGCCGACGACGGTGGTCGGCCAGGATGGCGGCGGCCTCCTCGGGCCGTACTTCGTCAGCGATGGGCGAGATCTCGACCAACCCGGAACGCACCCGCACACCAACACGGATCTGCGGATGAGAGACGACACTGAGCCCGTCAAAGGCCGGCGTGGAGAAGACCCGCCCCAGCCCTTTGAGCACAGGCAGGCCCCTGGTCAGCAGGGTGTGGATGGCTTCCTCGTTCTCCTCGGGGATGCGTGCCAGCCCCTCCTCCATGAGAGGGAAATAACGGCGGACCGTCTGCCGGGCCAGAGACTCGTTCTCCCGATCCCTGCCGGTTTCATCCTCGGAGCCGGGATCAGCGGCGACAGACAGAAGACGATCCCCATACCGGGCCTTGAGATCACAACTGACCCCCTGCCGGTCCCGGTCCAGGTAAAGCTCGATCCTGCAGGGCGGACGCCGTCGGGCATCCAGCTCCTCGGGCAGGCTGGCGGAGAGCCCGGATCCCTCCTGGGCGCCCTGATCCAGGTCGGGCAGCACGGTCCGGACGAACAGGTCCAGATCATCGGCATCCAAGTGCAGATCCCGATTCTCGCCAGGGCGGCAGAGGGTCTCCAACAGGTCCCGATGACGCATGAAACGTGCACTGCAACGGTGGATGACCGGCCCCGGATCCAGTCCGGAGCCGAGCTGCGAGGGACGCACGATGACGAAGGAAAAAGCCTGGCCTACGATGAAGCGCTCCACGCCCAAGGCATGGGTTATACGGTAACCGTCCGCCTCCTTGCTGACTGCGATGCCAGTGTCCGGGTCCCCGTCGACCACTGGGGCAGGCATGGTCTGCAGGAAGGAATCCTCGGGAGGCGTGTAGTCCAGGGTGAGCCCAGAGTCCACAAACAGGTCGAGAATCTGCGCCACCTCGTCGTCGCTGAGCCGGATCCCAGCCAATCCTGCGCGTGTAAGACGGCGGCGCATGCCCCCCTGCTGTTCGGCCAGGCTGCGGCGGATGGCGCCGGCTCTTTCCAGAATGGTCAGCAGAGCCTGGGCCCGGTCATCAAAAGTGTCACGAGAATGGATGAAAGCCAGCCGCCGCCCATAAGACAAGAATTCGCCCTGGTCCACGGCACGCAACAAGGCCGGCAGATCCTTGACCAGGTAGGCGACCCCGTGGGAGGACAGGATGATATGCAGACGGACCAGCCAGCCTCCGCGCTCGCTGGTCAGGTCGGGGATCAGCCCGACCGAACCGATGGGCAGGTGACGGCCGCCGACCGGCCCGTTCTCCTGTTTGAGCAGGCTCAGCTGGCGGTCGCGAAAGGCCTGCCGTCGCCGACCCTCCTGCCGGTGCATGTAGGCTGCCAGAGGTCCTGAGGTCGACCGGGCGGACCGGGATCGACCCTGGTCGCCGGCCCAGTCGTCCGATCCTGCAAAGACCTGGCTGGACTCGTTGTAGGCCATGATCAGGGCGACTACATGCTTGCATGCAGGACCTTGGCGCCCAAAGGCCCGGCAGGTGCAGGAGGAGTCGATGACCCGATGGGCCTGCTCGTCCAGCCGAGCCTGAACCATGCAGTCGCCATCCGGTTGATAAGTGGCGGGCACACGCCCCTTGAGAACGGTCAAAGCCCCCAGGTGCCGCAGGCGCAGGTCAGTAAAGCGGCGGTCATCCAGCAGTTGATGGGCACGGAAGTAGGCCTTGCCGCCCAATCGACGCAGAGCGGCGTCGGAGATGGTGTCCGGGTCGCCGAAGGTCCGTCCCTCTTCATCGCCCGGATCATAGAAGCCATGGCCTCCTGAGCCAGCGGCTCTTGACCCGTAGACCGCTGCATGCCAATCCACACGCACCCTCCTTATGGCTTCTGACGACCATTCCCGAGCATAACCTTTTCCGTCCCGATGCGGCACGCCTTCGGCGAAGCGAGTAGACATGCCGACTTACGAAAAAATGGCAGCCTCCCTAAGATGGCGTCCTGTTTGTCTGAAGAAGGAGATCATTATCGTGCAAAACACGTCCACCTCTGCCTCTGTTCACCGGTCACGCCCGGCCGTCCCCCACCCCTGGCTGGCCATCGCCGCGCTGATGATCGGGGCCTTCGTGGGCATGCTGAGTGAAACCTCGCTCAATATCGCCCTGCCCAACCTGATGGAGAGCTTCCAAATCCCTGCCGCCACCGTCCAGTGGCTGGTCACGGGATACATGCTGGTCATCGGCATCGTCCTGCCCTTTTCCAGTCTGATCTCCAAGTGGTTCACCACCAGGCAGACCGTGATCTTCGGCCTGGTCGCCTTCCTGGCCGGCTCGGTGGTCTCGGCCATGGCCCCCACCTTCCCCGTCCTTCTGACGGGACGGCTGATCCAGGGTATCGGCACCGGCCTGATCCTGCCGCTCATGTTCACCGTGGCCATGCTGATCTTCCCACCTGCCCGTCTGGGCACGGTCATGGGCATGTGCGCCCTGGTCATCATGTTCGCTCCCGCCATCGGCCCGACCCTGACCGGAATCATCCTGGGCAAGCTGACCTGGCACTGGATCTTCTGGTTCTTCACCCCATTCCTGGTTGTGGCCCTTATCTTCGCTGTCTGCTTCCTAAAGAATGTAGGGACCATCACTCACCAGCGACCCGACCTGGCCTCTATTCTGGAGTCAATTGTCGGCTTCGGCGGACTGGTGGGAGGAGTCAGCCTGGCCAGCCGGTACGGATGGCTTTCCCCCGTCACCCTGATCATCCTGGTTGTGGCCCTAGTAGCCCTGGTCCTCTATATTCGTCGCCAGCTGGGCCTGGAACACCCGGTGCTCAACCTGCGCATCTTCTCCATTCCGGCCTTCCGCTACGGTGCCACCCTGGTCATGCTGGACTTCGCAGTCATCCTCTCCTCCATGTATCTGCTGCCCCAGTTCCTGCAGCGGGGGCTGCTCCTGCCCGTGGCCATGACCGGCATCCTCATGCTGCCCGGGGGCGCCATCAACGCCTTGGTCTCAGCCTTCGCCGGCCGGCTCTATGACGGCTTCGGAGCCCGCATGCCCGTCCGTTGCGGATTCCTCATCGCACTGGTAGGGACGATCATCCTCCTGTTCACCAGCCCGCACACCCCTGTGGCCCTGGTGGTAGCAGCCCACATCATTTTGATGATCGGCTGCCCCCTGGCCATGTCACCGGCACAGACCTACGCGCTCAACTCTCTGAACGGCCCACAGTCCGGCGACGGAAGCACCATCATCAACACCATGCAGCAGATTGTGGGAGCCGTGGCCACGGCCATCACCACCTCCCTGCTGGCCATGGGCGAAGGGCAGGCAGCCGGAGCTGATAAAGCCCAGGCCTTCACCAGGGGCACCCACTGCGGATTGATCTTTACCCTGGTGCTGATTCTGGCTGCTCTGGCCGTCTCCCTGAAGGTGCGCAACTTCTCCCATGCCGAGCGACCAGAGGCCTAGCAGGACATTCAGCAAGCTCCAAGTTCGCACCGCTAGCTTGGGAGCGTCCTTGGCTAGACTGGAGGACGGCGACCGGACTTAAGGCCCGCCATTGTGGGCCGCCCGGTCACCCCTGGAACGCTATCAGGAAGGGTGTCATGTTCGTTCTCAAGAACGCCTGGTTCACCATCAGGCGGCATGCGGCGCGGAGCCTGGTCGTGGTTCTGGCCTGCCTGGTCGTGACGGCTCTGGCCACGACGGCGGCCACCGTACTTCAAGCTGACACCAGGGCACGTACTACAGGCTACGAATCCCAACAGGTGGACGCCGTCATCAGCCCGCGCAAGGGAACCAAGGCCTCCCCCCTGGGCTGGAACGAGTATTCCAAGTATGCCCAGCGCCTGCAGATGGATGGCATGCAGTACAAGGCTTACTTCCATGAGACCGCGAATATCAGCCCGGAGGGGCTGCCTCAGTCAGGCGCCTACTCCCTGGTGGGTGTCTCTGACAAGGCAGCCGAGCCCACCCTTCCTCACGGCCCCTTTGTGCTGGACCAGGGCAAGGGGCTGGACTACGCCTCACAGAATGCCTCAGGCACCCAGACTGTGCTGATCTCCAAGCAGATGGCACAGGCCAACAAGCTCAAGATGGGCGACACCCTGACCATCAAGGATCCCGGCCAGCAGGGTCAGCAGGTCAAGCTGACCGTCTCGGGCATCTATCACTACCGCAAAGCCGCCGACCAGGCAGCCAACCGAGCCATCTACACGGCCTATCCCACCTTTGCCATGCTGGGGCTGGATTCGGCCAGCAAGCCCGGTGACCCTGGTCACGAACTGCTCGTTGCCTTCGTTCTGGATTCGCCGAGCACCTACCAGAAGTTTATCAAGGAGCTGCGCAAGGACGGGCTCAAGACCTCGCAGTACGACATCGACTCCCCCAGCCTGAAGGCCTACCAGCGGCGGATGGAGCCGGTCCACCAGGCCGCCGACCAAGCGCGAACCGCCATCATCCTGGCCTGCCTGCTGGGCGGGCTGATTCTGCTGGGCTGCCTAATCCTCATGCTGCGCGGTCGAGTCAACGAAATCGGCATGGCCATCACCATCGGGGTTCACAAGGCCCGGCTGGGCTGGCAGTTCGCCTTGGAGACCCTCTTGCTCACCCTGCCCGGACTGGCCCTGGGCCTGGCTTTGGGCGCCGCAATCAGTCGGCCGCTGGGCCGGTCGCTCTTCCGGCTGGGGAGCCTGGCCAGCATGCCTGATGCTGGTCTGATCTGGAAGCTGATCCTGATTGGCCTGGCCGTCTGCCTGATCCTCGCACTGGCAGCAGCCGCCAGGGTGGCGGCCTTCAGAACCGCCCAGCTATACACCAACGACCTGGAGGACGAGGCATGAGCGAAAAGACATCGGACCAGCGGTCAGACGAAGAGTCCCAGGAAAAGGCTGCGGCCAAGGCCGCCGACCAGGCAGAAACTGATCAGAAACAAGCGGTTCAAGCAACGGCCGACGCTGAGCAAAAAACCGGCGAGAATGCCAGCGCCGAACTCCTGCACGGATCCGGCGAAGAAGCAGCTACTCAGACGAACAAGAAGTCCGAGGAGGATGCTTCCTCTGAAGAGGACGTGTCGATGGCCGCTTTCAAGGTGGTCATCGAGCAGGACAATGCCGAAGATCCCGACGACGGTAAGGAGGAGGGCCCGCTGCTGGAAACCGATGACCAGCGGGTGCTGGTTCCTGGCGGCTATCCGGTGCTCTCCCTGAAGCACGTGGATTACACGCGCAAGGTCCAGGGTCGCCCCGAACAGATCCTGGACGATGTCGATCTGGAATTCCAGCGTCGCCGCATCTACTCGGTGGAGACCACCTCGCCGTCCGGAAGGGCCGCTCTGATGGCCCTGATAACCGGCCTGCGCGCCCCCACCCAGGGCAGTGTGCTCTTCCGGGGCACGGACCTGCGTCAGTTGCTGGCCTCCGACTATCGCGGCCACCAGATTGGAGCCATCTTTGGTACCGATGCCCTGAGACGCGACCTGACCGCTGTGCAGAATCTTGTCTACACCATGGATGCCAGCGGGCGCACCTTCCTGGGTCCCAAGGACAATCTGGCCCGTCATCTGCTGGATGAGGTGGGTTTCCCGGAGCGTCTGCAGGACAGGCTGACCGCTGATCTGGGCCACTTGGACTTCCGTCTGGCATCCGTGGCCCGTGCCCTGTGCTGCGAGTGCGACGTGCTCGTCGCCGACGAACCCACCGAGGGGCTGGAACCGGGCGACTGGGACACCCTGCTGGCCACGCTGAAGCGGGTCTCCCGCCGTCATGACTGCACTGTGATCATCCTGACCTCAGGCGGTTCGGACACCGTAGACGAGGGCACCTACGACGACCGATTCATCGTCGATTGAACTCCAACCTTCCGGGCCGGGGATGGACAGCACTGCACTGGCTTGCTCAGTCATTACCCATGAGGAGTGGATACCCAGGGTCATGGCCGAACAAATCGATTCGTGCAGCAAGGGCCCAAACCCGCAACAGCGGGTCATTCTGCATCATCACCATGGATTCGGACCCGTTCGGGAGGTCGGCGTCAAGGAAGCCGTATGGATCACGCCAGGGCTGCTAATCGCCCAGAACGCCTGGCTGGCATCCCAAGGCCGTCCCTCATGGGTCCTGTCAGCCCCACCGACCATGTGGCTGGATGGGCTGGACCGATCCCTGACCGGACGCAGGATTCTGACTGTGACGGCTGGAATCATCCTGACCTGGCGCCGACTGCCATCGGGCCTGGGGAAGCGCCCCTGGTCGCAGCTGGCCGCCGGCCGGGTATCGGGCCTGCCTGCAGCCCGACGAACCCTTGAAGATCTGCAGAGCGATCTGCGGACGGCCCCTGCACGATCGCTGATTCGCATCCAGGCCCATTTGCCCAGTATCCATGAGGAGTGGCGGGTCATCATCGACAGGGACCGGATTGCAGCCTCCAGCGGTTACTGCCTGCATGAAGGCGAGGACTCCAGAGTCATTACCACGGTCTTTGACGGCGCCGTTTTCGATCCCAAGCATCAAACGATCGCCGAAGGCTGTGCCCTTCAGGCAGCCAAGGGTCGATCTCCTGCTCCGATCAGCGTGGATCTGGCCTTCCTGCGCGGGTCGGATCGGCCTCTCATTTTGGAAGGAAACCCGGTCTGGTGTGCAGCCCCTTACGCTTATGGATCGCAGGGCATGGCCTCTTTCCTGAAAGCCGTCGCAGCCTGCCGGACCGATCCAGTCGACCCCTATCAACCAGACCCGTGGATGCTGCGTGAATTCGGCGGCCGCTTCCGCAGTTCCTGGGGGCCGGTCCGGCCGGATCAGACGATGGTCATGCCATAGTGCTGAGCCAGGGGCTGCAGGTCCGGCACTCCATACCGGGCTACTAGTTGCCTCCAGCGGGCCAGATTGTCGGGACCATACTTGGCCGTGCGCTTGGCGGCAGTGGGCTCGGAGACGAAGATAGGCGGCTGGTGCTTGCTGTGGAACTTGTCCGCATACATGACCACCTCCTGCTCGGGGTTGACCGGCAGATAGTCGTCCGGCGGCAGGTTCAGATGCTCCTCCTCCACCTGGCGGCGGGTCAGCCCCACCCCCGTGTGGTTGCGTGCAAACTGAGCCACCGACTCATCCACCTCAGCGTCCAGCAGCAGGCGGTAGCCCTCCAGCCCGTGTTCTATGTACCGCTGACCCTGGAAGGTCAGAGGCCGACCCTGGGAGCCGTCATCCTTGAGGATCCGGTAGGTGCCGATGTCGTGCAGCAGGGCACCTGTGCGGACCAGGTCACGATCCAGCGGCCGCTCGGGCAAAACCCCGTCAGGGTCATCACCGCGCAGCAGGCGTTCGTTGACCTGGTCGGCCATCCGCACCGCGAGGGCGGCGATGATCTGGCAGTGGGTGTGTATCAGTTCATAGGCGGCTTGTGAGGGCGCATACTGACGGTGCAGGGCTTCGGCCATGGGAACATTGGGAATCATACCGACCATTCTAGGGATCCTTGCCGCAAATGTGACCTTTGCGACGCTTATGCACCTTCAGCGGATAATCAGCCCTGCCTTCTATTGCCGACAGTAGACTGGAAGCCACGGTATTTCACGAGGAGCACTATGGACACTTCACCACTTGCGCGCTCCGCCGACCAGCCCGCTCCCCCCGACGAGGACGGCGGCCGACAGGCGCCCTGGCACAACCCCCTGCTGGACCCCCGCGATCTGCGCATGCCGCGCATCGCGGGCCCCAGCTCCCTGGTCATCTTCGGCGTCACCGGCGATCTGGCCAAGAAAAAGCTTCTGCCGGCCGTCTATGACCTGGCCAACCGGGGACTGCTGCCAGCCAGCTTCGGGTTGATCGGCTTCGGGCGGCGCGACTGGAGCGACCCGCAGTTCGTGGCCTTTGCAGAGGAGAACGTCCGCGCCCACTGCCGCACCCCCTTCAACGAGTCCACCTGGCGACATCTGAGCCAGGGCATGCGCTTCGTCAAGGGCAGCTTCGACGATGCGGAGGCCTTCCGTCGCCTGTCGGCCACCGTCTCGGAGCTGGACCGGGTCCGGGGCACCCGTGGCAACCATGCCTTCTACATGTCGGTGCCGCCTAAGGCCTTTCCCCAAGTGGCCCGCCAGCTGGCCGAATCGGGGCTCTCCCACTCCACCCAGGGGGCCTGGCGACGGGTCATCATCGAGAAGCCCTTCGGCCGCGACCTGGCTTCGGCCAAGGAGCTTGACCGGGTGGTCTCCCAAGTCTTCGAGCCGGATTCGGTCTTCCGCATCGACCACTATCTGGGCAAGGAGACTGTGCAGAACATCCTGGCCCTGCGCTTTGCCAACATGATGTTCGAACCAGTCTGGAACTCCAACTACGTCTCCCACGTGCAAATCACCATGGCCGAAGACATGGGCATCGGCGGCAGGGCCGGCTACTACGACGGAATCGGAGCGGCTCGGGATGTCATCCAGAACCACCTCCTGCAGCTGATGGCCCTGACGGCCATGGAAGAGCCGGTCTCCTTCTCAGCATCAGATCTGACAGCCGAAAAGACCAAGATCCTTTCCGCTGTCCGCCTTCCCAAGGATCTGGCGGCCCACACCGCCCGGGGCCAGTACACGGCAGGCTGGCAGGGTTCCCAGCATGTGGTCGGCTACCTGGATGAGGACGGGATTGATCCCTCCTCTACCACCGAGACCTATGCGGCCATCAGGCTGGACGTGGATACCCGCCGCTGGGCTGGCGTCCCGTTCTACCTGCGCACAGGCAAGCGCCTGGGCAAGCGGGTCAGCGAGATCGCCATCGTCTTCAAGCGTGCACCTCATCTGCCCTTCGAGGCCACAGCCACCCGGGAACTGGGCGCCAACGCCGTAGTCATCCGCGTACAGCCCGATGAGGGCGTGACCTTGCGTTTCGGGGCCAAGACTCCCGGCTCGGCCATGGAGGTGCGTGACGTCAACATGGACTTCTCCTACGGGCGTTCATTCACCGAGGCCTCCCCGGAGGCCTATGAACGGCTGATCCTGGACGTGCTCCTGGGCGACCCTCCCCTCTTCCCCACCACCGAGGAGGTCAATCTCTCCTGGAAGATCCTGGACCCCATCGAGGAGTTCTGGGCCGGACAGGGCCAGCCCCAGCCCTACTGCGCCGGCACCTGGGGTCCGCGGGAGGCTGATCTGATGCTGGCACGCGACGGATACCACTGGAGGATGCCATGATCGTCAGACTGAACAACACCACTACCTCCGCCATCGCCCAGGAGATTGACGAGCTCCACGTTGAACGTGGAGAGGCCGCCCAGGGAAGAGTGCTGACCCTGGTCATCGTCACCGAGCAGGCCCATCTGGAGACGGCCCTGGAGACCGTAAACGCCGCAAGTCGTGAACACCCCTGCCGGGTCATCGCCATAGTGACCAATGCCGAAGACCATCAGGCCGAGCAAGAGGCGGACCAGCGGACCGCTGCGGCACAGTCCTCAGAAGATTGCGTCTCCTACAAGAACACCAACCATGACGGTGACCGCACGCTGGATGCCGAAATCCGTTTCGGATCAGATGCAGGAGCCGGCGAGATAATAGTGCTCAGGCCGGTCCTGGCCCTCCTGAGCCATTCCGATGCCTTGGTCATCCCGCTGTTGGTCCCGGACGCCCCCCTGGTGGTCTGGTGGCCCGCCAATCCACCCCAGGACCCATCCAAGGACCCGATCGGGGCCATGGCCACCAGCCGCATCACCGATGCCATGGAAGCCGACGACCCACAGACCGCCTTCACCTCCCTCCTCAAGCATTCGGGTACTGCTGACGTGGACCTCTCCTGGACAAGAACCACGATCTGGCGAGCCTTGCTCGCTTCCATGATGGATCAACCACCGCATCTGCCCGTAACCTCAGTGCGGGTGACCGGCCAGACGCACTTCCTGCCCTTGGAGCTCCTGGCTTCCTGGCTGGCTCTGAAGCTTGGGGTGCCGGTCACGATTGAGCGTGATCCACAGGCCCAGGCCATCACCGGGGTCTTCTTCAAACGCAGCGACGGAACCATGAGCACGGAACGTCACAAGGCCGACCAGGCCAGAATCAACCAGCCTGGCCAGGCCAGCCAGACCATCTCCATGCCTTTGCGAACCGCCGTTGACTGCATGAGCGAGGAAATGGGACGTCTGGATCCTGATGAGGTCTATCGGGATGTCATCAGCAGGGGCTGGCCCATGGTGCATGAACGGTGACCAGATGACGGCTGGCTCGGCGCCGGGAGCCACTGGAGGCGCAAGCGCGCAAGTATGATAGACATCACAGCCATGAAGGAGACGCCATGACCGAGCGTACAATCATCCGCTATGCCAGCACCAGCCTGCTCAACAAGGCCACAGCCGCGCGAATACTGATCGAATTAGGGGACATCCTGGCACGTCAGGAGCGGGCGGACCTGGCTTTGACCGGTGGAACGGACGCGGCGGAAATCTACGCACTGATGGGGACCAGTGATCTTGCAGCGAGCATCGACTGGAAGCGGGTTCATCTGTGGTGGAGCGACGAGAGATTCGTGAGCCCGGAAGACCCTGAACGCAATGCCAAACAAGCCCGGGATGCCTGGTTCGGCAGGCTCATCGACAAGGGTGATCTACCTGCGGACCATGTTCATGAAATGCCGGCTGATATTCGTACCCCCGACCAGATCGCAAGGGCGAGCGAGGCCGACGACACAGAAGCACTGGCCCAGGCGGCACGGACCTACCAGGATGAAATCATTCGGGGGATCGGCCCCCATGGCCATATGGACCTAGCCGTTTTCGGCGTAGGGCCAGACGGCCACTACGCATCGCTTTTCCCTGACCGCCCCGAGGCGCTGATCAGCGACGAAACCACGCTGGTGGCAGGCGTCAGCCATTCGCCCAAGCTCCCACCGCTGCGAGTGACCATGACCACCCCGTTCATCCGCCGTACCCCCAAAGTCTGGCTCTTCACTTCCACCCAAGAAAAGGCCCAAGCCGTGAAGGAAGCATTGAGGGATGAGGACAACCCCCACGTCCCCTCCTCATTCGCCAGGGGTACCGAACAGACCTTATGGCTGCTTGACGAGGACGCCGCAAGCCAGCTTGGCTAAGATCCCGAACACCAGCCATGATTCGGCCGACCGCACAGCGTCAGCAGCGCTGTGCGAAAGTCGCGCCGCATAGGATAACGTGACTGGCAAGCCCACCCGATCCAGGTTGTGGGACGGCCTCAAAACCGTTCCCCTGATGGCATTTCGTCACACTCGCCTCCCCGCGCTTCAGCTCGGGGGTCTTTTTCAGGCCCACGAAGGCAGGAATCCTCCTTCGCCGAGTATCCCCTCAAGACAGGAACGAGGTGTTATAGTGCTAAGCAGTGTATTGAACTGCCCTCTCCTGGTTATTCATGGGGTTGAAGAAATCAGGTTCTAAGAAATATCGAGGGCAGCATGTTGGGAAGGCATCTTTCATGCGTGTTGCTTCTAGGCGTGTCTCACGCCCTATTATCTGTGTCTTCGCTGTGCTCGCTGCCATGGGCCTGGGGCTCATGGCAGATGCGCATGCTGCCGGTGCTGAGCAATCAGACACCGATGCATTGGCAGAGTCTGAAATCAGGGGGGGGGGGGGTGAGAGAGAAGCCCCGGCCCCAAGGCCGTCAGTCCCCGAACTAGACAGCCATCCTTCACCCTCTTTCATAGCAACACCCTCCGAGCATCCATCCCCACAAACCGCCCAATCAACACCACTGATCCAGCCCACGAACCCTCAGCCGGCATCAGGGAGCCATCCTTCACCCCTGGCGACGCTGAATTCTCTGGCCGCCACACAGCAGTCTCCAGGCCCGTCGCCAAGAAACGACGGAACCCATACGGTGCAGTTCACATCAGATGAGGGCACCACGGGCATGCCCGCCCAACAGATCGTGGCCGACGGCGGAACCGCTTCCTGGCCGCATGACGATCCATCCCGCCCGGGCTGGACATTCGACGGCTGGTTCCAGGGCGATGTCCCCTACGATTTCTCCAGGCCCGTCACTAAGGATACGAATCTCAAGGCCAGATGGGGGCAATGGGCGACCAACCCCACGAGCGGCCCCTGGCAGGGCGGCACAGACGTAACGGTGAATTCGCCAAAGGACCCGGTCCGACTCGCTCAGGTGTCCGCTGCCCAGTACCATTCCCTGGCATTGGGCAGCGACGGGAACGCCTACGCATGGGGTAGAAACGACTGCGGACAACTGGGCGACGGGACGACCACGGCGAGTAGAACGACTCCGGTGCCGGTATCCATGCCCGCGGGCGTCAAATTCACCCAAGTGTCCGCAGGCGGCTGGTATTCCATGGCCCTGGACCGCGACGGCAGGATCTGGACCTGGGGATTCAACGATGGCGGACGACTGGGCCGCGGCTCTGTCAACAGCTCCTACTCCACACCCGGCCTGGCTGACATCCCATCAGGCACAACCTTCAAAGCTATCAGCGCCGGGAACCTGCATTCCTTAGCCCTGGACACCAAAGGCAACATCTGGACCTGGGGCGTCAATTACAACGGCCAGCTCGGCCGTCCTCCATACGGCAGCAAGGCAAGCGACAACACGCCGGCAAAGGTGACCGCGCCGGAGGGAACCCTCTTCACGGCAATCAGCGCAGGCGTTTACCATTCCATGGCCCTGACCGCCGACGGCACCGCCTGGACCTGGGGGGACAACGGCGGCACAAGAGATGACTTTTATGGCGTACTGGGCCGCACGCCGACCGATGCCGCCCCCGCCAACAGGCCCGGCCAGGTCGATACCGACCGGAAGTTCACCGCAATCAGTGCTGGATACAACCATTCCATGGCTATCGGCGCCGACAACACCGTACTCACCTGGGGAGGCAACAGTTCAAAACAACTGGGACGCTCCGGCGACACGACCCGACCAGGACAGGTTCCCGGCATGACCGGCGCCACAGACATCAACGCCGGCTGGAACTACTCCACCGCCATCACCGACACCGGTGCCTGGGCATGGGGAAGCAACGACTACGGCCAGCTCGGCACCAACACCGACACGACCATCCCCGCCCGCATGACAACCCCCGACGAAACACCCGCCCCCTTCACCTACACCAGCCTCAACACAGGAAACACCAGCCTCCACATGCTTGTCATCGGGTCTGACGGAAACACCTACAGCATGGGCCGCAACGACTACGGCCAACTCGGCACCAACACCACCAACAGCGCAACGAGCGGATCAGCGGCAGCCAATCCGAAGCCAGGCATGGTCTGGCGGTCAACCGACCGGCGGATAGCCTCCGTTCTTTTCGGCGACAGCCACAACGTCGGCGGCGTCACCAAACGCGCCGACGGATGGCACGTTACCTCCCCCCGGCACCATCTGGGCACCGTCACCCTCACCATCCAGTCCGCTGACGCCACAGGTGCAAGCCAACCCGACGACACCAGCCAGAGATTCACCTACACCGGCACTGCGCCGCCGTCACTTTCAAGTCGGAGCACGGCGACCCAATACCCAACCAGCAGGTCGCCGTAGGTGACACCATCCAACGCCCGGACGATCCAAGCGAGGCGGGTTGGACATTTGACGGCTGGTTCCAGGGAAATGTCGCCTACGACTTCAGCAGACCCATCAAGGGGCCCACCACGCTGACCGCCAGGTGGACATTCGGCAATAACCAGTGGTCGATCCACCCCACGTCGGGTCCCCGGATCGGTGGCAACGATGTGCGCATCGACCCTCCGAACCGCATCGCCTTCTCCCAGGTGTCCTCGGGACAGTTTCATTCCCTGGCGTTGGGCAGCGACGGGAACGCCTATGCATGGGGAAGAAACGACTGCGGCCAACTGGGCACCGGCGGAATGGAAGGCGCCTCGGCGCGTCGAACCACCCCGGTGATGGTCAAGGTGCCCGATGGCGTGAAGTTCACCCATGTCTCCAATGGTGGCTGGTATTCCATGGCCCTGGACCGGGACGGCAGAATCTGGACCTGGGGAAACAACGAAGCCGGACGTCTGGGGCGCGGATCCGTGGGAGTGGGTAACTGCTATCCCACGCCGGGTCTTGCCTCCACCCCTCCAAATGTTCAGTTCATCGCCATCAGCGCCGGCAACATCCATTCCATGGCCCTGGACCGGGACGGCAACGTCTGGACCTGGGGGCAAAACAAGGACGGCCAGCTCGGCCGCCCGCCCTACGACGGTTCCATGAACGACATCACCCCTACGAAAGTGGCCATGCCCGAGGGAACCACCTTCACCGCGATCAGCGCCGGCGACCGGGATTCCATGGCCTTGGCCGCCGACGGCACCGCCTGGACCTGGGGCCGCTATGAAAAAACCAACACCCTTAGCGACTACTACGGTATACTGGGGCGCGATTCCAGCGATGCCTACCCCGCCGACAAACCAGGCCCAGTCGCCACAGATCTGAAGTTCACCGCGATCAGCGCCGGTGCATACGTATCCATGGGCATAGCCACCGACGGCAACATCTATACGTGGGGAGGCAATAAGCACAATGAGCTGGGACGCAGCGGAGAACGCACCCGCCCAGGACGGGTACCGGGCCTGACCGGCGCCATAGACATTAATGCAAGTTGGGACTTTTCCACCGCCATCACCGACACGGGCGCCTGGGCATGGGGAAGCAACCAATACGGCCAGCTTGGCACCACCTCCACCAACGGTAGCGACTCAGGCGTAGCCACACCCACGCGCATACCCAAACCGGACGGGGCGACGAGCGGCCTGACCTACTTCAGCCTCACCATCGGCAGCAACCACTGGCACATGCTGATCATCGGGTCGGACGGCAACGTCTACAGTTTCGGCCGCAACGACTGGGGACAGCTCGGCATCAACAGCGTCAACACCAGCAACGGGGCAGCGGCGGCCAATCCGAGACCGGCGAGCGTATGGTTCCCATGGCCCTTGACCGTGTCCTCCGTCACCTTCGACGGAAAGCCATCGATGATCGTGCCGGTCAGGAACCCTGACGGCTCCTGGAAGGTGCGCCCGCCGGCGCACGCTCCGGGCCCGGTGGATGTCAAAGTCTCCTGGTCACGACGGAACCTGGATTCCGGCACGGCTGCCCTGACCTACACGTATCTCACAGTCAGCCACCGGGTCCGATTCGACCCGGCCAACGGCGACCCGGTCACCAGCCATAACGTAGACGACTGGGGACAGGCCGTCCGACCCGCGGCCGACCCGGGCCGCGCAGGATACAGGTTCGACGGCTGGTTCCAGGGCAACGTTGCCTTTGACTTCACCCAGCCCGTCACCAGCGATACAACCATCACTGCCAGATGGAGCCGACCAGGCCCCTGGACCCGCTCTCCTGCCTCAGGTCGCACATCCGGAGGCACCAGTCTGACCCTGACCCCGCCCGACTACGCGACCAACACCCGCCTGGCCGGCATCAGCGCCGACGGCACCCATTCGCTGGCCGTATCCAGCGACGGCCGTCTGTATGCCTGGGGAGACAACGACCACGGCCAACTCGGCAATCCCGACCGGGCCAGACGCTCCGCCCCCACCAGCGTTCCCACCCCCGATGACACCCGATTCACCCAAGCCACCGCAGGCGACAAATACTCCGCGGCACTCGACACCCAGGGACGCATCTGGACCTGGGGCGACAACGACCACGGCCAACTCGGCCATGGCACCACCAGCGGTGACGACCCGACACCACGGCAGGCCGATACCGGGGACACCAGGTTCACCCAGATCAGCGCCGGCGACGGCCATATGACCGCCCTCGACACCCAGGGCAGGGCGTGGACCTGGGGGGACAACACCCAAGGCCAGCTCGGCGACGGAAACACGGGCGGCTCCACCGGTACCCCGACCATGCGGGCCATGCCTCCCGCCACCCCCTCATGGCTGGTCTACACACAGATCCAAGCCGGCGGCCGCCATACCCTCGCCATCGCCAACAACGGCCGCATGTACGCTTGGGGCGACAACAACCACGGCCAGCTCGGCGACGGAAACACGGGCGGCTCCGTCGGTACCCCGACCCAGGTCCAGGCCCCGACCGGCACATCCCCCGCCTTCACATGGCTGCATGTCACCGCCGGCACCGACCACACCTTCGCCATCGGCTCCGACGCCGACACTGGCGACGACATTCCGTACACGTTCGGCTCCGATCAGCAGGGCCAACTCGGCGCAGGCAGCGGCACCGAGACCGGCCGACCCGTCAAACCCGGTCTGCCCGCAACCATCACCGCCATCTCCGCCGGCGGCCATGCATCCTTCGCCATCGACAGCCATGGAACCCTGCACGCATGGGGCGACAACACCCAGGGCCAACTCGGCGACAACACCACCACCAGCAGAGCCAAACCCGTCGCCATCGACGCACCTGCCTCCGACGCCACCTGGGTCCGCACCGCCGGCGGCACCGGACACACTCTCGCCATCGACAGCCATGGAACCCTGCACGCATGGGGCGACAACACCCAGGGCCAACTCGGCGACAACACCACCACCAGCAGAGCCAAACCCGTCGCCATCGACTACCCCGACCTGCAGGTCGCCTCCATCGATTTCGGCGGGATGCCAGGAGCCGATCCCTCCCGACAGCCGGACGGCGCCTGGACCGTCATCGCGCCACCCAGACGGCATCGACCCGGCACGATACCTCTCGTCATCCACTGGAACCAGAACGGTCTTCCCCAACCAGATGCTGTCCTCGACTTCACCTATACCCCTGAGCGCTACACCATCACCTACGACAGCGACGGAGGCTCGCCCACACCACCATCGCAGACCGCAGACGAGGACACCACCGTCACCCGACCTGCCAATCCCGCCAAACCAGGTCAACAATTCGACGGGTGGTTCGACGGGAATGCCGCCTATGACTTCACCCAACCCATTCAGCAAGGCCACAACCTGAAAGCCAGGTGGAGCCCTGCAAACGCCAAGTGGACCCTCACCCCCACGCGCGGCATCGATACCGGCGGCGAGACCGTGACCCTCACCCCACCGCCAGCCGGCAACATGCGCCTGTCACAGGTCAGCGCCGGGTCAGGATACTCACTCGCGATCGGCAGCAACGGGAAAGCCTACAGCTGGGGAGACAATAGCTCCGGCCAACTTGGGGACGGCACGCGGACCAATCGGAACCAACCCATTGCTGTTGCCGCTCCGAAAGGGGCCAGACCCGGGTTCACCTGGCTGCAGGCCGCCGCAGGCACCACGATGAGCATCGGCTTGGGATCCAATGGGATGGCCTACACCTGGGGCACCAACGCCACAGGCCTGGGCGACGGCACCACCAGCACCTCCACGATCCCTGTCAAGGTGGCCCTTCCGGCAGATGCAGCCCCAGGCTTCAGGTTCACTCAGGTGGCCCTAGGCAGAAGGCATATCCTGGCTCTGGGCAGCGACGGGAACATCTATGCCTGGGGATCCATCACAGGCGGGCTAGGTGATGGCAAGACCGGCAGTTCACCGATTCCGATCCGGGTAGCCAAGCCCGGCGAAGCCGCATCCGGCTTCTCCTACATCCAGATCAGTGCAGGAAGCGAGCACAGCCTGGCCATCGGCACCGACCGGAAGGTATACGCCTGGGGGTCCAATGCCAATGGGAGACTCGGCCTTGGCGACGGAAGCAGCGAAAGCAAGGTGCCCAAACCGCTGGCAGTACCATCAGGCATGAGCGAAAGCCCCGTGTACATCCGGATCAGCGCCGGGTCATCCCACTCCGTGGCCCTGGATCAGGATGGGAGGGCCTGGGCCTGGGGGTCGAACAGCAACGGCCAGGTCAGACCCGACGGGGGCGACGAGCCCATACCCGTTCAAGTCGCCCTCCCCCGGGGCGCATCCGACAGCTTCGCCTATCAGCAGGTGGCGGCCGGAGACAACCACAGCCTGGCCATCGGCACCGACCAGGTGGTCTACGGTTGGGGAGACGACACCCACGGCCAACTCGGTGATGGACGCTCCCCCGAGCAGCCTGCCAAGGCCAGGGATCCCAAGGACAAGAGCCAGGGGCTCAAGGCTGGAAGCATCAGCGCCGGCGACAACCACAGCCTGGCCATCGGCACCGACGGAACGGCCTATGGCTTCGGCCGAAACAGCACCGGGCAGAACGGGACCGGCTCCGACAACACCGATCTGGTGCTGGCCACCCGCATTGCCATCCCGCCCATGGGCATTCCCACCCGCCTTTCCTTCGGCGATGCCGACGGAACGATTGTCAGTGGGCAACCGGACGGGACCTGGCAGGCTATCACCCCCAGCCATAGATTCGGCCAGGTTTCCACCACCATCGAATGGACGCTGGCCGGGGAGCCGCAGACCCCGGACACGAGCAATATCTACATCTTCATGCATTCATGGATACTGCCGAATGCCGGCGGAAGGGGGATAATCCTCCTCCTGCTGATCGGGCTTATGGCATTGGCAGCCATCGCCGCCCAACGCAAGCACCGAATGCAGGAAGGCATGAGTTGATCAGGATTTCGCTCGAGTAAGTGGCCATAGCAGGGGAAGCTCCCCAGCTTCCCGGCCGGAAGGCAGCTCCGCCAGTAATATCCCCCTTGGCAGGCTGCCTTCTTTCTTGTTGTTCCCGATCAGAAAAAGGCCTGCCTCTTTGAAAAATATGCAACCAAGCGAATTCCTGGCTTGCTTCGCAGACGTGGAATCAGTCAGCATACGGCGTGCCGAACAGAGGCGGGGATGGCTTGCACACTCTGTCGCGATAGCCACAGCCCGACGACGATGCCAACCTTTTGCCAGTGACGACTTACCCCTGCGAACTCGTCATGGCATGAATGGCCTGGTCGGATTCGTCAACGATGCGCTCCATGGCCCTGCGGGCACCATCGCCGTCACCCTGGCGGATCAGAGCCGCCACGTCGCCATGGAGCCTCAGCGCCTGTTCATTGGCCCGCCGGGGCATGAGTTCATGGCGGGTGCGGCCCGCCAGGACAGCGGCCACCACGTCACCGAGGGCAGCAAACATGGCGTTTCCTGATGATTCCAGGAGTGTCCTATGAAAACATTCGTCAGCCTGGAGGTAGTCGGACTCATTCGCCCGGTTGGCGTGGGCCACCATGTCGATGGCGGCTTGAGTAAGGGCGGCCCATTGTTCCGGCTTGGCCCTGGATGCCGCGAGCCGTGCCGCCGTGGGCTCCACGCTTCCCCGCAGCTCCGAGAGCTCGTGGAGCGTGCTTTCCCGATCCGGTCCGCGCAGTCTCCATTCGATGACCATGGGGTCGTAGATGTTCCAGACCCTGGCGGGGTTGACGGCGGCTCCCACCTTACGTTTTACCGTGACCAGCCCCATGGATTCGAGGACACGGGTCACCTCTCTGGTAACCGTTCGGGAGGGGAGCTCCCGACCTAGGGCCGGGGCGGGCAGACGCTCTCCTTGGGCTATATGGCCAGTGATGATGCCCATGCCCCATTGATCGAGCAGCCTGTCATGCAACGACGGTTCGGTTCCCATGAAATTCACTCTACCAATCATTCCCGGCGAGGTGTCCCGTACTGAAATACGGATGGGTCCTGCCATAATGAAGGAGCGGCAGCGTCGCTGCCGTCCACAGGGCGTGTACACTTATAGCAGTTAAAACATACATAATGTCATTTGGTCGATATTATGTCATGCAAAATAAAAAAAAATGAACCCGGGAGACCGGATTCGTCCGATTCCTCAGAGAAGAGGCAGCAATGCAAACCATATTGCACCTGGCAGCCGCCGAGCAGGTCCTGATCGCCGCTGGCGGGACCGCCAAGCTCAACACCACGCAGCTGGGCGTCAGTCTGATACTCAGCCTGGCGGTGCTCATATTCCTGGTAACCGTCGTCAAACTCCACCCCTTCGTATCCCTCCTGGCGGCCGGACTGGTGGTAGGCATCGGATCAGGCTATGGCCCCATGCCGACCTTGACCAGCTTCACCGGCGAGTTCGGCAACACCATGGGGTCAGTAGGCATCCTGATAGGCCTGGGAGCCATGATAGGCAAGGTGCTCATGGATACCGGCGCCACCGACCAGGTGGTCAACACCCTGGTATCCAAATCCTCCGCAGCCTCCATACCCTGGATCATGGCCCTGATAGGAGCCCTGATCGGCCTTCCCATGTTCTTCGAGGTAGGCTTGGTCATCCTGGTGCCGGTCATCATCCTGGTGGCCCAACGCACCAAGCTGCCCTTGATGCGCGTTGCGATCCCCACCCTGGCGGGCCTGTCGATCATGCATGCCTGCGTACCCCCCCACCCCGGCCCGCTGGCCGCCCTGAGCCAGTTCAAGGAAACCGGCAATGTAGGGCTGACCATGATGTTCGGCATCCCCTTCGCCCTGATCACCCTGGTCCTGGTCGGCCCCCTCTTCTCCAGGGTGGCTGCCCGGTGGGTTCCGGTCCAGGCACCTGCGGACTTTGTAGCCAAAAGCGATGAGGCCGGCAAGGAGGAGACCAAGCTTCCCTCATTCGGCATTTCCCTCTGCTGCATCCTTCTTCCCGCCGTCCTCATGCTCCTCACCTCAATCTTCGAAATCGCCTTGCCCGGTTTCAAGGACCGCACAGACGGATTCGCCCAGACCATCAACTTCATCGGCAACCCCGTCATGGCCCTGGCCATCGCCCTGGTCGTTTCCATGCTGGTGCTCAAGGCCGCCTCCGGAATATCCTGGAAGACCGTCAACGATTCCCTGGGCGCCTCCCTGCCCGCAGTGGCCGGCATTCTCCTGATCGTCGGGGCAGGAGGCGGCTTCAAGGGCGTCCTGGTTGCCACGGGCATCGGCAAGATCATCGGCAACTTCGTGGAGACCTCAAGCATCTCCATCTTCCTGTTGGGCTGGCTCATCGCGGTCTTCGTCCGTGTCGCCACCGGTTCAGCCACCGTCTCCATCCTGACCACGGCGGGCATCCTCAGCAACGCCATGACCATGATGCATGCCACCCCGATGGCCACCACCCTCCTGGTGATCGCCATCGGCGCCGGGTCCATATTCCTCTCCCACCTCAACGACGCAGGCTTCTGGCTGATCAAGGAGTACTTCGGCCTGAGCGTTGGCGAGACCCTGAAGACCTGGTCGGTTCTGGAATGTCTGCTGTCGGTCGTGGTCCTGGTTCTGGTCATGGTCGCCAGCCTGTTTGTGCCCATCGCCTCCTGAGCATCATCGTCACATCACTTTTCAGAAAGGTTGCACATGGTAGATACATCATTGAAGAATTCCGACGCGCTGAGCGCAGAAAGCCACCCGGAGCCCAAGGTCCCCTCGGCGGTCGACAACACGGTTCCATCTGACTATTTCCACGGCCGCACACCGATCCTGGTCATCATGGGCGTTTCAGGCTGCGGCAAGACCACCATGAACGAGCACCTTGGACGCAAGCTGGGCTGGGACATGGCAGAGGCCGACGACTTCCACCCCCAGGCAAACATCGACAAGATGGCCCGCGGCATCCCCCTGACCGATCAGGACCGCTGGCCCTGGCTGGACAGCATCCATGATTGGATTGAGGACCACATACGCCGGGGGACGCCCGGGACCGTTACCTGCTCCGCTTTGAAGCGGATCTACCGTGATCGGCTGCGGATGCCGGGCGTGGTCTTCATCCACCTGAGCGGGGACTACGACTCCATCATGGAACGGCTCTCCAAGCGGAAGGGCCATTTCATGAAGCCGCAGATGCTACGCTCCCAGTTCGATGACCTGGAGCCCCTGGGACCTGACGAGATCCATCTGACCATCGACGTGGGGCTGCGCATGTCTCCTGAGATCGAGGCCGAAGAGGTCATCGACACTCTGGGGCTCCAGTGCGACGTCAAGGCGCACACCGCCCAGGTTCAAGCTGAGCGCGCCCGGCAGGCAGCCCGCCAGTAGCACCCGCGAATCGGCCCGACCGCGGCCGATAACCAACTATCGCGGTCAACTTCACACTGTTGCAGTTAAGAGTCAAGGGAGAGGAACTAACACTATGAAGATCGGCATGATTGGCCTGGGACGCATGGGCAAGAACATGGCAGACCGCCTGCGCACCGGCGGTCATCAGGTAGTCGGCTATGACATCGCGCCGGACTCGGGCAGGGATGTGGACAGCCTTGAGGCCCTGGTCCAGGCCCTGGAGGCACCACGAGTGATCTGGGTCATGGTCCCGGCCGGCAAACCCATTGAGTCCACTCTCAATCAGCTGGGCGAGCTGATGGAGCACGGCGACCTGGTCGTGGATGGCGGCAACACTCGCTTCACCCAGGACCAGGAACACGCCCAGGCCCTGGCCGCCAAGGGCATAGGCCTAGTTGACGTGGGCACCTCCAACGGCATCTGGGGCAAGGAGAAGGGTTATGCTCTGATGGTCGGCGGCTCGGACCAGGACGTGGCCCGAATCCAGCCCATCCTGGACACCTTGAAGCCTGAGGGCGACTACGGTCTGGTCCACGCGGGAGGCACCGGCGCGGGCCACTATGCCAAGATGGTCCACAACGGCATCGAGTACGGGATGATGCAGGCCCTGGCCGAGGGGTACGCAGTCCTTGAGGCCTCCGACCTGATCAAGGAGCCTGGCGAAGTGGTGGAGTCCTGGCGCAAGGGCTCGGTCATCCAGTCGTGGCTGTTGGATCTGCTGGCCCAGGCTCTGAAGGATGACCCGCATCTGAGCGGGATCGCCGGCAAGGCCGACGAAACCGGCGAGACCAAGTGGATGATTGCGGACGCCCTGGAGCTGGGGGTGCCCACGCCGGCCATCACCTCGGCTCTCTATGCCCGCCAGTCCTCCAAGATCGAGGATCCCATGACCATGAAGGTGGTGTCCGCCCTGCGCAGCGCATTCGGCGGCCACCCCATCGTCAGGGAGTAACCGGATTCCGGGCTGGGTACCAGTAGGATCCCACTTGCGGGCGGATCTGGACCAGGGCGCTGTCATCGGCGAAATCCAAGGAGTCAAAGATGATTTCGCGATGGCAGCCGTCGCCCCGGCCGTCCCTGGCGAACCTGTGGTAGGCCACGATCCAGTCATCCCGGCCCGGCACACGGGTGATGCAGTGGTGACCCGTGGCCAGAATCCCCTTGGCATAATCAGCCTCGATCAGGATCTGGGGTGCAGTCCAGGGCCCGTCCAGCGATGGCGCGCTGGACCAACGGATCCGGTAGCTCGGATCCCTGGTGTCATTCTCCGACCAGGAGGCGTAGTAGATGTCTCCCCGTCGGCAGACAGTGATGGCCTCGCGGAAGTTGTCAGGCACGGCGGAGTGCACCGAGCCGTCCTCCAGGCGCCGGCCGTCCGGACTCAGCCGTGCCATGTAGGCACGGCCATTGCCCCATAGCAGATAGGGCACATCGTCGTCATCCACAAAGACCGAGGGATCGATGGGCAGGCAGTCGTAGTCCCCCCGGGCGATGAATGGCTCCTGGGCCGCCCGGAAGGGACCGGTTGGACCAGGTGCGACTGCTTGGCCGATCTGTCCGTCGGCCACAAAATATAGGATGCAGGTTCCCTGACGCATCAGCAGGCAGGGAGCCCAGGCACCCTGTCCCCCATGCCACCAAGGGACCTGGTCCAGGTCCAGAATCTTTCTGCGGGTCCAATGGCACAGGTCCACGGATTCATAAACGTAGAAGGCATGCGAGGTCCATTCAGGCAGACCATCCTCGGTGCAGTACAGGTACCAACGGTCCCCGATCATGACCAGATCCGGGTCCGCGCAGTAGCGATGCAGCGGGTTGCTTGCCAATCCCATCCTCTTCGATCCTGGATGTGCGTTTGCGAATTCCTCCATGGACTGTGACTCCGATTCCTTACGAGCGGAACGGCCGGAACCCCCAACCGCCTCCATAGACTACGACCTTCCGATTGGTCGCCTTACCCCTTGACCGCTCCGGCAACCAGCCCGGAGACGATCCACTTCTGGCAGAAGATGAAGAAAACGAAGACCGGAATCAGGGCCAGGACCGTAATGGTCATGAAGCTGGGCCAGTCAGTGGTGAACTGGCCGACTGCGTTGTAGACCTGCAGGACGATGGTGCGCAGGTCGGAGCTGCTGATGAAGACGTTGGCCGTCATGAAGTCGTTCCAGGTCGACATGGTCTGGAAGACCACCACTGTGGTCAGGATGGGCCTGATCAGGGGCAGCACAATGCTCCAAAAGATCCTTAGGGGCCCGGCCCCGTCGATCCTGGCGGCCTCAATGACCTCGAAGGGCAGGGACTGCATGTAGCCCACTATCAGGAAGTAGCAGAAGACCGCCCCGCCCAGGTACATGACGATCAGGCCCAGGAGCGTGTTGACCAGCCCCACGCTGGACTCCATCCGGTAGAGGGGAATCAGGGTGGACTGGGTCGGAATGACGAAGGCGATCATGAGAATCACACCGATGACCGAGGTGAAAATCGACTTGCGCAGGATCATCCCATAGGCGGCCAAAGCTCCGATCAGCACCTGGAGGAGAACGCCGAAGAAGGTGACAATCAGGGTGTTGACCAGGCTTCGGACAATGGGCACCGTGGCGAAGGCCCGCGTGTAGTTGCGCAGCGTCCACTGCTTGGGCAGGCCCAGGGGATTGGTGGCCATGTCGGGGACGGTCTTGAAAGTGTTGATCAGGATGTACCAGAGGGGCACGGCGCAGATCAGGGCGATGATCAGCACCACCACGCTCCTGACCGCCGAACGCCGCCGTTCCCGCTGGCTCAGGGTCAGGGTCGGGCTCTTGCTGCTACTCATTGGAACCTCCTGGAAATCAGACCGGCGGCGCCCATCTGAGCGAAGACCACAAGGGCCGTGGCCACGGTGAACAGGACTGCTAGAGCCGAGCCCAGCCCATACTGGGACTGGCCGATACCCTGTTGAATGATGGACTGGGTCACCGTATAGGTGGAGTACCCGGGGCCGCCCTTGGTCATGGTGTAGGGCAGGTCGTAGACCTTGAGGCCGCCTGACATAAGCAGGAAGCTGGAGGTGACGATGCCCGGGATTAGCTGGGGCAGGGTGATGTGGACGAACTGCTGGCGGCTGCTGGCCCCGTCCACCGTGGCCTGCTCATAGAGGTCTTCGGGAATGGATTGCAGGAAGGCCAGGTAGAGCGTGGCGTGCCAGCCTATCTGCGCCCAGACTGCGATGAAGATGACGCAGCACCGGGCCAGGGTCGAATTGGACAGCCAGGGTACCGGCCCAAGGCCGAAGACACCCAGGACGGTGTTGAAGACGCCTGACTTCATGGGCGAGAAGATGTACTTCCAGACCATGCCCATGATGGCCAGCGATGGCACGCTGAAGAAGAAGAACAGGGAACGGGCGAAGTTGCGGCCCCAAAACTTCCGGTTAAGCGTAACAGCCAAAGGGATGGCGAAGATGGTCACCAGGACCGTCTGGGCCACGGCGTACAGGATGGTGAACACAAGTCCCTGCATGGTCGAGGAGTCGGTGAACACGCTGTGGTAGTTCTTCCAGCCCACATAGTGCATGTTCAGGCTGTAGCCGTTGAAGTCGGTCATCGAGTAGATGATGGTCTGCGCCAGCGGCACGGCGAAGAGAACGACGAAGACGGCCAAAATAGGCAGGAGGAACCAGAAAGAGGTCAGATCCTGCCGCAGGCCGAGCGTGCGCCGTCGATGGGCGTTGGCACGCTCCGCCGCAGATTGTGAAGCCATGGTCCAGCCCCTTCCTACTTGACCGAGGCCATCTTGTCGTCGATAGCCTTGGCCCACTGATCCAGATTGATGGACCCCTGGACCAGCTGCTGGGTCT